>NZ_JBHSPR010000007.1:249291-327408 GCF_042658085.1 Plantactinospora solaniradicis | reverse complement strand
CTTCTCGTTCGGGATCGCCGGTGGTGGTCGGTAATAGCGGCCAGAAACTGACCGCTATGGGCCGTAGCGTCGAGGTTGCCAGCACGGCGAGGCGAATCCGAGGCGAAGGGTCATGACCATGGCGACGACCACATCCGAGAACATGACGACAACATCCGAGAACGTGGCGACGACATCCGAGGACATCCTGACCGGCGAGCGGGCGGACCTGCTGGAGTCCCTGGGTAAGGCGCGTTTCTTCCTGGGCTTCACCGCGCGTGGGCTCAGCGACGAGCAGGCGGCCACCCGCAGCACGGTCAGCGCACTCTGCGTCGGCGGGCTGATCAAGCATGTCACGGCGGTGGAGCGAGCGTGGGCCCGGTTCATCGTCGAGGGGGCCGCGGGGATGCCGACCGGCGACGATCCCGCCGCCTACGAGGCGCATGCTGCCGGGTTCCGGATGCTGCCGGGGGAGACCCTGGCCGGAGTGCTGGAGGCGTACGAGGAGGCCGCGCGCCGTACCGACGAGTTGGTGCGTACGCTGCCCGACCTCGACGCCGGTCACGAGCTGCCGTCCGCGCCGTGGTTCGAGCCGGGTGCGCGGTGGAGCGCGCGGCGGGTACTGCAGCACATCATCGCGGAGACCGCACAGCACGCCGGGCACGCCGACATCATTCGGGAGGCCATCGACGGCTCCAAGTCGATGGGCTAGCGACAGGTTGGGGCGGGCGGTGGGTCAGGACGTGGGTCAGGGGGCTGTGGCGGGTTTCCTGGTGGGATCGGCCGGGGTGGCGTCGTGACTGGGGCGTCCGGTCAGGACCTGGGGGCCGGAAGCCGTGACGGCGAGCGTGTGTTCGGAATGGGCGGTGCGGGAGCCGTCGGCGGAGCGGATCGTCCAGCCGTCGTTGTCGTACTTGATTTTGTCGGTGGAGCGGCAGAACCAGGGTTCGATGGCGATGGTGAGGCCGGGGACGAGTTTCAGGCCTCGGCCGGCGCGGCCGTCGTTGGCGACGTGCGGGGCCTCGTGCATGGTGCGGCCGATGCCGTGACCGCCGAACTCGGCGTTGACGCCGTAGCCGTAGGAGCGGGCGACCTCGCCGATCGCGGCCGAGACGTCGCCGAGGCGACCGCCGGGCTGGGCGGCGGCGATGCCGGCCTCCAATGCGACCTCGGTGGCCTCGATCAGTTTCAGGTCGGCCGGGTCGGGGGTACCGACGATGACGGACAGCGCGGAGTCGGCGACCCAGCCGTCGATGCCGGCCGCCATGTCGATGCTGAGCAGGTCACCGTCCCGCAGGACATAGTCGTGCGGCAGGCCGTGCAGCACCGCGTCGTTGACCGACAGGCACAGTACGTTGCGGAACGGGCCGCGGCCGAACGAAGGGGCGTAGTCCCAGTAGCAGGATTCGGCGCCGCGTTCCTTGATCCGGCGGCGGGCGTGGTGTTCGAGGTCCATCAGGTTGACGCCGACTGCGGCGACGCCGCCCAACTCGGCGAGCAGCTCGCCGACGAACTGGCCGGTCACCGCCATCCGGCCGATCTCCTCGACGGACTTGAGCTCGATCACGACAGCCTCCCTCTCCCTAGGCGGTATTTTTATACCACGCCGGGTCGGGGAGGCTCCGGCGGGATATCCTGCTGACATGGTTCGCCAACCACTCACCGCCGAACAGATCGCAGCGGGTCAGCGCCTCGGAGCCGCCCTCCGGGCCGCGCGGGCCGGCCGCAGCCTCGTCGAGGTGGCCCTGGCAGCCGGCATCTCCCCCGAGACGCTGCGCAAGATCGAGGCGGGCCGCCTTCCCGCGCCGGCGTTCGGCAGTGTGGTCTGCCTCAGTCAGGCTCTCGACGTCCCCCTCAGCGACCTGGCCGACGTCTGGCTGGCCGACATGCCTATCCGTCAGGCGTCCTGAAGACCGGCCACCCAGATACTCCGGTAGGAGATCCTGTCGCCGGCCCGCCGGTGATGCCGACCAGCGTGTGCCCGAGTGGTGAGGCGTGGGACAGCTGGACCGGCGCATCAGAAGGTGCGAATACCCGACAAAAAACGGGGTCGAAAAGCGTTGCTCCCATCGATAGTCTTTCATTCAGCTGTCGGGGATAGCGATGGAAGGGGGCACACGGGGGGCCCAGTCGACCTGAGGGCCGATGGTCATGATTCCTGATCTGGCCACTGTGGATTGGGCACTTGAGCCCTGATAGCACGATCATTCTTCTCTCGTGGCCGCAGCATTCGGCCGCAATCACTGCTATTCATCTGCGCATTCTTCGCCATGCGCTGATCTGGCATGCCCTGAATCCGTAATGCGCCGAGTTCTTCGGGCGCTGAACTCGTCATGCCCTGATCGGTTCCCGGCGACCGATGTGGCCGAGCGATACGGCCAGGACATTCCGACGAAGGGTACGGCTGGCGTGGCACGTTTCAGACGATTCATCAGCTTCGGATTGTTGCCCACCTTGGTGCTGACCCTGGCGGCCGCCATACCGACACCGGCCGCCACGGCGGCGCCCGCGGCCGCCAGGGCCCGGCCGGATGGGCAACCCCGCTCCGACGGTCCCCGGCCAGCGGTCGCGTCGTGTCCGGCGCCGACCCGTTCCCCGGCGACCACCGCCAGCCGGCAGGCGCCCGCTCCCCGGCCGCTCCGCACGGCCACGCTCCAGGTCGAGGGCGCCTACTCGGCCCCCGACGCGCCGCGCCGGATGATCCCCTCCGACGAGTACCCGATCCAGGTGACGGTCCGGAACACCACCGCCGGCACCCTGCCGAAGAGCACGTACGCGCTGTCGTACCGCTGGTTCACCCCGGACGGCCGGGACCGGACCACGGGGTCGAACCGGCTGGAGACCGCGCTGCCGACGGACCTGGCGCCCGGGGCGTCGGTGCTAGTGGAGGCGAAGGTCAAGGCCCCGAGCGAGAGCCTGCTCGGGCAGGATCGCGAGCGGTACGTCCTCGCCTGGGACCTGCGGAACCGGGACCGTCGCACCTGGCTCTCCGAGACCGCCGACGTGGCGCCGCTGCGCCAGGACGTCACCGTCGAGCACCCCACCTCCAACCAGCTCGGCCTGGAGAACTTCTACCAGTACGCCGGCACCGCGACAGGGGCCGGCTCCGGCCTCTCGGTCAACGCCTTCTCCGGCAACGCCGTCCTCGACTACACCCCGATCGCGAACCCCAGCCGGGGACCGGTCACCTTCGTCCGGCTCGCCTACAACAGCCAGGACGGCTCGACCTCCTCGCTCGGCTCCGGCTGGTCGCTGGCCACCTCCACGCTGACCCGGCTCGGCTCGCCACTGGAGTTCCAGGGCCTGTTGGGTGACCCGGAGCGGGTGACGCTGGTCGACGGGGACGGCACCGGCCACCACTTCGCGCTGAACCGCCACGACAGCCTCGACCGGGCGAAGTGGACCTACGACAGCCCGGCCGGCGTGCACCTGCTGTTGCAGCGGACCGGGGATGACGACGACGCCCGGCGCTGGTCGATGACCGGCCCGGATCGGACCCGGATGTACTTCGACGAGCGCGGCTACCAGACCGCGACGGTCGACCGCAACGGCAACGAGCTGACCTTCGAGTACGCGCAGGCCACGGTCGGCAACCGGCACACCGGCGTACTCACCGGGCTGGTCGACGCCACCGGGCGGCGCACCCTCACTCTCGACTACTACCAGCGTGGCGACGACTACGCGTACTTCGTCGGGACGGTCAAGCGGCTGGCGCGGAACCTGACCAACGCCGACATCGAGCACCAGCTCCGCTCGATCACCGACGTCTCCGGCCGCACGCTGACCTTCACCTACAACGAGGGCGGGGAACTCCAGGAGATCGTCGACGGCGCCGGTACCCCGCAGGCGCGGGCCTTCGGCTTCCACTACGACGACGGCCGGCTGGTCCGGGCGGTCGACCCGAACGGCAACCACACCGACATCGCGTACCACGACAGCGGCGCCGGGTCGCTGCTGCGCGGCCGGGTCGCCGAACTCACCGACCGCCGGGGGCACGGCACCGACTTCGGGTACGCCGACGCGGACGGCGCGGACGGGTCGAAGCTGACCGCCACGGTGACCGACGCCAACGGTCACCCGACCCACTTCTTGCTCGACGGCTACGGCAGGGTGGAGCGGCTGACCAACGCCAAGGGTGAGGTCACGCAGCTCGTCTGGGACGCCGACAACAACGTGGTCCGGCTGCGCGAGCACAACGGCGCCCTCGCCACCTGGGTCTACGACCAGAAGACCGGCTACCCGCTGGAGATCCGGGACGCCGAGGCGAACGCGCACGACCACCCGCCGACCCGGCTCGGCTACCGGTTCGCGCTGGACGGGCACGTCGCCGACCTGACCGAGAAGACCTCCCCGGAGGGCCGGCGCTGGCAGTTCGTGTACGACGACCGGGGCAACCTGGTCGCGGTCACCGACCCGAAGGGGACGGCGAGCGCGGCGGACGGCGACTACACCAGCCGGTACGTCTACGACGAGTTCGGCCACCTGGTCACCACCACGGACGCGAACGGCAACCCGACCACGTACGCCGACTACGACGTGAACGGCTATCCGAGGCGGATCACCGACGCACTCGGCTGCTCCAGCTTCTTCAGTTACGACGCGACCGGCAACGTGCTGTCCACCGTCGACGCCCGGCAGAAGACCCGCACCTTCACGTACGACATCCTCAACCGCCCGCTGACCACGAGGATCCCGAAGGACGCGGCGGCCGGCGAGTACATCGTCACGCCGGGGCCGAAGTACGACGCGAACGACAACATGATCACGCTGACCGCCGCGAACCGGGCGGTGACCACGGCGGCGTACGACGAGAACGACCAGTTGGTGGCGTTGACCGCGCCCCGGGAGTCGGCCGGCGAGCCGGCGAAGACCAGCACCCTCCGGTACGACCCGGTCGGGAACCTGCTGGCGGAGACCCGTCCCAAGGGGCGCTGACCCGTGACGATCCGAACGACTTCGTCACCCGCTACACCTACGACGAGCTGAACCGGCGGTTGACCGTCACCGACCCGCTCGGCGAGCGCAGCACGGCGGCGTACGACTCCGTCGGCAACCTGGTGACCCAGGTCGACCCGAAGAAGAGCCGGACCCCGGACCCGAACGACTACACCACGAAGCACGAGTACGACCTGAACCACCGGGTCACCGCCGTGGTCGACGCGGCCGGGCACCGGACCAGCGTCCGGTACGACCGGGACGGCAACGTGGTCGAGACGACCGACCAGGAGGGCAACACCAGCCTGTTACGGCTGGACGAGCGGGGCATGGTGGCCGAGAGCCGTACGCCGCACTCCCGCGACGGCGGCGACATCCGCTACTTCACCAGCCGCTACGAGTACGACCAGGTCGGCAATCCGACCCGGACCACACTGCCCCGTGGGACGGAGACCGCCGACCCGAACGACTTCGTGCAGACCGTCGTCTACGACGAGCTGAACCGGGTCAAGGAGAAGCACCTCCCGTTCGCCGCCGACGACGAGACGGTCAACGCTCCGGACAAGATCTTCTACGGGTACGACCAGGTCGGTCAGCTCACCGAGGTCAGTGCCCCGCCGTCGGATGGGCAGAGCGTCCGCAACGTCACCCGGCAGACCTACTACGACAACGGCTGGCTGCGCAGTTCCGTCGACCCGTTCGGCATCCGCACCAACTACGACTACAACACGGTCGGCGCGCAGACCTCCCGCACCTTCCTCAGCGCGGGCGGCGGCTCCAGCCGCACCATGTCCTGGGAATACCACCTCAACGGCAAGCTGAAGTCCCGCTCCGACGACGGGGTGCCGGTCGGCCAGCACGTCGTGCTGGTGGACAACTCCGACGCCAACCACACCGAGGTCACCGGCGGGTGGCGGGTCGTCGAGGGCGACGGCGGCGACCACGAGGGGTACGACTACCGGGTCGCCACCGCGACCGATGGCAGCTTCACCTGGAAGGCCGACATCCCGGCCAGCGGCAACTACGACGTCGCCGTCCGGTTCCCGCGCGGCGCCGCGACCAACGCCCGCTACACCGTCGAGCACAACGGCGGCAGCACCACCCGCGCCGTCGACCAGACCCAGGACGCGGGAGAGTGGATCAACCTCGGCCGGTTCGCCTTCACCGAGGACAACCTGCGCAACATCACGCTCTCCGGCGATGCGGACAATCCGGTGGTGGCCGACGCGGTGCGGCTGGTCCGGGACAACAGCGGCGACGTCGACACCGAGAAGAAGACCTTCCAGCACCGGTACGACGTCAACGACAACCTCGTCCAGATCACCGACGCCAGTTCCGGCGCCCGGACCGACGAGTACACCGTCGGATACGACGCGCTGGACCGGGCGACCTCGATCGAGGAGCGCAAGGACGGCGCGCTGCGCAACACCACCAGCTACGAGTACGACCCGAACGGCAACATCGAGGCCTGGCGGCACGACGACCAGACCGCCACCTTCGCCTACGACGCCCGGGACCTGGTGGAGCGGATCACCAACCGGGCCACCGGCGAGGGCGCCGAGGACAGGGTCACCACGTTCAGCTACACCGCCCGATCCCAGGTACGACAGCAGGTCAAGCCGAACGGCAACACCGTCGACTTCGAGTACTACCTCGACGGGCTGCTGCGGCACCAGGTGGAGAAGAAGTCCGGCGACACGCTGGTCAACGAGCACACGCTCGAATACAACGCCAACTCGCACAAGACCAAGGACACCGCCCGCCGGCAGAACGCCGACGACCACAGCGCGTACCTCGACGACGTCTTCAGCTACGAGTACGACCCGCGCGACCGGGTCCGCAAGGTGACCAAGTCGAGCACCGACGGTGACGAGAAATCCACCGAGACGTACCGGCACGACGCCAACAACAACGTCATCGAGCAGCAGATCAAGGACGACACCACCACCTTCCGGTACGACCGCAACCGGCTCGCCTCCTCCACCGTCGACGGCACCACCTTCGTCTACGGCTACGACCCGTTCGGCCGGCTCAGCCGGACCAGCACCGGCGGCGAGCAGACCGAGCGCTACATCTACGACGGCTTCGACCGCACCGCCGAATACCGGCAGGGCACCGGGGCCGCCACCAACACCACCCGGTACGCGTACGACCCGCTGGACCGGACGGTGAGCCGGACCGCGAAGGCGGGCGGCGACGACGCCAAGACCACCACCCTGGACTACCTGGGGCTGACCCAGCAGGTGCTCACCGAGCGGGTCGACGGCGAGCTGCGCAAGTCGTATCAGTACTCGCCGTTCGGAGAACTGCTCGGGCAGCTCAGCGTGCCGGAGAACGGCGAGCGGGAGCAGTCGTACCACGGCTACAACGCGCACGCCGACGTGGAGAGCCTGACCAACTCCGAGGGCAACAACATTGCCACCTACGGCTACACGGCGTACGGCGGCGACGACACCGACTCCTTCACCGGCGCCGACAAGCCCGACGCCGGCAACCCGGACGCCGAGCCGGCTAACGTCTACCGGTTCAACACCGCCCGCTGGGACTCGGCCTCCGGCAACTACGACATGGGGCTGCGGGACTACAGCCCCGGGGAGAACCGGTTCCTCTCCCTCGACCTCTACAACGGCGCACTGTCGGACCTGTCGCTGTCGATCAACCCGTTCACGATGAACCGGTACTCGTTCGGCGGCGGCAACCCGATCAGCATGGTCGACCTGACCGGGCACTGGCCGTCGTTGAGCGACATCGGTCACATCGCGCTCGACGTGGTCGGGCTGGTGCCGGTGGTCGGCGAGGTCGCCGACGTCGCCAACGGCATCTGGTACCTGGCCGAGGGCAACGAGGTCGACGCGGCGCTCTCACTCACCTCGGCGATCCCGCTCATCGGGTACGGCGCCACCGCGGTGAAGACCGGCAAGCACGTCAAGAACGGCGTCGAAGCGGTCCAGGCCGGCACCAAGACCGCCGACGACGTGGCGGCCGGTGCTCGGGGCGCACCTCCGGCGAAGACCGGCGGGGACGCTCCACCCGCTCCTCCGGCCAAGGGTGGTGGAGACGCGCCACCGGCACAGTCCGGCGGCAACACGCCGGCAGCACCGACCGGACCCGCCAAGCCGGCGCCGCCACCCCAGGCACCGCCCGCTCCGCCGACCGCGCCGAAGCCGCCGCGATCGGGGCCCTCCTGTCCGCTACCCGGGAACAGCTTCACTCCCGATACCCAGGTGCTGCTCGCCAACGGCACGACAAAAGCGATCGAGGACGTCGAGGTCGGCGACGAGGTGGTGGCGACCGATCCGGTCACGGGGTTGACCGAGTCCCGGCCGGTGGTCGCGCTGATCGTCGGCGAGGGTGCGAAGGACCTGGTCGAGGTCACCGTCGACACCGACGGGGCCCGGGGCGATGCCACCGGCACCGTGATCGCCACCGCCGACCACCCATTCTGGCTGGACGCCGAGGAGCGCTGGGCGGACGCCGACGACCTGGCGACCGACGACTGGCTCCGTACGGACGACCGGGGACTGGTCCAGGTCCTCTCCGTACGCGCCTGGAACCAGCAGCAACGGGTGCACAACCTGACCGTGTCCGACATCCACACGTACTACGTGCTCGCGGGCACCACGCCCGTCCTCGTGCATAACTGTGAACCAAGCATTCAAACGATGTATGAAAGCGCGACGAAGGGGCGCGGATCATCGGCGGCTGCTCGGTCCTATGCCAAGCACATGAACCGCCCGAACACCTCACTGTTCCCGGTAAGCTCAGGGCTTGACCGAGCGGATCTATCTGAACATCTCGTCGCAGACCTACTGACCAACCCGAAGGCCGCGCGGCAATCCTTCACCAGCGACGAAGGAGTCGATGTAATCGACATTTGGCTTCCTGATATCGGAGCCCGCTGGACCAAAGATGGAAACTTCGTCGGATTCCGAGAAGTTCCGGATATGCGAAGGGGCAGGCCGTGACCAGACCCTCTGCGGATGAGATGGGCGTTTTACGGAAAATCCAGGCCGACTTGGGTGGCCTCGTTGAGGTCATGGTTGTCGGGACGACAGCCAGCGACTGGATGAGTGCGATGACGGCGCTGTCTGACTCAGGTTTCGACGTCCACGTCTTCGATACAGATACGTCTTCGCCTATTCCTATGGAGCCTGCAGTGTTCACATGGGGTGAAGACTCGCCGTATGCGATGCGCATTCGCGCGGGTGATCAAGTCTGGACAGCATCGCTATATGATCCAAATGTGATCAGCCTTCAGTGCGAGGCGGACGAGTTTCGAACGATCCAGGACGTACAAGAAGTCAAGCGCCTCATGTCCGTCCTGAGTGCCGCAGTTGGAAAAGACTCGATCCTGGCTCCCGAGTCGGCCTATCCGGGTCAGCTCCGTCCATACCTACACGTGCATCGATAGCTCCCGTCAAGTGTGCCTGATGGGGCTACCGTCCGGGAATTCAATCCCCTCAGCGGCCCTGCGTAATGGTCTCTGTACTGCTGGTTCCGACATGGCGGGAAGTCGGAGCTGCACGAAGCACGAAGCACATCTGTCGACGACGGAAGAGGAGTGAAGGGATGCGGAGATTCCCCCTCAGGGCCATAGCGGGGTTGGCGGTCGCGGCGATGGTGATAGCCGCAACCGGCGCACCGGTCCAGGCTGACGACGACCGGCTGCCGCTGCCGAACTACGGGGACATCGTGGTCGACGACGTCCATGACCGGGTGTTCGTCAGCGGCGGCCCGACCACCAACGGGATCGTGGTGACTGACTTCTCCGGGCGGGTGAAGAAGACCATCACCGGCCAGCCCGGGGCGACCGGCCTGGCGCTGAGCGCCGACAGCACGACGCTCTACGCCGCGCTGGCCAGCGGCGACGCCATCTCGGCGATCGACACGACGACGTACGCCGAGACGGCCCGTTACGCGGTCGGGTCGCAGACCTGCCCGACGCATCTGGCCCGGACCGGCACCACGATCTGGTTCGGGTACGGCTGCGAGACCGACTGGACCGGAAAGATCGGCGCACTGGACACCGCCGCCGCCCCGCCGGTCATCACCCTCGACCGGCAGGGCGACGCCATCTTCCAGCGGGCCCCGTTGCTCGGCGCGGTGACCGCCGACGCCGGGCCGCTGGTCGCCGGGCAGCTCTCGCTGAGCCTGTCGACGGTACGGGTCTTCTCGGTGGCCGGCGTCGAGCTGGCCGAGGGCGCGACGGGCGACGTGGTCGGCAGCAGCCTCGCCGACCTCGCGCTGAGCCCGGACGGTGCCACCCTGTTCACCGCCTCCGGGTCGCGGGACCACGCCGAGGCGTTCGCCCCGGCAGACCTCGCCCGCCGTGGGGCGTACGCGACCGGATTCCGGCCCAACTCGGTGACCGCCTCGCCGGACAGCCGGTACCTCGCCATCGGCCGCAACACCAGCGGCCGCGAGGACGTCCTGGTCTACGAGGTGGGCGGCATCCTGCCGGAGAAGAAGGTCGACCTGGACAGCGGCGAGCTGGCGGCCACCCGGGGCCTGGCCTGGTCCGGTGACCTGAAGTACCTGTTCGTGGTGACCCAGCGGGCAACCAGCAGCGTTCCGGCGCTGGAGGTGGTCTCCCGGCCAACCGGCTGAGCCGTCGGCATCCACCCTTCTCCACCGCCGCCTGGCGGGTCGACCTTCCCGGTCGCCCGCCGGGCGGCGCCACGTTCTCGCGGGGATGCCGGCCGGCGACGATCCCACCAGGTAGGAGGCGCATGCGGCCGGGTTCCGCATGCCGCCGGGGGAGACCTGGCCGGGCGCTGGAGGAATACGAGAACGTCGCCCGGCGTACGAGCTGGTGCGTACGCTGCCCGACCTCGACGCCGGGCACGAGCTCCGCCTTGCCGCGCGCTGTCGGGACGTCGTGGTCCACCGTCTGGGAGTACGGTGCGGCATGGGCTTGCACAGTGGATACCTCGTCGCCACCACGTCACCCGCGAAGCTGCTGGAGGAGCTGTCGCGGCACGCGGGCGAGTTCATCCCCGACGTGGTCGTGGACCGCACCTCGGAGGCCGAGATCGACTCCAGCCAGTTCGACCTGCTACTCGGCGGAAGCGACGACCGGGCGTTCCTGCTCGACACGTCGATGATCCTCTCCGACAGTCCCGACATGATCGTCGCGATGTCCGCCGAGTTGGGCACCGTGGTGGGCGCTGGCGCCGAGACCGTGTCCGGGACGTACTGGCTGACGGTTGCCCGTGACGGCGAGCCGCTGAGGTACGTCTACGCGTCGCACGCGAGCCTGACGCAGGGGATGGCGATGGGCGATCCGTTGCCGAGCGAGGAGGAATGTCCGCTGGTCGACATCAGCGGCCAGGGGGTGTTCGCCGCACTGGCGCTGTTCGGGCTCGACCCATCGCCCTGGCTGGCGTCCGGGCCGGCCACGATCGTCAGGTACGACGCCGCCCGGTTCCCGGCCGACGGACCCATCGCCGCCGTGGTCGCCGAACACGCCAAGCAGCACAGCCGTCCCGAGGGCGAGTGGTTGAGGGAGATCACGGTGGTATCCACCGAGGGAGGCGTGCGCGGCTGACCCGGCATCCACCGATTGGTTGATCGGCGGACCCACCGCGCCCCGCGCCAGCCGTGGCTGCGTGGTCGATTCGGCGCCGGATCGCGGACGGCAGGCTTCCGGTATGGCAATCATCGAGGTGGAAAGCCTCGTCAAGCGCTACGGCGACCACACCGTGGTGAACGGGGTCAGCTTCGCCGTCGCGCAGGGCGAGATCTTCGGCATCCTGGGTCCCAACGGGGCCGGTAAGACCACGACGGTCGAGTGCGTCGAGGGGTTGCGTACCCCGGACGGTGGCGCCATCCGGGTCTGTGGCATCGACCCGCAGCACGACACCGGTGAGCTGCGGCAACTGCTCGGTGCGCAACTCCAGGAGAGCGAACTGCCCGACAAGCTCAAGGTCGGCGAGGCGATGGAGCTGTACAGCTCCTTCTACCGCGAGCCGGCCGACTGGCGGGATCTGGTCGACACGCTGCGACTCACCGGCAAGCTCGACACGCAGTTCCGGCGGTTGTCCGGCGGGCAGAAGCAGCGGCTGTCGATCGCGCTCGCGCTGGTCGGCAACCCGAAGGTGGCGGTGCTCGACGAGCTGACCACCGGCCTGGACCCGCAGGCGCGACGCGACACCTGGGACCTGATCGAGGACATCCGCGACCGGGGCGTGACGATCCTGCTGGTCACGCACTTCATGGAGGAGGCGGAACGGCTCTGCGACCGGCTCGCCGTGATCGACTCGGGTCGGCTCGTCGCGCTCGACTCTCCGGCCGGGCTCGTCGCGAGGGTCGACGATCAGCAGCGGATCCGGTTCCGGCCGTCGGCGCCGCTGGACCACGCCGTACTGACCGCGTTGCCCGAGGTGACATCGGTCGAGCGGGCCGGCAGCCAACTCGTGGTGACCGGTACGGGAAACCTGCTGCTCGCGGTGACCACCGTGCTCGCCCACAACCAGGTCGTCGCGGCCGACCTGCGGATCGAGCAGACCTCGCTGGAAGACGCGTTCGTCGCGCTCACCGGCCGAACCATCGACGCCTGAGGAGACCACGTTGTCCGCCCTGTCCCGGCTCACCGTCACCGAAACCAAACTGTTCTTCCGCGAGCCGATGATCGTGTTCTTCGCGCTCGCGTTCCCGCCGATCCTGCTCGCCATTTTCGGGGCGATCCCGCCGTTCCGCGAACCCGACGAGTCCCTCGGCGGCCTGCGGGTGATCGACCTGTACGTGCCGATCGTCGTGGCGATGGGCCTCGCCATGTTCGCCCTCAACGGCCTGTCCCAGCTCTTCGCGACGTACCGGGAGCGGGGCGTGCTGCGCCGCATGCGGACCACTCCGGTCAGGCCGCGGGTCATGCTCGGCGCGCAGTTGCTGATGTCCACGATCCTGTCCGTGGCGACGATGGCGGTCGTGCTGGCCGTCGGCCGGCTGGCGTTCGGCGTGCGCCTGCCCCGGCAGCTACCGGCCTACCTGCTGGGTTACGTGTTGGCGGCGCTGGCGATGTTCGCGATCGGCCTGCTCGTCGCCGCGCTCGCGCCGACCGGCAAGAGTGCCGGCGCGATCGGCACCGTGCTGTTCTTCCCGATCGTCTTCTTCGCCGGCCTCTGGATACCACGCGACAGCATGAACGACGTGCTGCGCACGATCAGCGACTTCACCCCACTGGGCGCTGCCGTGCAGGCGATGCAGGACGCCACGGCCGGGCACTGGCCGCAGCCGCTGCACCTGGCTGTCATGCTGGGGTGGTCGATCGTGGCCGGTGGGTTGGCCGCACGGTACTTCCGCTGGGAGTGAGGTCGTGAGCATCGAGGCGGAGCTGCGTGCGGAGTTCGACCGCTGGGAGCGCAAGGAGATCGCGCTGTTCAAGGCCCTTCCGTACCTCCTGCTGGCGGCCAGTAGCCTCCTCACGCTGCTCCAGCCGGCCTGGGACATGCCGGTGCACGTCCCGACGGTGCTCGGGCTGACGCTCGCGACCACGCTCTGGTTGCTCTTCTTCCACACCCTCCACCCGGAATGGCACGACCGTAGCCCGTTGATGGGCCTGTACTACACGGGCCTGATGGTGCTGGCCGCCGGCCTGGTCGCGGGGGCGCCCATCTATGCCCTCTTCACCTTCGTCGGCTACCCCCAGGCGATGGTGTACCTGACAGGCCGCTGGCGCTATGCCGGCGTCGTCGCCACGGCGACGATCTCGGCGGTGGGATACCTGGGTGGGGCCGCCGAGATCATCGCGGGGGCGTGGGGAGAATGGCTCGCCATCAGCGTGGTCAGCGTCATGGTGGCCGGGGCGTTCTTCTACTTTGCCGAGTTGGCCGACGAGCGCAACCACAAGCAGAAGCAGGCGCTCGTCGAGTTGCACGAGGCCAACGTCAAGCTGGAGGCGGCGCTGGAGGAGAACGCGGGCCTGCACGCCCAACTGCTGGTCCAGGCCCGCGAGGCCGGGGTGCTCGACGAGCGGCAGCGGATGGCACGGGAGATCCACGACACCCTCGCCCAGGGCCTCGCCGGCATCCTCACCCAGCTCCAGGCGGCCGAGCAGACCCGGGACCAGCCGTCGACGTCACGGCGGCACGTGACGAACGCGATGAACCTGGCCCGGGACAGCCTCACCGAGGCCCGCCGGTCGGTCCACGCGGTGGAGCCGGCGATGCTCGCCGAGGCCCGCCTTCCGGACGCGATCAACGAGGTGGCCAGGCGCTGGGCGGAGGTGTACCACATCGACACACTGCTGACCACCACCGGCGACGCCCGGCCGATGCACGTCGACGTAGAGGTGGCGCTGCTCCGGACCGCGCAGGAGGCGCTGGCCAACGTGGCCAAACACGCGCGGGCGAGCCGGGTCGGCCTGACCCTGTCGTACATGGAGGACCTGGTGACCCTCGACGTACGGGACGACGGGATCGGCTTCGAGCCCGGTGCCAAGCGTGCCAATGGTTCCACGAACGGCGGGTTCGGGCTCGGCGGGATGCGGCAGCGGGTGCAGCGCCTCGCGGGCCGGTTGGAAATCGAGTCCGAGCCGGGTGGCGGCACGGCGATCTCGGCAATCGTGCCGGCAATTCCCCCAGGAGGTACAGATTGATCTCAGTGCTGATCGTCGACGACCACCCGGTGGTCCGGGACGGGTTGCGGGGCATGTTCGGCGCCGACCCGCGCTTCGAGGTGCTCGGCGAGGCCGGCGACGGCGCCGAGGCGATCGTCGCCGGGGAGAGGCTCCGGCCCGACGTGATCCTGATGGACCTGCGCATGCCGGGGACCGACGGGGTCGCCGCCATCAAGGAACTGGCCAGACGCGGTGTGCCGGCCCGGGTCCTGGTGCTCACCACGTACGACACCGACAGCGACGTCCTGCCCGCGATCGAGGCCGGCGCCACCGGCTATTTGCTGAAGGACGCGCCGAGGGAGGAGCTGTTCCGCGCGGTCGAGGCGGCCGCGCGGGGACAGGCCGTACTTTCTCCCGCCGTCGCGACCCGGCTGATGGGGCAGATCCGGCAGCCGGCCTCGGAGCCGCTGTCGCAGCGCGAGCTGGAGGTCCTGGAGCTGATCGCCCAGGGCTCGACCAACCGCGAGGCCGCCAGACAGCTTTTCATCAGCGAGGCGACGGTCAAGACGCACCTGCTGCACGTGTACGCGAAGCTCGGCGTCAACGACCGGGCGGCGGCCGTCGCCACCGCCTTCTCCCGCGGCTACCTGACACCCCGCGGCTGACGTCAGGAGTCCTGTGCCCGCTCTGCGGACGGAGACGAATCACGCGCAGGGTAGCCGAGAAGCTCGACAAGGTTGCCCGTCGTCTCGGCGAAGACCTCGTAGATATCGTCGTCGAAGTGATTGCGCCAGTCGCCGGCCGCTCCTTTTCGATAGTGGGAGACCGACGCCACTGCCTCCCCGCCACCCCGCATCCTCGAGAAGCTGTATCGGGAGAGCAGGGCTGCCAGCTCGGATGGCGGGATCGATATCCCGCAGTGGCGCATCATCTGATCCACTTCTTCCGCCTGCCGCTCCCCGGTCAGGTCCTCGTACCGGAACAGACGGACGGCATCCGTAGGCGGAGCGGTCGCCCACGACCGGAGGGCCCGGAAGGTGCCCTTGTCCTGGAGATACTGGATGACGTGCAGCAGCCCGTCTTTGAACGTCTTCTCCCGCAGTGCGCTCCGCACCTCCATGATGTCCCCCATCGCGGTGTGCGTGTTCCGGTAGGAGAAGTAGCCGGAAACGACGATGTCGCGCGGGTCCCGAAGGATGAAGATCGCCCGGTAGCGCTCGGGCTTCGGGATGGTCATGAAGGCTTTGTGCGAGACGAAGAGGGACGAGACCACACGGTCGCGCGGCAGGGCTTGCGGATAACGCCACTTGTGGGGGCGCGGGTCGTGTGGCAGTAGACCGGAGTAGCGATAAACAATGGGGTCGCTCAACAGGGATTTGATCCATTGGCTGGCCGTCTTGCGTATCGTGCAGTGGAAGATGTTTTCGTACTCACTCCGCGTTTCCACCGGAACCGCGAGTTGCAGTCTGGCGTTGTGAGATGCCGACATCACCCGACGCGCGACCACACGCACCGAGTTCGGTGTGTGGTGCTTGGTGAACGTCACGGCACGCTTCATCATCGCCTAACCCTCTCCATACCTCGACGGTCGGTAACCTCGCAGGACGGTCGAGCACCTGCTCAGGTGGCAGCCCGCCACCCTTGGAGTACCTCATCCTGCGGCCGTTAACGATACATCGATTAACATATCGTTCACATACCGACCAGGCGTCAGCCACCTCCGCGCTGCTCGCCAACGCATGTGGACGGTGGGCGCGGCGCCGTCCCGCCCGGCGCAGCGGTCCAGTTGGCGA
Source organism: Plantactinospora solaniradicis (assembly GCF_042658085.1). Classification (NCBI taxonomy): domain Bacteria; kingdom Bacillati; phylum Actinomycetota; class Actinomycetes; order Micromonosporales; family Micromonosporaceae; genus Plantactinospora; species Plantactinospora solaniradicis. The sequence goes on along the minus strand of NZ_JBHSPR010000007.1, from coordinate 311,145 downwards.
CACTGCAACCAGCCAACTACTTACAGTAACTAGCGTGGCTTTCAGAAAGCCTGCTGCCGGTGCGGTGAGCGTCGGCCTGACGCCGAGGAAAGACCATGCGCTCTCGTACCCTGCCAGTCCCTGCCGTGTTCGTCGCCCTGGCCGCCGCGCTGGTCGTGGCCGCCGGACCGCTGCCGGCGTACGCGGCCACGCCGGTCCGGTGCGGCGGCACCGTCACCACCGATCTCACCCTCACTGCGAACCTGAGCTGCCGGGGCGACGGGCTGATCGTCGGCGCGGACGGGGTGACGGTCAACCTGAACGGTCACACCATCTCCGGCTCGGCGGCCGGCACCGGCATCCGGGCCGTCGGGGTGGCCGCCCCGCGCATCCGCAACGGTGTGATCCGCGGTTTCACCATCGGGGTCTGGCTGGAGGCCACCCGCGACGCGAGGCTGACCGGGCTGCAACTGCTCGACAACGGCGGCGGTACGGCCTTTGCCCCGGCCAGCGTCTACGCCGACCAGGTCAGCGGGCTGCTGATCCAGGGTGGTCGGATCGTCCCGCGTTCCGGGCCGCCGCCGACGCTGGCGTACGCGATCCGGACCGCCGGGGCGAAGGGGCTGGTGGTCCGCGGCGTCGACGTGACCGGGTTGACCGACCTGAGCAGCGGCAGCAATGCGGCCCAGGTCGTCGGCAACACCTTCCGGTACGGCGGCCTGAACCTGTCCGAGTCGCACGACGCGGTCGTCCGGAGGAACAGCTTTCTCTGGGCCGGGATCAACATCTCCGAGTGCAACCGGGCGCAGGTCCTCGACAACGTCCTGACCAGCGGCCGGGGAATCCGGTCGACATTCACCGACGGCACCCTGATCCGTGGCAACCTCGTGCGGGACACCCAGTACGGGGTGTACACCGACGTCGTGACCCACCACCTGCGGGTCGAGGGAAACACCTTCGACGGCAACCGGTACGGCGTGCGCGCCGACGTGCACGTCCTCGGTGAACTCGACGGCCTGTTGGTCCGGAACAACCGTTTCACCGCCAACGACCAGGCTGGGATGTTCCTGGAGGCGGACATCATCGGGACCGGGCCGGCCCGGGTGACCATCTCCGACAACCGGTTCACCCGCAACGGGTACGCCTCCACCGATCTCGACTCCGCCTACCGGTGGATCGACGACGGGCTGCACACCAATGTCCCGGTCGGCTCGGCGGTCGTGGTAGCCCGGAACCTGACCAGCCACAACGCCGAGTTCGGCATCGAGGGGTCGCCCGTCGGCAGCGTCCGGGACGGCGGCGGCAACGTCTCGACGGGCGACCCAGCCGGATGCATCGGCGTGACCTGTGGCTGAAGAGGTCCAGGTGTTCCCGACCTGGCGGGTCAGCCTTTCACGGCTCCGGTCAGCCCTCCGACGATCCGACGCTGGAACAGGCTGAAGAACAGCAACGCCGGCAGCATCGACAGGGAGGTGAACGCCAGCACCTTGGCCGTGTCGACCGAGTACTGCGACGCGAAGGCCTGCACGCCGAGGGGCAGCGTGAAGGTTTCCTCCTTGTTGAGGAGGAAGAGCGGCAGCAGGTAGCTGTTCCAGCTGGTGATGAAGGTCAGGATGGCCACGGTGATGACACCCGGCATGGCGAGCGGGAGCACCATGCGCCAGAAGAAGCCCAGCCGGCTGCATCCGTCGATCGACGCCGCCTCCTGGATCTCGTCCGGGATGGCACGCACGAACGGGACCAGGATGATGATCGTCATCGGGATGGCGAACCCGATCTGCGGGAGGATCACCCCCGGCAGCGTGTTCATCAGTCCGAGGGTCCGGACCAGGATGTAGAGCGGGGTGATCGCCACAGTGATCGGGAACATCAGGCCGGCCGCGAAGAGCGAGTACATCGCTCCCTGACCGCGAAACCGGTAGCGCGCGAGGATGAAGCTCGTCATGAGGCCGAGGGTGACCACACCTGCGGTGGTGAACCCGGCCACGATGGTGGAGTTGAGCACCTGACCCCAGAACACCTCGCCGCCCAGCACGTCAAGGTAGTTGTCTACCTCCCACGGGCTCGGCCACCCCGCCGGGTCGGTGGTGATCTGCGCGTTCGTGCGGAAGCCGCCGAGGATGATGTAGACGACCGGGGCCAGCATCGCCCCGATGAGCAGCAGCGCGACGAAGTACACGGCCGGGCTTCCCCACGCCACCTTCCGGCTGGCCCGGGTCGGCCTGCGCGCGGCTACGGCAGTCGCGGCCATCAGTTCTTCCCTCCGGTGAGCGCGCCCGCGGTGTCACGGCGCAGGACGAACCGTTGATAGATCAGCGCCGCGATGAGCGAGATGAAGAACAGGACCACAGCCACGGCGTTGCCGTAGCCGTACTCTCCCGCGTTGCGCCCGTTGGTCAGCATGTACGTGGCCATCGTCGATGTACCGGCCGTCGACGAGACGTACTGTCCCCAGATGATGTAGACAAGATCGAACAGTTGTAGGGCACCGATCATCGACAGGAATGCCCAGATCCGGATCGTCGGCCCGAGCAGCGGCAGCGTGATGCGGCGCTGGATCTGCCAGTAGGACGCCCCGTCGATCGCGGCAGCCTCCGTCAGCTCGTCCGGGATGCCCTGCAATCCGGCGAGGAAGAGGATCACGGCGAAGCCGATGTACTTCCAGGTGAGGATGCCCATCAGGGTCCAGATCGCCTTCTCGGGGTCGGCGAGCCAGTCGCTGCGCAGCCAACCCAGTCCGAGATTCTCGAGGAAGGCGTTGAAGGCGCCGTTGCCTTGGAGCAAGAGGCTCCAGCCGGTGCCGACGACCACCTCGGAGATCACGTAGGGGACGAAGACGAGTACCCGGATGAGGGTCTGCCCCCGCATCTTCCGGTTCAGCAGCAGGGCGAGCAGGACGGCTGCCGGTCCCTGGGTCACCAGCGACAGTACGACGATCGCCGCATTGTGCTGTAGGGCGTCGATGAACGTGCCGTCCTGGAAGATGAGCAGGTAGTTGCTCAGGCCGACGAACTCCGTGGGCGGGCCGTACCCCTGCCAGTTGAAGAAGCCGTAGTAGGCGGCCATGGCTACGGGGAGGATGACGAAGGACAGGAACACGATCAGTGTCGGCCCCGTCATCAGCGCGATCTCCAGCCGGGCGGGCCACCCGATGCCCTTCCGGGGGCGGCGCCCGGTCGGGGGCGGCGCGACGGACGCGCCACCCCCGACCGTCGTAGCACCCACGGACCGGTCCTGCGCGAGGTTTACGCTCTCGCGGTCTGTCTCGAACATGGTGGACGGATCTCTAAGACCGCTTGGCGGCGGTCTTGACCGCGCTGACGATGTCCTCGGGGCTGCCCTTACCGGCCAGCAGGTTCACCACGGCGACGTTGAGGGCGTTGCCGACCTTCTGCCCGTAGACCGTGTCGAGCCACTGCGAGACGAACGGGGCCTTGTTGTAGGCCGCGAGCACGGACTTCAGATGCGGCTCGGTCACCGCGCCCTGGGCCTCGCTGTTCACCGGCGGCGCCTGGAAGCCCTTGTAGTAGGCCTCCTGCACCGGCGTCTGCAACATGAAGTTGAGGAAGGCGGTGCACTCTGCCTTGGGAGCCTTTGCCGAGCAGGAGTAGCCGTCGACGCCGCCGAGGATGGCGCCGGGCTCACCCGCGCCGCCGTCGATGCTGGGGAAGGGGAACCAGTCGAGGTCGGGCAGCGGCTTCTGGTCCGGCGTCAACGAGCCGATGACGCCGGGGTTCCAGGCGCCCATGAGTTCCATCGCCGCCTTGTGGTTGGCGATAAGACCGGCCGAGCTTCCCGCGCCCTGCTGGGCCGAGGTCGTGAGGAAGCCGTTGTTGAACGGCTGGGTCGCGGCGAAGTTCTTGACGTCCTGACCGGCCTTCAGCCAGCAGGGATCGTCGAAGCTCATGCTGTTGGCGGTCTCGGTGACCGTGGTGGTGCTGCACTCGCGCAACGCGAAGAAGTAGTAGTAGAAGGCGGCCGGCCAGGCGTCCTTGGCTCCGAGGGCGATCGGCTGGGTACCGTCGGCCTTCAGCTTGTCGACGGCGGTCTGCAGCTCGGTGAGCGTGGTCGGCGTCTGGGTGATGCCGGCCTTGGCGAACAGGTCCTTGCTGTAGAAGAAGCCGCCGGGCAGGACCGCCACCGGCATCGCGTACACCTTGCCGTCGATCGTCTGCGCCTTGAACGAGCCTTCCGAGACGACCTTCTTGGTCGCGTCGGAGATCCCGCCCGTGATGTCCATCAGCTGGCCGGCCTTGACCATCGCGGCCATCTTGCCGCCGCCGCGCTGCATGAACACGTCAGGGGCGTCCCCGGAGTTCAGGGCGGTCTGCAGCTTGCCGTCCAGGTCCTCGTTCTGGATCGACTGAATCTCGATCTTCACGTTCGGGTTGGCGGCCTCGAAGTCGGCGACCGTCTTGTCCCAGAAGGCCTTGCCGGGACCCGTCGTCGCGTTGTGCCAGAAGCTCATCGTGACCTTGCCGCCGCTGGAGCCCCCGTCTCCTGAGTCCCCACCACAGGCGGCCGTTCCCAGAACACCCGTCGCCAGGACTACCGACACAGCGAGTAGTTTTCTTGCCCTCATCAACCTGTCCTCTCTGCCGAGTGCGCCCAGACGAACTCCTCTGGCGAACGGGAACGCCGGACCCGTTCATCCATCGTGGACGCGAGGGCTGCTGTCCCCTCTTTGTCGACGGGCCCCGTCCAGCGGCCGGGCTCACAGCCACTCGCGGCCGTCACCTCGACCATCGGACGTCACATCACCTGGCTATCGACGGCCAAAGACTTGCAGACCGATCCGAAAAATACAAGACACGTTTCTGAAACTTCCAGGACCCGAGGGAGTCGACCGTCGTTCCACCATCGGTGGTGCGGAATGCCAGCTCCGTCGCCTCCACCGGGGTGAACTTGACTACCCCACAGACCACCTCCTCGCGCCCGTCCGCGAGCGTCTGGTTCTGGCTCCTCCGAGAAGCAGGTGGATGACCGACTATCGGGTTGTGGCCGGCAAGGCCACGGCGTTCGTATCGGAGAAGTTCCGGAAGTTACGGTTTCGTGTGGGTGACGATGCGTGAGGTGGTGGTCGACCCTGCGACACTGGCGGCAGTCGCGCTGGCGTTCCGGGCCGCCGGCGTACGGCGAACGCCTGTGGGTTGGTGGCCATGACTTCTAAGCGTGGTGGCGGAACTACTGGCCGTGCTCACCGACGGGAAGTTCGAGGTGACCCTTGCGGATTCACGCGGTGTTGATGAGTTGGCCGGCGCGTTCGGGCTCGTCTACCTGTACGTAGTGTCGCGCGTCGAGTAGGTGCAGGTCCGCTTTGGGGAACAGTTCCGCGAAGCGCAGTGCGACCCGGCTGTTGAGATTCCGGTCCCGTGCGCCGAAGACGATCCGTACGGGTGGTGTGAACCGGCGCAGGTCCGGGATCCGGCTGCGCCTGCGCAGTAGTGTGCCGAGCAGGTCCTCGTTGAGGCGCCAGAACGCGGGCTGGGTGGGTGGGAAGTCTCGTACCATCTGCGGGACCAGTTCGCGGCGTACCTCGGGATCGCTGATGAATGTGCCGACCTGCCAGCTGTACAGCCGGCTTTGCACTGCGGGGCGACGGTGGGCCAGGGCGCGGGCGATGGTGCGCACTCCGGGGCGGAGAAGAGGGCGATCGCCGTTGGAAGGCGCAGAGCGGGAATCCATTGGTAGTACGTGTTGAGCAGCACCAGCGCCGCGATCCGGTCGGGATGGCGCAGCGCCCAGTCGATGGCGGGCGGCCCGGACGAGTCGTGCGCCACCAGGACCACCCGATCCTGGCCCAGGTGCTGCGCCACCGCGTCCAGTACCGCGGCGACGTCGAGTGTCTGGTTGTCGGCCGTATACGGGTAGCCCGCCGGCTTGTCGGAGCGGCCCCAGCCCAGAAGTCGAACCGCACCACCGGCCGCGACTCGTCCAGGTGCGGCATCAGCCGGTCGTACAGATGGAGGTTGTCGGGGAAGCCGTGCATCAACACGATGGGCACTCCGGTGCCCGGCCTCACCTCGTTGTACAGCCGATGCCCGCTACGCACCACCTGGAGCTGACTCACGGTCACCAGGCGACCGTAACAGCGGCATCGCGCGTGGTAAGGGCAGTCGCCGCAGATTGCCGGACGAGTGTATGCCGCAGCGATCATGTTGCTTTCCAGACCAGATCCGGCAAAGCCGTGGCTTGAGCGCTATGAGACAGCAGGCCGTGTTGTTCGTAGCTACGGTGAGCGGCGGCCCACGGAGGCGCTGTCACGACCACAGGAGATGCCACCCATGACGCACCCACAGACCAAGGTCCACCGCATGTTCGAGCTCGTCGAACCGATCGCCACGGTCACCTTCTCCGAGGTGCCGAACGAGGCGTTCCTGGCCATCGGCATGCGCAACTACTGGGACGGATACTTCGCGGGCCGGGCCGCGCCGCTGGGGCTGGCACCGGCCGCGGTGGTGCACGCGGTCTTCTACAACTTCGCCGACGGCGAGGTGGCGCGCCACATCCCGTGGGTGTGGGGGAGGACCACCCCGCAGGAGGCGATCGCGGTGCGCGAGCGGGGCAGCGCCGCCGCGCTGCGGCAGATGATCGGGCAGCTCGCCGACTCTCTCGATCTGGTGCGGGTCGCCGACCTCGCCACCCGAGCAGCGGTCAGCGCGCCGACCGAGGGCCGAGCGCTGTACGCCGGACTCCGGGCGCTCGACGTGCCCGCGGAGCCGGTGGCCAGGCTTTGGCACGCGGCGACGCTGCTGCGAGAGCACCGTGGGGACGGCCATAACGCCGCCCTCCTCGCCCACGGCATCGGCGGCACCGAGGCCCATGTCCTCCTCGCTCTGTCCCTCGGAATGCGGGCGGAGGAGTTCGGCCGGATCCACCACCTGCCCAAGGCGCAGTTGGCCGCTGTCGTCGACGGGCTGCGCGGCCGGGGCCTCGTGAGCGCCGCCGGCGAATTCACCGACGCCGGCCGGGAGACCAGGGAACGGATCGAGGCCCTCACCGATGAGCTGGCGGCGCCGGCGTACGACGTACTCAGCGCGGACGAGCTCGACGAGCTGGTCGCGGGGCTAGAGCCGATCGCCGTCGCGGTACAGGCCGTCGACGCCTGATCGAAACCATACGGAGCACCCAGCAGACGACAACGACAGGCAACGGCGTACAGAAGGGCTGTCGACCTCGATGCCAGCGCCCTCGGCGCGGCAGATGAGCATGCACCCGGCCCACCGCCCCAAATTCCGGGCCGTCAGTGTGACAGCACATTTGCTGTACTTTGGTGCCGTACCCCGTCCGGGGTACCGAAGGTTGATCGCCTCGATTGCGGTCTGGCGTAAGGCTTCGGATATGGATAGTACGTTTTCGGCGGCACGAGATCACGAGGTCGTCGCAGCGATACCTAGGCGTACAGGTGCGGGTTTGAGGGTCGTCGGTCGCGCCCCGCATGGGAGGCTCGACGGCGCGATCTACGCTGAGTGGCCCGACGGTTGACAAGCCGTGGTGACTCGTTTTCTGGGCCCACTTGCCGCGGCACAACCTATTAGATCCGGACACCTGCGTTCGGGGTCGTTGACTACACGCAGCGACGGGCGCCTGTGATCAGCGCGCGCCTTCACAGCGTCTACGGCCGTACGAGCGACCCGGTGGATGCGCACTCGGTCGCGATGGTCGCGCTGCGCGGCCCGAACCTCGTGCCCGCGAGTGTCGATGCGGACCTGGTTGTCATGGGAATGCTGGTTGACAGTCGCGATGAGCTTGGGCCGCACACGGACTCAGGCCGTCAACCGGTTGCACCGGTTGTTGTTGGACCTTTTCCCCGGTGGGCGAAGCAGTTCCTGTCCGCGCGCCAGCCACGTGCGTTGATCGCGATCATCAGACCCAGGGACATCGTGGGCAAGACAAGACGCCGCCTCGCCGTCGAACTGATCGGTGAGTTCGAGAGCACCGACAAGAATCGCCCTGGGAATGCTCGGCGCTCCATAATGGTGGATGGCGATCGGAGGGTGGGATGAGTCGGGCCACGCGGAAGTTGCAGCGGCAGTACGAGGCGCTGACCGGGCAGGCGGAGGCGTTACGGGAGCGCGGACGGACCGCCGAGGCGTTGGCTCGGTACCGGGAGGCGCTGGAAGGCGCGGAGCGGCTCGCGGCGGCCGACGGGCGGCACACGTTCGACGTGCTTCGGCTGCGGGCGGACATCGAGGTGCAGGAGGGAATTGCGCAGCTCGCGCGGGGATGGGGAGCATCCGCGGTGCTGCACCTCGACCGGGCGGTGAACGGGCACCTGTACCTGCTGCGGGAGAGCGGGCGGCGGGCCGACGAACGTCAGCTGGCGCTCGTGCTGTCGCGGTCGCTGCTGGTCAACGCCGAAGCGCTGATGCGGTACGGCGACCCGCAGCTTGCGGCGGCGGCTGCCGATCTCGGGTTTCGGGGCTACCTCGGGCAACATCGCACCCGTGGCTGGAATGTCGCCCACATGGGGGTTCTGGCGACGAACGCGTCGGCGATTCTGGCTCGAGCCGGGCGGCTGGCGGACGCCATCGAGGCCGACGCGATCGCGGTCAAGGCGGTCGGAGAGAGAGCGGAAGGCAGCGGAACCGGCGACGATCGGCGATGCCTGGCGACCACGCTGGCCACCTGGAGCATGCATCTACTGGCGACCGGTGACACCGAGCACCGTCAGCAGGCCGCTGCCTGCCTTGCCGACGCGCGGGCGCTGGACGCGGCGGCGTCCCGGGAGGCGCAGGAGGACTGGGAACGTATCCAGGCCTCGCCGCCAGCGATCACCCTAGCGGATGCGCTGCGGGTCGCCGAGCAGGAACTCGGGCAGATCCCCGCTGACCTGCCGGCCACGTACACCGATCCGCCGACCAACGTCGTCAGTCCGTCTGGGCGCACCGACCCGCACCTCGCCGCGATCGATGCCGCCAAGCTGGCCGGGATCGCGGTCGAATTGCTGCCCCGCTCCCCAGCCGAAGGCCTGCGGATCGGGCTGGAGGGCCACTATCTGTTCGCCGCCGGGGCGCTGACCGCGCCGCTCGGCGAGCGGGCGGCAGCGGTCTGGGTCGAGCTCATCCTGGCGTGCTGCCGCGTGCTCGACGACGAGCCGGACCCCTCGGTGGCGCTGCCGCTGGCAGTGGACCTCGCGTCGCATAACATCCCACTCATCGACGCGCTGTTGCCGACGGTCGGCGACAATTCCGCGCTCGGGCGGCTGCTGCGCGACTGCGTGGACCATCACGCGCAGCTACTGGACCGTGCCGGCGACCAGGCATCGGCGGAGCAACTGCGGTTGACGGCGGCCGGCCTCGGCCCCGCCTCATAGGCGTCCCGTGAGAGCAAGTCGGCATCGCCGGTGGTGAGCGGGTAGTGAGTTGAGACTCCCCGCCGGCTGCGTGCGGCGCGCGCGGGCTTCAGACGGTGTCACCACCAAGTCGTGCGGTCGAACAAGCGACTCAGGCCACGTCGAGCTGATGTCGCCGAGCCTGGCCACGATCTCGAGCGGTGCTCCACCCTTGCAGCCGTAACAATTCCGCCGGCCGGCGCTCATTCACCATGATGACTTCATTGACGTACTCAACTCGGCAGTTCCGGACGCCGACCGACACCAGAGCCCGGTCACGAAGCGTGACGACTCCGCCTGCGCGCGGCGCGCACGGACGGCGGCCTGGGGGTGAGTTGCGATGCGCCGATTCGGGGCGCGGACCGGGCCCGGCTGAGGGTGCGGCCCCGAGCACTTGGTGAGGACCATGTGGCGCCTGTCGATTGGGTCGTTCCCGGCTCCGTCCTGCTCACCCGACGCCCCGGCGGGGAAGTCTTGGGCTATGGGATAAGGAGCCAGCGACCGCGCTGGCCGCCGCTGGCGACCTTGGCGTACGCCGCCGCCGCGTCTGTGAGCGAGACGGTGCCGGCGATGCGGAGTTCGAGCAGTCCGTCGGCAGCGAGCTGGAGCAGCTCGCCCAGTGCGGCACCGTCGGGCTGGGTGACGACTGACTTGATCTGGATCCGCCGTACGGACTCGGCCGACTGTCCGGGATAACCGACGTACACGCCACCGTCGCGCACCGCCGGGATCGCGTCGTTCTGCAGCGCGGCGGCGTCGAGCACGACGTCGTATGCCGGCCCCGGGAGTTCGTTGACGACCTGGTCGGCGCCGGCGTTGCTGACGAAGTCCACGTCGCGTGCCCGGGCGAGCCCGGTGACCCGCCAGCCGGCCCGCGCCGCCAGGGCGACGGCATATCCGCCCACGGCACCGGCCGCGCCGGTCACCAGCAGGCTCCGCCCCTCGGGCGGGCCGAGGAGATCGAGCCCCTGGCGTGCGGCGAGTGCGTTGAGCGGTATCGATGCCGTAGCCAGAGGATCGAGACCGACGGGCACGCGGGCCGCATCGGCAGCCGCGACGACAATGCTCTCGGCGTGGGCCCGGCTCGGGGCGGCGGGGTCCCGATCGAGGGCTGCTACCCGGTCGCCAATGGCGAAGCCGTCGACCTGGGCGCCGGCTTCGATGACGGTCCCGGTGAGGTCCGAGCCCAGGCCGGTCCCGCCACGCAGGCCGAACACGGCCCGGCCCCGCTCGGTTGCCAGGAAGACGTCGATCGGGTTGACGGCGGCAGCGCTGATGCGGATCCGCAGGCCCGTAGGGCCGAGCGGTGCGGGCTCGACGTCGGTGAGCACCGGCGTGTCGGCGCCGGCACGAGTGATGAGTGCGCGCATTCGGTTCCTCCTGCATTTGGTTGCCACACCACCTTCGGTGACTTACATTCTTTTGGGAAGTAGGCACTTTGGAGTGCGGTGCGCACCTGGAGGTACGTCGTGGAGGTATCCGCCCAGCAGCCGAAGCCGCAGTTCAACGCCTTCGCAGCGAGCTGCCCCAGTAGGCGCCTGCTCGATACGATCGGCGACAAGTGGGTGAGCCTGCTGATAGTCGCGCTCGGCCTGCGTGGTCCGCTGCGCTACTCCGAGCTGTCCTCGCAGATCGCCGGGGTGAGCCAGAAGATGCTCACCCAGTCCCTGCGCCGGATGGAGCGCGACGGTCTGGTGACGCGCACGCTGACGCCGTCGGTGCCCGTCCGAGTCGACTACGAACTGACCTCGCTCGGCCAATCGCTGCTCGCAGTGATGAGTCACCTCAAGGAGTGGGCCGAGGTACACATGCCCCAGGTGGAGGCGGCGCGGGCAACCTACGACGCGGCCAATCGTTGATTCGAGCCCTCTCGACGTAGCCGCCCGGTGTATCGAGGCCGCCCCAGACGAATACCAAGGGCGCCAGCGATGCGCACGTGCATCGCTGGCCGCTATGCCCTGCCCACCCTCACCGATGCCGGCCGGGACAATGTCGTCGACACCGCCCCTGGCCACGTCGCGGAGGTCTGTGGCCGGCCATCGTCCGCTCACGAAGGCACAGGTAACGCAGCTCGCGGCCATCGGCGATTGGATCGACATTGGATCATCCCCGCATGCGCGGGGAGCAGACTCGGGAGCAGTACAGGATGGTGCGGGCGGCCGGATCACCCCCGCATGCGCGGGGAGCAGGACATCACCCCGATCCAAGCGGGGACGTTGGCGGGATCACCCCCGCATACGCGGGGAGCAGATAGCGGTCCACTGGACCGCGACATTCGACCAGGGATCACCCCCGCATGCGCGGGGAGCAGGCTTCCTGAACTGCTGCGCTAAAGATCAACTCTGTCATTTTTCTTCACTTTGGCCCGCAAGGTCATCTTTCCTCGGTGCGCCCCCAGAACGTGGCGTGGCCAGCTTGGAGGCTGGGTGCAGCGTACAGGGACCCGCTCAACGCTCACGGCCGAAATCGGGTGTACATCGACTGTTAGCACCTGCATCGGGCGGACACGTCACGCCGCCCCCGCCCGGATTCTCCACACGATCCTGTTAAGTACACGCTGGTCGCTGGCGCGAGGACGAGCATTCGCGACCGATGGCGGCAGGTAGATCGCGAGCTTTGCCCACTTAAGATCCGATAGCTCAAAACAGCGAATCACGGCTTACGCCATCCGACACCGAGATCCTATGAGGACGGATGTTAGCGTCTGGTCAGAGCGACAAACCCGTGCCACTGTCCAGGGCTGAAGATCAGGACGGGTCCCTGCGGGTCCTTGCTGTCCCGTACGAGGACCCGGCCGGGGAGGTTGTCGGCCACCTCGACACAATTTGTACTGTCGCTGCGCGTCGACTTGTGCCAGTTCGGGGCGGTGTTCACGTCCATTTCTCGGCCGTCCTCATGATCAGTTCGAGGCTTTGGTTACTAGGAAGAGCGTAGTCCCGGATGGCTTCCCAAGCGCCTTCCAGGTCCGTCGTGGCATCCGGGCTCTCGACGACGCGACCCTCCAAGTGTCCTTCCAGGAAGCCGACCGACCGGCCGTCCACGGTTGCGATCGCCAGCGGGCCATCCAACCCCACGTAGGGGCCGGCGTTGAACGGAACGACCTGCACCCGCACGTTGGGATGATCAAACGCCGCCGCCAGGGCATTCAACTGGGCACGCATGATTTCTGCGTCACCGACTCGGCGGTGCAGGACCCCTTCGTCTATGACCGCGACCAACTGGCAGGGGTCGGGCCGACGATGCAGGATTTCCTGCCGACCGACCCGCGTCGCCACCATGCCGTCCACGGAGTCCGCCTGGAGGCGACGCCCTGTCAGGACAGCTCGGGCGTACGCCTCGGTCTGGAGGATGCCCGGAACTACCAGCGGGTGATAGACCCTGAGCAGGCTCGCCCGGCCCTCGTGCTCTATGAAGGGTCGGTACCAGACCGGGATGAGTTCGCCCTTCACGAACATCCGGTAGAACTGCATGAACGCAGTGCCGAATGCGCGATCGACGGCTGCCAGATAGTCCGGGAGCGCTGGCCGCTCGCCTCGTTCCACGGCGCCGACGTGCTTAGCGGAGAAGTGGATTCGCTCTCCCCACGCCTCTTGGGTCAGCCCGAGAAGCTCCCGCGTCCGGCGAAGGTCCTCTACCAGATATTGACTCGCAGACATAGGTCTTCACGTCCCCCAAATCACTCCGGTCCTCATGGTCATCTCTAATGGCTTGCCGACGGGTTTCCCGCGCCCGACCAGCATCTTCCGGCGTAATGGACCCACAGTCCAGGGTGGAATTCGGGTTCCCGTCCGGCCCCGTGACCTTCCAATCCGGACGGGATTCCTACGAGGGCGGTGCCAATGTTCGGAGCCTGGCGCCGCCCTCGTCCAATTCCGCCGACGGGAGGCATAGATCATGAAACTCTGGCGCAGAATGAAGCCCTACCACCGACGGAACTGGCGCCGGCTTTGGCGCTACTGCCGATGCGGCTATCGGTGGCGCTGCCCGGACTCAGTCGAGTTGGTGCCGATGCCCTACCAGCCACCGCCACCGCCGCCACTTTCCCGCGCGGACTACCGGGCCGCCGTCCGCGCGGCGGCCTCCGCGCCGACGCGCACGGACACACCGTCCCGCCCCAGGGCGAGCAACCGTCGCCACGCCTGGGACGGCCCCGCCCACGCCCGTCTGGCCAACGGCCGCACAGGCGGCGTGACTCCGACACCGCAGCACCGGTCCCGGCGCACTACCGCCTGGGCGTAACCCGTGATCGGGCCGCAGGAGCGCTGGTACCGGGCCGCGCGACGGGCCGCACAACGGCGTTACCCGGCTGGCCGGCACAGCCCGGCGCGGACGTACCAGTGCCAGACCTGCCAGGACCCGTGGCCGTGCGCGGCGGCCCGCCTTGCCCTGCTGATCGGCTTCAAGGGGGACCGGGTGGGGCTGATGATGTACCTCGCCTCGCACCTCGCCCGCGCACTGCAAGCGCTGCCCGACACGCATCCCGCGCTGATCGCCGGTCAACTGCTCTACTGGGTGCCCCGGCGCCGCTGATCCGCCTCATCACCCCTGGCCCGCCCCGGACCGCCTCCCGCTGGTCCGGGGCGGGCTGCTTGCGAGCATGACGGCCCGACGGAAGCTATACGTCCGATGTATCGAGGCGATCTCACCGGGTGACCTGCCGGCAGAAGGTCCAAAAAGACCGTGGACAGGGATTGACGGATGCAAGACATCCAATGTTAACTGCAAATCACAGACATGGGTCGATGGTTACCCGGAGGTCAGTACGACCTCGGGGTGGCGACCGGCCCGGTCCGTCTCGACGTCGCTCCCCGTTTCGGCGGATGGGGAGCTGTACCGGCCTCCGGGGCGCGAGACATCATCCACCGGACGATCTAGAAGGGGATCGTGTCGATGAAGATGGACACGCCGATCCGCGTCATGCTCGCCGCCCTGCTCACCGGGGGCCTCGTCGCCACCGGCCCGGCAACCCCGGCCGCAGCGGCGCCCACGGACGCAGCGTTCAATTCGAGCACCGGCGCACTGAACGTCAACTACGCCAACTACCTGTCGAAGCACGACATCGTCTACAACCGGCCCAACACCAACCCGATCCACGGGCTGACCGTCGGCAACGGCAAGACCGGCGCGATGGTGTGGAACCAGAACGGCCTGTCGATGCAGGTCTCCGGGGTGGACCTGGCGCAGCAGTCGACGTACGCGGCCGGGAACGTCAACCTGTTCAGCAACCCGCAGATGGACACCGGCTACACCACGTTCCAACAGCGCCTGTCGCTCTATGACGGCACGCTCACCACGAAGTACGACAACAACCGCACGGTGACCGTCATGGGCTCGCCCAACTCCGAGGTGATGGGCATCCACGTCGAGGACACCCGCCCCGGCGTCACCAGCATCGGCCTCGACCTGAGCCTCTGGGACCTGAACAGTGTCCAGAACATCGCCGACGTACCCAATTTGACGACCTGGCGCACCGCGAGCACCTTCGCCGACGCCACCGGGGTCGGGATCAGCCGGGGCCAGGCCGACCCGAACAACTTCGGCTACACCCTGGCCGCGACGGTCGAGGGCGCCAGCTACACCTCGCAGGTGGTGAACGGCACCCGGGTCCGCCTGAACATCACCCCGACCAGCAGCTACACCATCTGGTTCACCGCCGCGTCCCGGATCAACTCGCCGAGCCAGAACTCGGTGCAGCAGGCGAAGAACCAGCTCGCCTCGGTGAAGAGCACCGGGTACGCCAGCACGCTCAACAACTACCGCAACTGGTGGCACAACTTCTGGGCGAAGTCGTTCGTGCAGTACTCCAACTCGGCTGGCGACGCCGACTACCTGGAGAACGTCTACTACCTGGCCACCTACATGATCGCGGCTGGCGGCTTCGGCAACTATCCGCTGCACTTCATCAACGGCGTCTTCCGGGCGACCCAGGACAACTCCAAGTGGAGCAACGGCTACTGGTACTGGAACCAGCGGGACGTCTACAACTCGTTCTACGCCTCGAACCACACCGACCTGATGGCCGGGTTCAACCGGCTCTACAGCCGCAACCTCGGCGCGCTGAAGTCGTACACCACCACCCGGTACGGCAGTGACGGGCTCTGGGTGCCGGAGACGATGGGCTGGGACGGCAACGCCCGGGGCACCATCAACAGCGACTACGTCAACGACCTGTACTCGACCGGCACCGAGGCCGCGTACAACATGTACCTGCAATACCGGTACACCAACGACGAGACGTACCTGCGGAACACCGCGTACCCGTACATGCGGGAGGCGGTGAAGTTCTACGAGGACATCCTGTCCCGGGACTCGGCCGGTCGGTACTTCATGGCCAACTCGAACGCGCACGAGACGTACTGGGACGTCAAGAACGCGATCACCGACCTGGCGGCGGTCCGGCTGCTCTTCCCGCTGACCATCGCGGTGAGCCAGCAGCTCGGGCTCGACAGCGGCCTGCGGGCCAACTGGCAGAACATCGTGAACAACCTGGCGCCGTACCAGATCTCGAACGGCGCGTACCTGCCGCACGACCCGCCGTCGTCGCCGACCCGCAACGGCGAGAACGTGGCGCTGGAGCTGGTCTGGCCGTACGACCTGACCGGCATCGGCTACCCCGACTATCAGACGGCGGTCAACACCTTCAACGTCCGGCCGCACCCGTACGGCAACGTCTGGGCCAACGACCACGTGCACGCCGCCCGGCTCGGCCTCGGCGAGCAGGCGTTCCAGGGCATGCGGACGATGTTGCAGAAGTACCAGAACTACCCGAACGGGATGACCAACAACACCAACGGGGTGTTCGAGTACCTCGGCATCCACCTGGCCGCGATGAACGAGTCGCTGATGCAGTCGTACAACGACAAGATCCGGGTCTTCCCGGCGGTGCCGAACGACTCCAGCTTCGTCGGCAAGTTCACCCTGCTGGCCAAGGACGGCTTCCTGGTCAGCTCGGAGCGGGAGGCCGGCGAGATCAAGTACGTCGGCCTGCGCAGCCAGTACGGCAAGCAGGCTCGGGTGGTCAACCCGTGGGGCACCCAGCAGGTCCGGGTCCGGCGTACCTCGGACAACGCCATCCTGGCGACCAGCACGGCGGGCGAGATCACCTTCGCCACGGCGGCGAACACGGTGTACGTGCTGGAGCGCACCGCCAAGCCGCTGACCAACTACACCGGCACCACCCTCACCGGCACCGCCAACCAGGGCGTCAAGTCGCTCCGCAACACCGCGTCCACGCTCGGCCTCGGCAGCGCCGGTGGCGGCGGCGGTAACGAGTTGGTCAACAACACCATGCTGACCTACGACGCGAACTGGCACCTCACCACCGCACGCGGGTACGGCGACTACAACGACGACACCCACCACAGCACCACGGTCAACGCGGCGGCGTCGTACACCTTCACCGGCACCGGGGTGGAGTACCTGTCGGAGCGGTTCAGCGACATGGGCAACGTCGACGTCTACCTCGACAACGTGTTCCAGGCGAACGTGAACCTGAACGCCTCCGGCGCACGCCAGGCCCAGCAGGTGGTCTGGAGCCGGACCGGGCTGACCAACGGCTCGCACACGATCCGGATCGTCAACAAGACCACCTCGGTCGGCATGATCGACGCGTTGCGGATCCTGACCGGCGGCGGCAGCACGCCCGGCGGCGGCTCCAGCCTGCGGGCCCAGGCCAACAGCCAGTACGTCAGCGCGGCGAACGCCACCACGCCACTGGTCGCCAACCAGGCCAGCACCGGCGGCACGACCCAGTTCGACGTCGTCGACCTGGGCGGTGGGAACGTCGCGCTGCGCTCCCGGGCGAACGGGATGTTCGTCTGCGCCGAGAACGCGGGTGCGGCGGCCCTGGTCGCGAACCGGGCCTCGGCCGGCGCCTGGGAGACGTTCGCCCTGGTCCGGAACTCCGACAACACGGTGAGCCTGCGGGCGCAGGTCAACAGCCAGTACGTGGCCGCCGAAAACGGGGGAGTGGATCCGCTGATCGCCAATCGGCCCTCGATCGGCCCCTGGGAGAAGTTCGACCTGGCAGCCGGCTGAACCGGGGCCGGCGTCGCCCTCACCCCGGCGCCGGCCCCGGCTTCACCCCGTACTCCTCGCCCCACCCCACCCCCACCCCCGCTCGACGCAGAGGAGCAAGCCATGCGTACCCGCGCGCAGACGTTGTTCGTCGTCCTGGCCGTACTGCTGGCCGCGCTGGGAGTCGCCCCGACTCCGGCCTCGGCCGCACCGCTGACCAACGTGCTGGTGTTCAGCAAGACCGCCGGTTTCCGGCACTCGTCCATCCCGAACGGGATCGCCGCGATCCGGCAGCTCGGCACGGCCAACGGGTTCACGGTGACCGCCACCGAGGACTCCGCCGCGTTCACCACCGCCAACCTCGCGCAGTACCAGGCGGTGATCTGGCTCTCCACCACCGGCGACGTGCTGAACGCCGCCCAGCAGACGGCGTTCCAGTCGTACGTCGCGGCCGGTGGCGGATACGTCGGCATCCATGCCGCCGCCGACACCGAGTACGACTGGCCGTGGTACGGCGGGCTCGTCGGGGCGTACTTCAGCTCGCATCCGGCGACCCAGCAGGCCACCATCCGGGTCGAGGACCGGACGAACCCGTCCACGGCACACCTGCCGGCGACCTGGCCGCGTACCGACGAGTGGTACAACTACCGCACCAATCCCCGCCCCAACGTGCGGGTGCTGGCGAACCTCGACGAGTCGTCGTACAGCGGCGGCAGCATGGGCGGCGACCACCCGATCACCTGGTGCCAAGCGTACGGCGGCGGCCGGGCCTGGTACACCGGGCTCGGGCACACCGAGGCGACGTACACCGATTCGAACTTCACCCGGATGCTGCTCGGCGGGATCCAGATCGCGGCGGGTGCGGTGGCCGCGGACTGCTCGCCCCGGACGGTCGAGCCGCCAACCGGCGCCAGCAACCTGCGTGCCCGCGCCAACAACCGGTTCGTCAGCGCGGCGAACACCAGCACTCCGCTGATCGCCAACCAGACCGCGATCGGCGCCACCACCCGGTTCGACCTGATCGACCTCGGCGGCGGCAACGTGGCGCTGCGATTCCGGGCCAGCAACACGTACGTCTGCGCCGAGGCGGCCGGCGCCTCCCCGTTGATCGCCAATCGGGCCACGGCCGGCGGCTGGGAGACGTTCGCGCTGCTCCGCAACTCCGACGGCACGGTCAGCCTGCGCTCCCTGGCAAACAACCAGTACGTCGTCGCGGAGAACGGCGGTGCCGCCGCACTGATCGCCAACCG
Organism: Plantactinospora solaniradicis; assembly: GCF_042658085.1. Classification (NCBI taxonomy): domain Bacteria; kingdom Bacillati; phylum Actinomycetota; class Actinomycetes; order Micromonosporales; family Micromonosporaceae; genus Plantactinospora; species Plantactinospora solaniradicis. Next base: position 292,566 of record NZ_JBHSPR010000007.1, on the reverse strand, counting down.
GACCACCGTCGGCGCCTGGGAGAAGTTCGACCTCGTCACCGGCTGATCCCCACGCCCCGGGCAGCCCGCTCGTAGCGCCCGCCAGGACGCGTCCTCCGGTCGTCGGCGCCGACCGGCCACCACCTGGACCACCCGGGTCGGTCGATCCTGCCCACGGGTCGACCGGCCCGGCGTACCCGCACATGCCCGCCACCCCCCAGCGGTCGGTGTCGGCCCGTGCTCGCCGGCACGGTCCGCCGACCGTCGAGAAAGGACGATCATGTACCCGCAACCCCGACGCCGAGCGCGGCTGCTCGTCGCGGTCGGCACCACGGTCGCGAGCGTGGCCCTCGCGGTCGCCGCCGCGCCGTCGGCCGCCCAGGCGGACCCGATCCCCGCCGCCGACTACCAGCAGGTGGCCCTGGCCACCGGCTCGGCCGAACTCGGCGAGGCGATGTCGCTGGCCGTGCTGCCGAACCGCTCGGTGGTGCACACCGCCCGCAACGGCACGGTCCGGGTGACCGACGCCGCCGGCAACACCAAGGTCGCCGGCAACCTTTCGGTCTACACCCACGACGAGGAGGGGTTGCAGGGCGTCGCCGCCGACCCGAACTTCGCCGCCAACCGGTACGTCTACCTCTACTACTCGCCGACGTTGAGCACCCCGGCCGGTGACGCGCCGACCACCGGCACCGCCGCCGACTTCGACCGGTGGAAGGGGCACCTGCGGCTGTCCCGGTTCACGATGAACGCCGACGACACGCTGAACATGGGCAGCGAGCGGATCGTCCTCCAGGTGCCGAACGACCGGGGCCAGTGCTGTCACGTCGGCGGTGACATCGACTTCGACGCCGCCGGCAACCTCTACCTGACCACCGGCGACGACACCAACCCGTTCGAGTCCAACTCGTACACCCCGATCGACGAGCGGACCAACCGGAACCCGCAGTTCGACGCCCAGCGCTCCTCCGGGAACACCAACGACCTGCGCGGCAAGGTGCTGCGGATCAGGCCGCAGCCGGACGGCACATACACGGTTCCGGCCGGCAACCTGTTCGCGCCGGGCACCGCCAACACCCGCCCCGAGATCTACGCGATGGGCTTCCGGAACCCGTTCCGGATGAACGTCGACAAGGCCACCGGCATCGTCTACCTCGGCGACTACGGGCCGGACGCCGGCACCGGCGACGCCAACCGGGGACCGGGCGGGCAGGTGGAGTTCAACCGGATCACCGGGCCGGGCAACTACGGCTGGCCGTACTGCACCGGCACGAACACGACGGCCGAGACGTACAACGAGTACACGTTCCCCTCCGGCCCGTCGGCGGGCAAGTACAACTGCGCGGGCGGCCCGACCAACAACTCGTTCCGGAACACCGGCCTGACCACGCTGCCGCCGGCAAAGCCGAGCTGGATCAAGTACGGCGACGCGGGCTCGCCCCCGGAGTTCGGCGGCGGCTCCGAGTCCCCGATGGGTGGCCCGGTCTACCGGTACGACGCCAACCTGAACTCCAGCGTCAAGTTCCCGGCCTCGCTGAACGGCCGCTACTTCGCCGGCGAGTACGGCCGGCGCTGGATCAAGGCGATCGCGGTGAACTCCGACGGCTCGCCCGGGGAGATCTCCGCGTTCCCGTGGACCGGTACCCAGGTGATGGACATGGCGTTCGGCCCGGACGGCGCGCTCTACGTGCTCGACTACGGCACCGGCGCCAACAACCAGGCGCTGTTCCGGATCGAGTACATCGGCGGCGGAAACCGCAGCCCGATCGCGGTCGCCGCCGCGAACCGCACCTCCGGGCCGAGCCCGCTGACCGTGAACTTCTCCTCGGCCGGCAGCTCGGACCCCGAGGGTGGGGCGTTGAGCTACCTGTGGACCTTCGGCGACGGCACCACGTCGACGGCGGCCAACCCGACCAAGACGTACAGCACGAACGGGACGTACACCCCGACGCTGCGGGTCACCGATCCGACCGGGTTGTCGGCAACGGCGAGCCTGGTGATCACGGTCGGCAACGCCGCGCCGACGGTGACGCTGAACCTGCCGGCCAACGGGCAACTGTTCAACTTCGGCGACACCATCCCGTTCCAGGTCACGGTGAGCGACCCCGAGGACGGGACGATCAACTGCTCCCGGGTACGGGTCACCTACGCGCTCGGGCACGACAGCCACGCCCACGAGATCACCTCCTCGACCGGGTGCAGCGGCTCGATCCGGGTGCCCGTCGACGGTGAACACGACGTGGCGGCGAACATCTACGGGGTCTTCGACGCGTCGTACACCGACAACGGCAACCTCACCTCGCACAGCATCCGTACGCTGCAACCGAAGCACCGCCAGGGCGAGCACTTCGGCAGCCAGTCCGGGGGAGTGCAGATCGCCGAGCACGGCGCCGCCGAGGGTGGCCGGACCGCCGGATTCATCGACAACAACGACTGGATCGCGTACCAGCCGTACCACCTGGCGAACGCGACCCGGTTCGAGGCGCGGGTCTCCTCCGGCGGCCCGGGCGGCACCATCGAGGTACGGGCCGGCTCGGCCACCGGCACCCTGCTCGGCAGCGTCGCCGTGCCGAACACCGGTAGCTGGGACACCTTCGCGAACGTCTCCACGGCGCTGAGCAACCTGCCGTCCGCCTCGACCACCCTGTTCCTGGTCTTCAAGGGCGGCGCCGGCAACCTGTTCGACGTCGACGCGTTCACCTTCACCACCGGTACGGGCCCCGGCCCCGGTCCCGGACCGGTGATCAGCCTGCGGGCCCACGCCAACGGCCAGTACGTCACCGCCGACAACGCGGGTGCCGCACCGCTGATCGCCAACCGGGCGGCGATCGGGCCGTGGGAGCAGTTCGAGCGGCTCGACGCGGGCGGCGGCAACATCGCGCTGCGGGCGAAGGCCAACGGGTTGCTGGTGACCGCGCCCAACGCGACGTCCCCGCTGATCGCCAACGGCACCAGCATCGGGACGGCGCAGACCTTCCAGCTCGTCAACAACTCCGACGGAAGCGTGAGCCTGCGCGCCCTGGTCAACAACCAGTTGGTGGCCGCCGAGAACGGTGGCGCGGAACCGCTGATCGCCAACCGGGCGGCGATCGGGCTCTGGGAACGGTTCGACCTGATCGGTTGAGCACCCGACCCTGAGTGCGCCACTGCGGACCGGCGCGGCCCCGAGCGGCCGCGCCGGTCCAACTCTCGGCGCCCCAGCCGCCGGGGACGAAGCGGGTCGCGGCGGCGGCGTAATCTGGCGGAATGACCGGACAGCCGGATACCGCCGCGCCGCCCCGCCCGTCCAACGCCGGGGCGCTGTTCGACGCCGCCTTCATCGCCAACCCATATCCGGGATTCGCCGCGTTGCGCGAGGCCGGGCCGGTGCACCAGATCACCCTGCCGGACGGCGCGAAGGTCTGGCTGGTCACCCGGTACGCCGACGTACGCGCCGGGCTGGCCGACCCGAGGCTGTCGCTGAACAAGGCGAACGGCGACGGTAGCTGGAAGGGCTTCTCGCTGCCGCCGGCCCTGGACGCGAACCTGCTGAACATGGACCCGCCGGACCACACCCGGATCCGCCGGCTCGTCCGGCACGCGTTCGGCCCGCAGCGGATCTCCCGGTTGCGCCCCAAGGTCGAGGCTGCGGCCGGCGACCTGCTCGACCGGATCGCCCCGGCCGGCAAGGCCGACCTGATCGCCGAGTACGCCGGCCCGCTGCCCGTCACGGTCATCTCCGACCTGCTCGGCGTGCCGGAGTCCGACCGGACGGCGATGCGGGGTTGGACCGACGTGATGATCGCTCCGCCCGCCGACGACCCCAGGGCCGGAGCGCGGGCGATCATGGAACTACAGGACTTCCTGGTCCGGCTGATCGCCGACAAGCGGCGGAACCCCGGCGACGACCTGCTCACCGCGATGATCGCGGCCCGCGACGACGGATCGGACGACCCCGGCGCCGCCACCGACCCGGGCAACCGACCGGGCGGCGACCGGCTCAGCGAGGAGGAGTTGACGTCGCTCGCCTTCCTCGTGCTCTTCGCCGGCTACGAGAACTCCGTGCACGTGATCGGCACCGGCCTGCTGGCGCTGCTGCGCAACCCGGAACAGCTCGCCACGGTGCGGGAGGGTGCCGAGCCGTCGTCGGCCGCGATCGAGGAACTGCTCCGCTACGAGCCGCCGGGAACGGTGGCGCTACGCCGGTTCCCGCTCACCGAGCTGTCCATCGGCGGGGTCACCATTCCGGCCGGTGCGACCGTGCTGCTCTGCGTCGCCACCGCCAATCGGGACCCGGAGCGGTTCGCCGAACCGGACCTGCTGGACGTACGCCGGCCGGACAACGGGCACCTGACGCTGGGGCACGGCATCCACTACTGCGTCGGTGCGCCGCTGGCCCGGCTGGAGGCACAGATCGCGATCGGCGCCGTACTGCGTCGGTTCCCCAGGTTGGCGCTCGCGGTCGAGCCGGCCGAGCTGTCCTGGCGGCCGTCGTTCCGGACCCGGGGCCTGAGCAGCCTGCCGGTCACCTTCTGAGCTGATCCGTGCTGCTGCCGGCGGAACGTTCGCGGAGCAGCCGCACCGCGGCCGCGCCGAACTCCCGGGGCGTTGGCGTGGATGGCGAGGTGCCAGGGGAGGCAGCGGATGAAGAAGAGGCGGGAGGAGCCGGTCGTCTTCGAGACCGAGGTCCGGCAGCGCTTCCGGTTCCTCGTCGACGACTACGACATGCCCGATCCGACGTACACCGAGGATCTCCTGCCGGTCGTCTGGTACCAGCGGCCGGACCTGTTGGTCTCGGTGTCCTGGGAACGGGGTCCGCGCGACAGCGCGGGGATCGTGGTGAGCGCCGACCTGTTGATTCCGGACCAGCGATCCAGGGCCGACCTGCCCGATCTGGTCGAGGCGGCGGTGTTCGCGCCCCGGCACAGGGTGCCCTGGCAGTCCTACGGCGTCGAGGTGGTCCGAAGCACGCTGGAGCAGAACGCGACGTGGCTGCGGCGGCTGATGCCCCTGCTGCTCGGCCCGGACCGGGAGGAACTGGTGCGGAAGGCGAACGAGCAGCCGCTCGACCGGGCGGGCAACCCGAAGAGGCGCCCGCCCGGCATCACGTGGAAGTACGCCTGACGTCGTCACTCCCAGCGCACGAGAACCGACGCGGAGGTCCGGGAGAGGCGGTGGGCGGCCAGGACACCGGCGAGCGCGCCGGCCAGTACGGTCGCCGGAACGGCGGCGGCGAGCAACGCCCAGGAGGGCGGTTCGGTGAGCCCCGGACCGGCGCCGATGCCGATCGTGACCCGGTTGGCCAGCACGTACAGCAGCAGCAGGCCGATCGGCAGTCCGATGATCCCGGCGGCGAGGCCGAGCGCGGCGCCGCCGGTGGCGGACTGGGCCAGGGTCTGCCGGACGGTGAAGCCGAGGGTCCGGAGCACGCCCAGTGTGCGTGAGCGCTCGCGGGAGCCGGTCAGCAGCGTGGCGGCGAGGTTGGCGAGACTGACCACCAGGACGAGTACGGCCAGCAGCCGCATCGCCACGGTGAACATGCCGAGGTCGTCCGGGTCGGACTCCCGGGCGTGCACGGTGACGTCCGGCCCGAGCCTGTCCCGCAGGGCGGCGGCCAGCGCCTCCGGCGTACCGCCCGGGCCGGTCGACACCAGGTAGGCGTCGGGGGCCACCGTCGGCAGCATCTCCGCCCGGTACATCAGTAGTTCGCCGCTGTCCTCGGTTTCGCTGTACCAACCGACGATGGTGAGGGTGAGCGGGGTGTCGCCGGCCCGTACCGCGACGGTGTCGCCGACCTGGAGGCCGAAGCGGCGCAGCAGGCCGTACCCGGCGATCGCCTCGCCGGCCGCGCGCAGTGGACGGCCCTCGCGGACGACGAATCCGGCGTCGGCCGGGTCGCCACCGATCGCGCGCGACAGGAACGTCTGGTCGCCGAGGGTGGTGCGGCGGTCGATCTGGCTGTACCAGCCGGTCGCGCCGGGTGTGCCGGCGATCCTTCCGGCCAGCGCGGCCGGATCGGTGCCGTCGTCCACCACCACGAGGGCGTCGTAGGGATCGCCGGCCCGGGCCGGCTCGGCGATCAGCCGATCCATCGTGGCGGCGAAGCCACCGCCGACGACGATCGCCGCGACGGCGACCGCGAGCGCGGCGGCGGTCAGCGCCGAGCGTCCGGGCCGGGTGAGTACCGCGCCGAGGCCGTACCGGTAGGCGGGGCCGAGCCGGAGGCGGTCGAGCAGCCGGGCGACCCGGGCCGGGGCGACGGCCCGTGGTGGGGCGTTACGCAGCACGTCGGAGACCGGTTGCCGGGCGGCTCGCCGCGCGGGCAGCAGGGTGGCCGCGCCGAGGATCAGCCCGACGAGGGCGGCGGAGCCGACCAGCGAGAGCGGCTCGATCCGCAGGCCGGGGCGGCCCAGGGCACCACCGAGGCCGATCTGTAGGAACGGGGCGAGCAGGGTGCCGACCACCCAGCCGGCGAGTACGCCGACCGCACCCAGCAGCAGTGACTCACCGACGAGGCCGGTGATGATCTGCCGGGTGGTGTATCCGACCGACTGGAGCAGCGCGATCTCCCGCCGCCGGGCCAGCAGCCGGGCGGTGGCGGTGCCGGCGACCACGAACGCGGCGGCGAGGAGTACGAAGATTCCGAACCCGGCCAGCGAGGCCCCGAAGATCCGGTCCCGGACCAGGATGTCGTCCCGGGTGTCCGGCCAGGGTTGGACGCCCACGACGCCGTCCCGGGTGCCGAGCCGGGCGGCCACCGCGTCGGCCCGGTCGGGGTCGACCAGCCGGGCGATCAACAGTGCGCTCTGCGCGGCGGGGGCCGGGGCGGCGTCCGGGCCGGGGGCGAGGGTGGCCAGCGCGGCCGGATCGACGAACAGCCGGATCGGGTCGCAGTCGGGGTAGAAGCAGTCGGTCAGGTCGACCGCCGTGCCGACCACGGTCATCGTGGCCGGTCGGCCGCCGACGGTGAGTTCCACCTGGTCACCGGCCTGGATGCCCTCTTCGGTCGCCGCGGCCTGGTCGAGGACGACCTCGCCGGTGGCGCCCGGCCCCGGCCAGGCACCGGAACGCAGCAGCGGGTGGCCCACCCCGGCGGAACCGGCGGGAGGTGCGGCGATCCGCGCGTCGACCGAGTCCGAGCCGAGCGCGACCGCCGCGTCGACGAACGGGGTCACCGGGGAGGTCTCGGCGAACGCCTCGTCCCGGCGTAGCCCTTCCAGCGCCGATGGTGCGCCGTAGACGACCAGGTCCGGCCGGCCTGCCTGCTGGTAGATCCGGTCGACCTCCGGCCCGCCCTGGCCCTGGACCGAGAATCCGGCGACGACGCCGGTGGTGGCCAGGGCGGCGACCAGTACGGTGGCGATCGCGCTGGCCCGGTTGCCGCCCCGCAGGCCGGACCGGGCGAGCCGGAGGATGGCCGACACGGCTCAGCCCTCCAGGTTGATCAGGTTGGTGAACGCGGGTCGGCGGGACGACGTGGTCAGGTCGCGCTCGTCGACGATCTGCCCGTCGAGCATCGTGACCACCCGGTCGGCGGCCGCCGCGATCCGGTGGTCGTGGGTGACCAGGACGATGCTCTGGCCGTCCTCGTGTCGTCGGTGCAGCAGGTCGACGACGTTCTCGGCGGCGGCCGAGTCGAGCGCGCCGGTCGGCTCGTCGGCGAGCAGCACGTCGGGGCGGTGCACCACGGCCCTGGCCAGTGCCACCCGTTGCTGCTGTCCGCCGGAGAGTTCGGTCGGCGCGGCGTCGGCGGCCTCGGCCACGCCCAACTCGTCAAGGGCCTCCAGGGCCCGGCTCCGGGCCTCGCGGCGTCCGACACCCTGGAGTACGAGCGGCAGCTCCACGTTGCCGACGACGGTCATCGTCGGCACCAGGTTGAGGAACTGGAAGACGAAGCCCACGTGTCGGCGCCGGAGCAGTGCGCGCTCGCTCTCCGAACGGTTGTCCAGCCTGGTGCCGGCCAGCCACACCTCGCCGTGGTCCGGCCGGTCCAGGCCGCCGAGCAGGTGCAGCAGGGTGGACTTGCCGCAGCCACTCGGTCCGGTGATGGCGATCCAGTTGCCTCGGGCCACCTCGATCGAGACGTTTCGCAGGGCGGCGAAGGTCCGCGCTCCACCCTGGTAGGTCCGCTCCAGCCCGTGGGCGCGGAGCAGCGGGTCACTCATCGCCTTCTCCCTTCCAGGAGGTCTTGAGTTCGATCTCGGTGAGCTGCTGTTGGCACGCCTCCAGCCAGCGGAGTTCGGCCTGCAGGTGCAGCGCGGTCGCCTGCACCAGCAGGCCGCTGACGCTTCCGGTGGCGGTGCGGGCCGCCTGGTGGTCGAGTTCCCGCAGCGCCTCCAGGCAGCGCTGCCGGTGGCCGTTGATGACCGTCCGTGGGTCCACGTCCGGCAGCAGTTGGGCGGCGAGGCGGGCGGTGACCAGCCTGAGAAGTACGTCCGGCTTCACCAGCGGGGTGTCCGAGGGTGCGGACAGCCAGTCGCGGAGCACCGTGGTGCCCGCCTCGGTCAGGCGGTAGACCTTGCGGTCCCGCCGGTCCCCGCCCGACTCCGTCGTGTGCGCGACGAGTCCGTCGCGTTCCAGTCGGCCGAGGGTCACGTAGATCTGACCGATGTTGACCTCCACACCGGCGTCGGCGAACAACTCGTCGTAGCGCCGACGGAGTTCGTAACCGTGAGCCGGTCCGGCGGCGAGCAGTCCGAGCACGACATGTTTCATCGGTCAGCCTCCAATGCATAACGGTTAAAGCATAACCGTTATGCATCGCCCGTCAAGAGGTCCGTCAGCCGGTCGGCGCAATTGGACCGATCACCAGGTCACGACCGTGGACGGCGGAAATAATCAGCCCTGAGCGGGGCAGGTTCGAACGGGGGGAAGACCGGATGCCCGAAGTTTCCGTCGTGCTGCGGCAGCCCCGGAGGTTCACCGTACGGACAGCCGCCGCCCGACTGCTGGTCGCCCGCGCCGGGTTGGATTCCAGGTCGATCCGCGACCTGGACCACCCCGACGACAGGAGACGACGTTGTCCCGTACCCTTCCCGCTCTCGGCCTGGCCGGCCTGCTGCTGGCCACGGCCGTGGTCCTGCCGGTCGGCCAGGCCACCGCGCACGACCGCGACAACCGGCCGGGCCAGGTGACCGCTGACCGGCCGCTGGTGATCGCGCACCGAGGCGCCAGCGGCTACCGCCCGGAGCACACGCTGGAGGCCTACCGGCTGGCGATCCGGATGGGCGTCGACTTCATCGAGCCCGACCTGGTGTCCACCCGGGACGGGGTGCTGGTGGCCCGGCACGAGAACGAGATCTCCGGGACCACCGACGTCGCGGCCCACCCGGAGTTCGCCGCCCGCCGGACCACCAAGACCATCGACGGGGTCGCGGTGACGGGCTGGTTCACCGAGGACTTCACCCTCGCCGAGCTGCGTACGCTGCGGGCCAAGGAGCGGCTGCCCCAGGTACGCACGACCAACACCGCCTTCGACGGCACACTGCCGGTGCCCACCCTCCAGGAGGTCATCGACCTGGCCAGGAGCGAGAGCCGGCGCCTGGGCCGGACGATCGGCATCTACCCGGAGACCAAGCACCCGAGCTACTTCTCCTCGATCGGTCTGCCGCTGGAGGAGCCACTGGTGCGGGTACTCAACCGGAACGGGTTGACCAGCAAGAAGGACGGGGTGATCATCCAGTCCTTCGAGACCGCCAACCTCCGCAAGTTGAGCAAGCTGACCGACGTCCGGCTGGCCCAGTTGCTGGACGCCTCCGGCAGGCCGTACGACTTCACCGTGGCCGGGGACACGCGGACGTACGCGGACCTGGTCAAGCCCGAGAACCTCAAGTGGATCAGCACCTACGCCGACGGCATCGGGGCGAACAAGAACCTGCTCGTTCCCCGGGACACCACCGGCAAGCTGCTTGCGCCGACCGCCGTGGTCCGGGACGCGCACCGGGCCGGCCTGGTCGTGCACGCCTGGACCTTCCGGGCGGAGAACCAGTTCCTGCCGACCGACTTCCGGATCGGCGCCGACCCGAACGCCCGGGGCGACATCATCGCGGAGTACGAGCTCTTCTTCGGCCTCGGCCTGGACGGGGTGTTCAGCGACCATCCGGACACCGCGGTCGCGGCCAGGGCCGCACTGGACTGAGGCGTACCCGCGGGGACCGGCTGGGCAGGCTCGGCGAGGAGGTCGCTCCGCCGCGCCTGCCCGGTGCCCGTCGGGCGTCGACCGAGGTGGGTGTGAACCTCCCTCCGAGGCCCGCCGGTCGTGATATGACTGCCGAGTGGCGGTGCAAATCAGGATAAGACGGACCGTCCGTGGCGGGGGATAACCAGGTCGGGCACATCGGGGACTCCACCAGTCGGGGGCGGGCCACCTACCTGGAGCTTTTTCTCGATCTGGTGTACGTCTTCGCACTCACCCGGCTCTCCCAGCGACTGACCGACGACTACACCGTCAGCCGACGGACCCTGCTCTCCGAACTGGGGCAGACCCTGCTGGTCCTGCTCGCCCTGTGGCAGGTCTGGCTGCTCACCGCCTGGATGACCAGCAGGTTCGACCCACGCCGGGTCGAGATCCAGCTCCTGGTCATCGGCTCGATGTTCGGTGCCATGATCATGGCGGTGTCGTTGCCGCAGGCATTCGGCGAGCGTGGCGTGATCTTCGCCAGTACCTTCGTCGCGATCCAGATCGGGCGCTCGCTCATCCTGGTGCTGCTGTTACGCGGCCATTCCCGCCAGCCGGCCTCGACCCGGATCCTGTTCTGGGCGGCCGTCTCCTCGATCGGCTGGATCGCCGGAGCGCTGAACGGCGGGGCCGGACGCGGAATCTTCTGGACGGCGGCACTGATCCTGGAGTTCCTGGGCCCCGCCCTGCGCTGGCCCACCCCAGGGCTCGGCCGAACCGGGCACACCGAGTGGCGGATCGGGGCACCCCACCTGGCCGAGCGGTACCAGCAGGTGCTGCTCATCGCCCTCGGCGAGGCGATCCTGGTCAGCGGATTCGTGCTCAGCGCCGTCGGCTTCGCCGTCGAACGAACCGCCACGTTCGTGGCAACCTTCGTCACCACCGTCCTCTTCTGGCGCATCTACTTCTACCAGGCCCGTCATCCGCTGGCCTCGGCCTTCGACTCCTCTCGCGACCAGCTCCGGCTCAGCCGGTCCGCCGGCTACACCCACCTGGTGATGGTGTGCGGGATCGTCTCCACCGCCGTCGGGTACGGCCTGCTCATCGCCGACCCGTACCCGCCCCACGATTTGACCTGGATCTCGATCATCTTCGGTGGACCCGCGATATACCTCGCCGGCCGGGCCTGGTGCGAGTACGAGATGTCCCGGCAGATCCCCGTGACCCGGTGGTACGGCCTCCTCGCGCTCGCCCTCCTCACCCCGGTCGCCGCCGTCCTGCCGCTGCTGGCGGCGCCGTTCCTCGCCACCGCCGTGCTGGCCGGGATCGTCGTCGCCGACGTGGTGCGCAACCCGGGGGACCTGGCGATAGAACCGAATCCACCCGTCTGAGCACACCGGGGCCGCCGGCCGGAAGGATCAGGCGGAAAGCTGGCAGGATCGTACGACGTTGCCCGACGGACGGAGGATCCGATGCTGTTGCCGGCACTGGGTGGAGCACTGCCCGACCAGCGGGCGGCGGTGCGGGTCGGGGACCAGATCGCCTCCTGGGAGCAGCTCCGCGACGCCGCCGCCGGGGTCGCCGGGCGGATCGCCGGGGCACCCGCGGTCGCCGTACACGCCAGCGCCTCGCTGAACACCGTCGTCGCGGTCGTCGGTGGACTGATGGCCGGCGTACCGGTGGTGCCGGTGCCGGCCGACTCCGGTCCGGTGGAACTGGCGCACATCCTCACCAACTCCGGCGCCGCGCTGCTGTTGGCGGACGCGCCGCCGCCGGTCCCGGTGTCGGTTCCGGTCGAACCGGTCGACCGGGGGCGGCCGGGACCGTCCGCCGGATTCCCCGAACCTCCGGGTACGGCGCCCGCGCTGATCCTCTACACCAGCGGCACCACCGGGGCGCCCAAGGGCGTCCTGCTCACCCGCGACGCGATCGCGTACGGCCTGGACGCCCTCGCGCAGGCATGGGCGTGGACCCCGGACGACACGCTCGCCCACGGTCTGCCCCTGTACCACGTGCACGGGCTGGTGCTCGGCGTGCTCGGCGCACTGCGGGTCGGCTCCCCGCTGGTGCACACCGAACGACCCCGACCCGACCGGTACGCCACGGCCGGCGGCACCCTGCTGTTCGGCGTACCGACGGTCTGGTCACGGATCGCCGCCGACCCGGCGTCGGCACGGGCGCTGGCCCCGGCGCGGCTGCTCGTCTCCGGAAGCGCGCCGCTGCCCGTACCGGTCTTCGACCGGCTGCGCGAGCTGACCGGACACCGGCCGATCGAGCGGTACGGGATGACCGAGACCCTGATCACGGTCAGCACCCGGGTCGACGGCGAGCGCCGGCCCGGACACGTCGGGCTGCCGTTGCGGGGAACCGCCACCCGGCTGGTCGACGAGGCCGGCCGGCCGGTTCCGGAGGACGGGGAGAGCATCGGCGAGCTTCAGGTCCGGGGGCCGACCCTCTTCTCGGGCTACCTCGGCATGCCGGAGGCCACCGCGGCGAGCTACACCCCGGACGGCTGGTTCCGGACCGGTGACGTGGCGACGGTGGGGCCCGACGGGCAGCACCGGATCGTCGGCCGGGCCAGCATCGACCTGATCAAGAGCGGGGGATACCGGATCGGGGCCGGGGAGGTGGAGAACATGCTGCTCGCGCATCCCGGGGTCCGGGAGGCGGCGGTGGTCGGGGTGCCACATCCGGAACTCGGCCAGGAGATCGTGGCGTACGTGGTCGGCGACGGCGTCGCGGCGCAGTCGCTGATCGACTTCGTGGCCGGCCGGCTGTCCTGGCACAAGCGGCCGCGTCAGGTGCACCTGGTCGACGCGCTGCCGCGCAACGCGATGGGAAAGGTGCAGAAGCGGCAACTGCTGCCGTGACGAACGCGGCCGGCGGTCGGAGCCCGGACCGGCCGTTCCCCCTTGCGGGGTAGCCGGCTCACGCCACGGCGTGAGCCGTCGGACGGCCGGTCCGGCGAGGGTGTCGGGATGACGGTTGCGGACAGGACGAACTCCCGGCGCCGACGGCGGGTCACCAGGCCGGGGCCGGCCGGCGCCGGGCCGGTGACCGGTGTGGTCGGCCTCGGACGGGTGCGACGGGTCGCCGGCTGGGCTGCGGTGGCGGCCGCGGGGATCTACGTCGTCCTCAAGGTGCTGTGGATCTGCGGGAGCAGCGTCGGGATCAGCGACCTCGGCGGCGTCTCCCGGTCGCAGTGGGTGGTCGACAACGTGATCACCGGAGCGCTCGGAGTGATCGGGATGATCGCCGGCCTGGCCACGGTACGGCCGTGGGGGACCCGGCTGCCGGTGTGGTTGCTCGGCGTGCCGATGTGGGTCGGCGCCGGCCTGCTGGCCCCGTTCGTCGTTCTGGTCCCGGCGACCGGGATCTTCTTCGCGCTCGGCTGGTGGTCGCCGACGCCACCGGCCGTCGACCGCGCGGAGCCGGTGTTACGGCCATGGATCTTCCTGATCGTGTACGGCAGCTTCATCGTGCTCGGGGTCGCACTCGCCATCGCCCTGGCGTGCTACGCCCGTGACCGGTTCGGCCCGCTGGTCCGAGGGACCGTGGCGGAGGGCGGGGTCGGCGCCACGCACGGCGTACAGGTGCCGCTGGCTTGGCTCGCCGGGGCGCTGGCAGCGGGCCTGGTCATCCTGCGGCTGTACTGGGCCCTCGGCGGCACCGCCGGACTGGCGGTGGAGCCCCGCGCGGGCTGGCTCCGGTTCGGGGACACCGTCACGGCGCTACAGGTGGCGCTCGGCGCTGCGGGACTCCTCGGCATGGTCCACCGGTGGCCGACCCGGGTCCGGTTCGTCGTGCCGTTGGCCGCGGTCTGGCTCGGTGCCGGCGGCATGGTCGGTGCGGGCTTCCTCGCCATGCCGTCGATCCTGTCCGGCGACCGGTGGGCTCCGCAGGGACTGACCTTCGCCGTGCACGCCTACGGCACGTTCGGCACGGTGCTGGTCGGCTCGCTGGTCAGCGTCCTGACGCTGGTCATCCTGGCCGAACGGAAGGCGTCACCCGGCGTCGATCCGTGATCCACCCGGCCGGTCCCGACGGGGGCGCGGGTAGCGTGTTCGGGGGCACACCGACGACCGGCGGTCGCCACCGCGTCGGGGCGAAGTGCCATGGTGACGGAAGGCCTCGTCGAGTTCGTCGAGAGACCAGACAGCGTCAAAGCGGACCGGAGGAGCGCGCGTGCAGACCCGCACTGATCTCATCGAGGACCTCATGGGGCGCTTCCCGCACATTCCGCGCGAGGCGGTCATCAAGGAGGACCTGCTGCGCGGCGGGATGGCGTTCGACGACTCGGCGCTGACCGACAACGAGGGCGGCGAGGTGAAGCCGAAGTCCTACTTCATCTTCTCCTTCGACCACCGCACGCTGCCGGAACTGGGCTCGGCGGCACTACGCCGGCCGCCGGAGGAGATCGTCCTGACCGGCGGCCCGTACGAGCTGCGCCGTACCGTCGTCTCGGTCCGGGTCAACCCGGACTCGCCGTACCGGGTGAAGGACGGCGGCGACGGCGTGCTCCGGCTCTACCTGGACGACCGCCCGATCGCCGACGTCGGTCTGCCGCCGATGCCGGAGTACTACCGGCACACTCTCGGCAACGGCAAGTCGGTGATGGAGGTCGCACCCACCATCCAGTGGGGTTACCTGATCTACCTGACCGTCTTCCGGGTCTGCCAGTACTTCGGCGCCAAGGAGGAGTGCCAGTACTGCGACATCAACCACAACTGGCGGCAGCACAAGGCGGCGGGTCGGCCGTACACCGGGGTGAAGCCGGTGGACGAGGTGCTGGAGGCGATGGAGATCATCGACCGGTACGACACCGTCGGCGCCTCGCACGCGTACACCCTCACCGGCGGCAGCATCACCTCCAAGGTCGACGGTCTGGCCGAGGCCGACTTCTACGGCCGGTACGCCAAGGCGATCGAGGAGCGCTTCCCCGGCCGGTGGATCGGCAAGGTCGTCGCGCAGGCGCTGCCCAAGGCCGACGTGCAGCGGTTCCACGACTACGGCATCCGGATCTACCACCCGAACTACGAGGTCTGGGACAAGCGGCTCTTCGAGCTGCACTGTCCGGGCAAGGAGCGGTACGTCGGTCGCGAGGAGTGGCACCGCCGGATCCTCGACTCCGCCGAGATCTTCGGGCCGCGTAACGTCATCCCGAACTTCGTCGCCGGGATCGAGATGGCCGAGCCGTACGGCTTCCGCACGGTCGACGAGGCGATCCAGTCCACCACCGAGGGACTTCAGTACTTCATGTCCCGGGGCATCACGCCACGGTTCACCACCTGGTGCCCGGAGCCGACCACTCCGCTGGGCCGGATGAATCCCGCCGGTGCCCCGCTGGAGTACCACATCCGGCTGCTGGAGGCGTACCGGGCGACGATGGAGGCCAACGGGCTGACCAGCCCGCCCGGCTACGGCCCGCCCGGAGCCGGCAACGCGGTCTTCTCGGTCAGCTCGTTCATGGACACCCTGCCGGCGAACTGACGTCGTGGCGGCAGGCGCTCAGCGCAGCTCCTTGGCGAACCAGTGGTCGACATAGGGGTCGTCGTTGTACGCCGGTGTCTCCCGATAGCCGTGCCGGGCGTAGAGCCGGCGGGCCTCGACGAGGTCGTGCCGGGTGGTCAGGCGCAGTCGGGTGACGCCGTGCGCGCGGGCCAGTTCCTCCAGGCGGCGCAGCAGCCGGGAGGCGATCCCGTGACCGCGAGCCGTGGGCGCGACGAAGACCCGGTGCACCTCGGCGCCGTCCGCCGGTAGCAGCCGCAGACCGGCACAGCCGACCGCGACGGCTTGTCGCCGGGCCACCAGGAACCAGCCGTGCGGCGGGGCCAGGTCGTCGGCCGGGTTGTCCCGCAGCAGCGAGTCGATCCGCTCCGGGGCCACCGGCCGCCCGTCGTACCGGCTGACGATCTCGTGGAAGTAACACCGGAGCAGGTGGCGGGCCTCCGCCGACCCCGGTGACACCAGGGCGATCTCCCGAGCGGGTCCACCTGCTTCGGTCGTACTGGTCGCCACCATGGGAACCTCCGTCCGCGATCCCGCGCCGCTCACACCGGCATGATCCATCTGCCGGGACACCGGTTCCTCCCCCGTACGGGGGAGCCGCGTCCCCCGCTCGGGGCGGGCCGGGTGACAGCGGCGTGCCGGGGACTGATCGTCGTCCTGCCGCTCAGCCCAGGATCTCGGCGTCCTGCCAGTCCTCGACCCGTACCGGTCGGTGGTGCTCGAAGGCGACCGAGAAGCCGTACGGATCGCAGATCGGCAGCCGCCCCTCCTCGAAGAAGGCGCACCACTGCGCCCCGGTGTAGAAGACGAGCCGAGGTTCCCCCAGCGGAATGCTCCGGCTGGGAGCCTCGCGGTACGGCTCGACCTCCGCCTCGGTGAGTCCGAAGAAGGCGGGGTCGTCCAGCAGCTTCTGGTGTGCGAAGCGCAGGGCGTCCGCCAGGTGACGGTCCGGGTCGGCGACCACCTCGGCGATCAGCCCGAGGTTGGCGGTGTCGAGATCATCGGTGCCCTCCAGCATGATGTTGACCGGGACGACAGTGCCGAACAGCGTGCTGGCCAGCGGCGGCTGGAGCGTCCACATCCGCAGCTCGCCCGGCCCGTGCTCAAGCTCCAGAGTGCCGATCCCGGCCCGGAACGAACTCTCGACCCCGGTCATCTTCGCGCCGCTCCCTCGGTGTCCATGGCCGGACAGTATTGCCGGTCCGGGTGACATCGAACCGACCGTCGTTGTTGGATCATGGCAGCGACGTGTCGCGATGGGAAGAGGCAGCAGATGGAACAGCCAGAGAGCCAGGCGGACCGACCGGAGCGGGAATGGCCGCCGGCCGTACCCGACGGGGTGATGCCGGTCGCGTCGGATCGTGCGGTGCACCGGCGGCCGTGGCTGTGGATCGGCGGCGTGGTGGCGCTGGCGGCCGCGACCGTACTGCT
Source organism: Plantactinospora solaniradicis (assembly GCF_042658085.1). Classification (NCBI taxonomy): domain Bacteria; kingdom Bacillati; phylum Actinomycetota; class Actinomycetes; order Micromonosporales; family Micromonosporaceae; genus Plantactinospora; species Plantactinospora solaniradicis. The sequence goes on along the minus strand of NZ_JBHSPR010000007.1, from coordinate 275,552 downwards.
CGGCGGGTTGTACGTGGACGCGGACGGCGACCGTCGTGACGAGCGACGCCGGGTGGCGGAGCTGACCGCGCAACAGGCCGAGTCGGCGCGGCAGGCGACGAACTCGCAGGCCCGGGTCGTCGAACTGGAGAAACAGCTTGACGCCGAACGGGCCCGGTTCACGGCCGTCGAGCCGTGCCTGCGGCAGGTGGTCTCACCGGCGCCGGTCGAGGTGATCTCCGAGGCCGAGTACGACCGACTGGTCGCCGACGCGATGCGGAATCTACCCACCCGCCCGGGTAAGACCGTCCGGCTGGGCGAACTCACGCTCTCCGGGGCCGCGCTGCCGGCCTGCAAGGACGTCGGAAAGCAGCTCAGGTAGCGGACAGCTCAGGTAGCGGACGGGCGGCAGACCTCATTCGGAGGCGGTGTTCTCCGTCGAGGGGACGCCGTCGGCACAGGTGATGGTCATGTGCACGGTCCGGTTCCCGTGCCGGAACGCGGCCGTGGCCGCCGCCGCAGGCCCGGCGTCGACCTGCTCGACCCGGTACGGCCGGGCCGCCGTCCAGGACAGCAGTCGCGCGTCCCCGTCCGAGGTGCAGGTCGCCCGGACCGTGCCGCCGTCCGACGACAGCGTCCGCTCCGCCGGCGGGGGTTCCTCGGGGGAGGCCGGCGGGGTGCCGGTCGTCGGAGCCGGCGTCGCGTTGTCCGAGGACGAGTCGGGTTGGCCGCTCTGCACCGTATTCGGGTCGGATCCGGGTGTCCCCTGCGGAGCGGGCGGTATGCCGATGACCGGGGTACCGCCGTCGGCGGGAGCCGACGGTGTACCGGACGCGGCACCGGGAGCCGTCTCGGGTGGCCGCTCATCGACGGCCTGTTCGCCGCTCGGACCTGGCCGCCCGGCTCCGGGCCACCGACTCTGCCCCGATCCGGTCGGGTCGGCGAGCCAGAACAGCGCACCGACCACGACCACCGTGGCCACGGCGCCGGCCAGGGCGACGGAGCGGCCTCGTGCCAACCGACCGGCTCCGCCGGCCCCGTTCGCCGGCCGGGGCACCAGCACGGTCGACGGCTCCCCGTCGACCGCCGCCGGGGCCAGCGAGTGCGCGAGTTCGTCGTCGACGATCCGCACCCTGGCCGCCCGGGCGAGGACGGCGGCCACCTCCCGGGCGGTCGGTCGCTGTGCCGGATCCTTCCGAAGGCAACGCTGGATCAGGTCGCCGACCTTGGTCGGAACATCGGGCAGCGGCGGAAGCGGTGCCGGCTCGACGTACACGTGCGCCCTGAGCATCTGGGTCGCGGTCTCCGCGCTCCACGGCGCCTGACCGGCCAGCAGCCGATAGAGCAGTACGCCCACGCCGTACACGTCGGAGGCCGGCTCCACCGCGTCGCCGCTGATCCGCTCCGGAGCCAGATAGCCCGGAGTGCCCAGCAACTCGTCGCCCCACTCGTCCCCGTCGTCGCGGTCCACCGCCGCAGCGATGCCGAAGTCGACGACCTTCGCGCCGGCCGGCGTGACCATCACGTTGCCGGGTTTGATGTCCCGGTGCACGAGGCCCTGGTCGTGGGCGGCGGCGAGCGCCGCGGCCACCTCGGCGCAGATCCGGAAGGCGACCTTCGGCGGCAACGGCCCGGCGGCGAGACGCTGCTCCAGGGTGCTCCCCGAGACGAGTTCCATCACGACGTACGGGATGTGGGTCAGGCCGTTGACGGACTCGCCGTAGTCGTACACCTGGGCGACGTTGGGGTGCGACAGCAGGGCCGCGGCCCGCGCCTCGTGCCGGATCCGCCGCCTCGACGACGGGTCCCGGGCGTGCGGACCGGCCAGCAGCTTGACCGCGACGGAACGTCCCAGTACCTCGTCGCGGGCCCGCCACACCACCGCCATGCCGCCCTGGCCGAGCTGGTCCTCCAGCCGGTAGCGACCGCCGAGCACCTGCTGGGAGTCCACCCCGACAGTCTCCTCCGAAACGACATCGACGCACCATCGCACACGCCGGGGACGAAGGCGGCATTGTGTCGGTAGTGCGCTTGACCTATTCGGGCAGGTGGATCGGCACACTGGTGACCACCACTCCGGGCAGGTCACGCAGGGCCCGGCGGAGCAGCAACTCGGTCCTGGTGTGCAGGAGCTTGTGCCACAGGTGTCGGACCACGATCTCCGGCACCACCACGGTGAGGGTGACCTCCGGCCGTACCGCGTGCAGGGCCTCGACGTACTGGGCCAGGGGCGCGATGACCGTCCGGTACGGCGAGATGATCGTCTCCAGCCGGAGGTGGTCGCCCCAGGTCTCCCACTGCTGCCGGAACCGGTCGGCCTCCTCCTGCTCGGGACTGAGATGTACGGCGAAGACCGGCTGCCCGAGCGAGGCCGCGTACGCCAGCGCCCGGAGCGCGGCCAGGTTGAGCCGGGCGACCGGTACGACCACCAGGTGTCGTACCTCCCGTGGCGTCAGGTCGACCAGCAGGTCACCCGGGCCGGTCGACTCCTCCACCCGGTTCGGTCGGCCCATCGGATCGGGCTCGCCGCCCCGCCCGGATCCACCCGGTCCGCCGGCCGGCTCCGGCCGCCCGGTGCCGGGCACTTGCGGCGGGGGCAGCGCGAGCGCCTCTCGCATGGCGTCGTAGTGCCACCTGATGTGCAGGCAGAGCAGCACCAGCAGCGGCACGGCCAGCACCACCACCCAGGCGCCCGCGACGAACTTGGTGATCGCCGCGGTGACCAGGACCAACGCACAGAGCAGCGCGCCGGTCGCGTTCAGCGCCGCCCGCCGGCGCCAGTTCCGGCCCCGGTGACGACGCCAGTGCGCCACCATTCCGGCCTGGGAGAGGGTGAACGCGAGGAAGACTCCGACCGCGTAGAGCGGGATCAGCGACTGGGTGTAGCCGCCGAACGCGACGAAGATGAGCGCCGCCGCCACCGCGAGCGCGACGATGCCGTTGCTGAACGCGAGCCGGTCGCCCATGTGGAGAAAGCGCCGTGGCGCGTAGCCGTCCCGGGCCATGAAGAACAGCAGCCGGGGAAAGTCGTTGAACGCCGTGTTCGCGGCCAGCAACAGCACGATCGTGGTCGCCGCCTGGATCAGCGCGTACCACGGGCCGGTGGGAAACGTCCGGCGGGCGAGTTGGGAGAGTAGCGTCTCGTCGCCCCCGGGGACCAGACCGTTGAAGTCGATCAGGATGGTCAGCCCGGCGAAGAGCACCACCAGGATGCCGACCATCCAGGTCAGCGTCGTACGGGCCTGTCGCCACTCGACGGGGCGGAAGGCGGGCACGGCGTCCGCGACCGCCTCGATGCCGGTCATCGAGGACGCGCCGGAGGCGAAGGCCCGGAGCACGACCAGCAGGCCGAGACCTTCCACGGCGCCGACCTGCGGCGGCGGGACCGGGGTGAATCCCCGCGCGGCCGCCCGGGCCAGGCCGACGGCGAACAGCAGCAGGACGGCGGCGATGAAGAGGTACGTCGGCGCGGCGAAGATCTTGCCGGCCGCCCGTACGCCGCGCAGGTTGCCGGCGAGCAGTCCGGCGATCACCAGCAGGCCGAGGGGCACGGTGAACGGGGTCAGTCCGGGCAGCGCCGAGGTGATCGCGCCGATCCCGGCCGCCACCGACACCGAGACGGTCAGCACGTAGTCGAGGATCAGGCCGGCGGCGGCGGTGAGGCCGGACCGGGGACCGAGACTGTCGCTGGCCACCAGGTAGGAGCCGGCGCCGTGCGGATAGGCGCGGATGGTCTGCCGGTACGACGTACCGACCGTGACCATCAGCACCACCAGTCCGGCGGCGATCGGCAGGGAGAGCCCGAGCGCGCCACTGCCGGCCAGCACCAGTACGGCCAGCATCGCCTCCGGTCCGTAGGCCACCGAGGAGAGCAGATCCGAGGAGAGCACCGGCAGGGCGACCAGCTTGCGCATCCGTTCCTGCAACACGGCGGCGCTGGCCAGGGGCGGCCCGAGCAGAGCGCGCCGGAGCCGGGCCGGGGCGCGGCGCAACCAGGTGCCGGAGGCGTCCGCCGATCCGGTCACGGTCAACTGGCCACGCCGCTCGGTCCGGAACATCTCGATCCTGGCCAGTCGGCCGAAGCGGCCCGGGGTCGGCTGCTGCCGGTACTGCTCGAGGCTGGGGTCCAGCGGCAGTACGGCGTCCCGGGGCGGATGCCCGCCCAGGTCCGCGTGCCACCGCTGGCCGACGTCGTGCAGCGCGGTCAGTTCGGCGTCGGTCAGCGGCGGGAACTCCGCCGACGGGCTGAAGGTGACGGGCGGGTGCTCCGGCGGAGCCGTCCCGCCCTCGTCCCGCTCCCGCCGCCGCCCCGCACCCATGCTCCGCCCCGTCCTCCGCCTCTCCCGCCTCGCACTTTCACCGATCCGGACGACCGGCGGCACGCGAATGGCGATTTCCGGCAGGAAGGAACGGGGGAGGGGGTAGGGGGAGGGGTGTCGGTAGGCGCCCTGTCCAGCGGACGGCTACCGCACGTGCTCCTCCCAGACTCGGAGCAGGGCCGAGAAGTCGAGGTCGCTGTCGCCGGCCGTGATCAGGTCGCCGACCATCGCGGAATCGTCGTCGTCCCAGTAGATCACCAGCAGGCGGGGCCCGTAGACGTACCTGACCAGGGTGCCGGACTCTGGTCGTTCACCGGTGAACACCTCACGGATGCCGTCGTACGCCTCGACCCGCTGGTCCCGGGACAGGTTCCGCTCGTTCCGGTCGTGCAGAGCCCGGAACTGGACCTCCCAGCCGTCGCCGGCACACGCGACGTACTCGGTCGCCCGCCCGCCGTACGTGTCCGGGGTGCGCTGTTCGCAGGCGGTGACGTGATCGAGCCACGGCCGGGCGAACGCGCGCAGCGGTGGGGACTGGATCACCTGCTCGTTGGCCAGTCCCTGCGCGCTCAGCGGGGGTTGCCGGTTCGCCCGTACCACCACCGCCACCACCACGGCGGCGACGAGTACGAGGGCGACGGCGACGGCGCCGATCCAGGTGCTCCGGCGCCGCCGCCGGGCCAGGGCGGGCCTGGTCGGCGGGCCGACCGGGGCCACCGGCTGCCCGGGCGTCGGGGCGCCGTTCGCCGGGCTGAACGGTGCGGAGACCGGTATGACGTGCGGCGGCGCGGCCGCGGTCCGGCCCGTGCCGGCCACGGTCGCGAGCAGCGCTCCCTGGGCGACGACCAGCTCGGGCTGTTCGATGATGGTGGGTGCCAGACCGAGCCAGCGGTGCAGGCTGGTGGTCACCAGGGGGACCCGGCTCGCTCCGCCGACCAGGAACAGCCCGGCCACCTGTCCCGGGTCGAGTCCGCTGGAGGACATCGTCGCGGCGGTCAGCGCCACGGTCCGCTCGATGGTGGCGTTCGCGGCGCTCTCGAACTCCTCCCGGGTGACGTGCACGTCCCGTTCGAAGATCGGCAGGTGCAACCCGGCCGTACTGCGCCGGGACAGTTGCTCCTTGGCCGCGCGGGCCTCCTCCCAGAGCGACTGCCGGTGCCGTAGGTCCGACACGGTGCCGGGTTGGGTCAGCCGCTGCCACCGCTGCACGTCGGAGGCCGCGACGGCGGCGCGGACCCGCTCGACGACGATGCCGTCCAGGTCGATGCCGCCCAGGTCGGCGAGGCCCTGGCTGTCGGCGACGTCCCAGCCGCCGTCCGGCCGACGGCGGAGGACCGCCGCGTCGAAGGTGCCGGCGCCGAAGTCGTAGACGATGACGGCGGCGCCGGTCGGCACGGACCTGGCCAGAACCGTGGTGAAGTAGGTGGCGGCCGCGACGGGTTCGGCCAGCAGGGCGGGTCGGGGCAGCCCGGCGCGTCCGGCCGCGTCGACGAGGACCTCCCGGCGCCGGGGTCCCCAGGCCGCCGGATGGGTCAGCACGAGTTCGCCGATCGGGTGTCCCGCGACCCGGACCGCCTCGTCCGCGCAGCGGCGCAGGACGGCGGCGACCACGTCCACGACGGCCACCTCCGTCCGGCCCAGCAGGATGCTGCCCTCGTCGATCCGTCGTTTCGGGTACGGCTCCAGGCTGCCCGGATCGGTCCGGCCGGCGCGCACCGCGTCCCTACCGACGAGCAGCCGGCCGGCGGCGTCGGCGAGTACCGCGGAGGGAAGTAGCGGAGAGGCGTCGAAGAGCAGCGGTCGGCCCTCACCGTCGCGCCACTCACACACCGCGACGGTGTGTGAGGTGCCGAAGTCGATCGCTAGTCGCGGGGCGCTGGCCACGGTGCAGAACAATAGCGAAGTCGGACATCCGGAGCCGGGGACCGACGCGGTACGGCGGCGGCCGACCGACCCGGGTAACCGGTGCCGGCCGGCCGCTGGCGACGTACGCCCCCGCTGGGCCTACGCCCGGTTGTACTCCATGACCCAGTTGGTCTCCCACGTCTGTCCACCGTCGACGGAGAATCGCTGTTCCCACCGCGCGGAGGTCGGGGTGATGTCGGACCACCTGAAGTGCGCCCGGATCGGGGTGCCCTGGTGCGTGTCGTCGCCGTAGAAGTCCCCGCAGCCGTCGGTGAACGTGCCGACCACCGGCGGGTAGAGCAGTCCGGTACGGCTGCTCGCCCAGTAGAGCGACCACTCCTTGCGTTCGAGGTCGAACAGTCGGAGGGTCAGGCCACGGTTGCCACGACCGGTGAAGACAATCTCCTCGGTGTTGCCGCCGCCCTCGAAAATCCGGTAGCAGGTGCTGGTGGAGGAGTAGGTCTCCCAGTCGTCGCTGCCGACGAGCAGCGTCTTGAGCTGGCGGTTGACTATGTTCCAGGAGCCGATGAGGAAATCGAAGTCGTTCATGCCGTCGATCTTGCCAGCCGTACCTGACAAGGCTCGTCAGGTTCCCGGCCCATTCTGACCGCCGATCGATGCGGCTGCCGGAGGAGATGTCCGGATACCCGGTGCCGACCCGTGGTGGCGGATGCCACCGGATCCGGGGCAGCTGGCACGTTGCGGCCATCAGTAGCATCGAGCCATGCCACACCAACCTCAACTCGCGGAGTCCGACTCCACCGAGGCCAACGGGGTGACTCCCGATGAGCAGCCAACCGGGGCACCGGCTCCCAAGAGACGCCGCCGCACCAGGCGGATCATCCTGATCACGCTGCTGGTGTTGGCCCTGCTCGGCGCCGGTGGTGCGGTCGCCGCAGGCCTCTATGTGCGTTCGGTGGAGGGCGGCATCGAACGCGTGGAGGCGTTCGACGAGGTGCCCGAGGAGTCGCGCCCGGTCAAGGTGGCGCAGGATGCCAAGAACATCCTGATCCTCGGCAGCGACACCCGTGACCCGGCGAACACCTCCGGTTCACGAAGCGACACCATCATCCTCGCCCACCTGCCGAAGGACCGGTCGAGCGCCCAACTGGTGTCGATCCCCCGGGATACCTGGGTGAACGTGCCCAAGAGCAAGAACGGCAAGCACGGCGGCCGGGATGCCAAAATCAACGCCGGGTACGCCTGGGGTGGGCTTCCGCTGATGGTGCAGACGGTCGAGAAGTTCACCGGGGTCCGCGTCGACCACGTCGCGATCGTCGACTTCGCCGGCTTCAAGGAGATCGTGGACGCGCTGGGCGGCGTGCAGATCAACGTCGAGGAGAGCTTCACCTCGACCCACTCCCTGCTGCCCTCCGGGCGACGGGAGTTCACCAAGGGCCCGCAGTTGATGGACGGTGCGGAGGCGCTGGACTACGCCCGGGAACGGTACGCCTTCAAGGACGGGGACTTCGCCCGCATCCGGCACCAGCAGCAGGTCATCAGGGCCATCCTGGACAAGGCGGCCTCCGGCGGCACGCTCGCCAACCCGGCGCGGCTGAACTCGTTCGTCAAGGCCTCCGCCGACGCCGTCTCGGTGGACAAGACGATGTCCATGCTGGACCTGGCGATGGAGCTGCGCCACCTGCGCAGTAGCAACCTCACCTTCATCACCAGCCCGACCAAGGGGACCGGCAACGTCGGTGGGGAGAGTGTCGTGTTCGCCAAGACCGACGAGGCCAAGAAGTTCTACGATGCGGTCCGCCGTGACGCCGTACCGGAGATCCTTAAGGCTGCGACGAAATAACCGCGCCGCCGTGATGGCCGGACCCCGGTGCGCCGTCACCGGCCCGACCGTCCGTCCTGGAAGCTGACGGTCCTGGCAATCCGGCTGGTCGGGACACTATCCTGCTGGCGGCTGCTCACGGCGCCAGTTGTCGCGCCGGGGTGCCACGGGGGAGGTCATGGATATGTCGAGCTGGCCGGCGGTGCAGCGCGGTCCGGCGGAACTGTCCGACGCCGACCCCGGTGGCCGACTGGCACCGGCCCCCGGCGCGGAGGTCGCGACGGCGGGCGAGGGCGACGGGCCGCGCGGCGTTCCTCGACCCCGTACCCCGATCGCGCCGGCCGTGCCGGCCCGGCCCCGGTCCGAACTCGACACCACCACCGTGCTGCCCTACGCCGGTTCGGTCGCGTCGAGACGTACCCGTAGCCTCCGTGCCTGGATGCTGGCCGCCCCGGTCGACCTTGCCGCCCTGCTGGCGCCGCTGCTGCTGTCGGACCGTTACTGGCGTGGCACCCTGTTCGCGGCCGGCCTCACCGTGGCCATCTTCGCGACCGGCGGACTCTACCGTGGACGTCGGCACATGAGCATCCTCGACGAGTTGCCCAATCTCGGCGGCCGGCTGCTCGCCTCCGCGGCCGTCGTGGCGATCATCGCGGCGATGCGGCACGGCTCGGTGGAGTACGTCGCCGGCTTCATGCGAGGAGTCGCCCTCTCCGCCGGCCTGGTGATCCTCGGGCGGGCGATCACCCGGAGCATGGTCGTCCTGGCCCGACGGCGACGCTGGGTGGAGCACAACGCCATCATCATCGGCAGCGGCCCCATCGCCGGTGAACTCGCCCGGCTGCTGCGGCGTTATCCCCAGTACGGCCTCCGGTTCGTCGGCTGTGTCGACGTCGACGACGAGCAGGCCCCGGGGGCACCCCCGCTGATCGGCACCCTCGACAACCTCGAACAACGGGTGGCGCTGGTCGAGTGTGACGTCCTCATCGTCGCGGACCCGCACTGCCTGGAGCCCACGGTGATGGAACTCCTGGCCCGTCCGGCGTACGCCCGCTGCGACCTGTGGACCGTGCCGAGGCTGTGGGGTTCCCGCTCACCCGGCGGGCTGCCCGACCACATCGGTGCGATCCCGGTCGTCCAGATCCGCCACACCACCCTGTCCGGCCCCCGATGGATGGTCAAACGCGCGTCCGACATCGTGCTGGCGTCGATCGCGCTGGTGGTGCTCAGTCCGGTCATCGCGATCTGTGCGCTGCTGACGCTCTGCGAAGGGGGACGGGGCATCTTGTTCCGACAGCAGCGGATCGGCCGGTACGGCAAGCCGTTCGACGTCATCAAGTTCCGCACCATGCGGGCCCGGGACGAGCACGAGTCGCAGACGAGATGGTCGATAGCGGGCGACCTCCGGGTCGGACCGATCGGCCGGTTCATGCGCCGCACCTCGCTGGACGAGTTGCCCCAACTCTGGAACATCCTCCGGGGCGACATGACGGTGGTCGGGCCCCGGCCGGAGCGGCCGTACTTCGTCGAGAAGTTCTCCGCCGAGCACCCGGACTACGCGATGCGGCACCGGGTACCGGTGGGGCTCACCGGTCTGGCCCAGGTGAGCGGGCTGCGCGGCGACACCCCCATCTCCGACCGGGCCCGGTTCGACAACTACTACATCGAGAACTGGTCGCTCTGGCTGGACACCAAGGTGCTGCTCCGGACGGTCGCCGAGGTGTTTCGCGGCGGCGGCCGGTGACCATCCGGGCTCGGGACGCCGGGCGGTACGTGGATCCGGGCCGGTTCAGTCGGAGGGTACGAACGGCAGCAGTTCTCCCTGGTAGCCGTCCAGGTACCGGGCCGGGTCGGCGCCCAGCACGGAGCCGAGCACCGTGCCGATGACGTTCCGGAAGTCCACCGTCGCCTTGAGATCGCCGTCGTCCAGATCGGTCAGGCTGGGCTGTTCGCCGTAGAACCCGCCCACCACCCGGGGACCCAGGACGAAGACCGGCCCGGCGGTGCCATGGTCGGTGCCGTCGGAGGCGTTCGCCCGCACCCGGCGGCCGAACTCGCTGTAGACCACCACCACCACCTGCTGTCCGGCGTCGGTCTCGGCCATCCTGGTCACGAAGCTCGTCAGGGCCTCGTCGAGCTGCTTCAGCAGCACCTCGTGTCCGGCCCGTTCCTCGGCGTGCGTGTCGAACCCGCCCAGGCTCACCGAGTAGACCTGGGTCGGCACACCGACCTCGACGCAGCGGGCCACGAGCGCGAGCTGGGTGGTGAGGGCGTTCTCGCCGCCGGTGCTGGTGGCCGGCACGACGGGTTCGTCATCGGCGTCGGGTGACTGGGTGGCCTGCCCGGCCCCACGGACGACATCTCCCATGGTGAGCAGGTCCGCGAACGAGGCTGCGGCGCGGGCCTGCATCTCCGGCTCGTTCGGCTGACCGCGACCCAGCCCGGCGACCAGGTCCGGGCTGATCCAGTCGGGCAGGGTGAGACCACGGTAACTGACGCAGGCGCCGATCCGGGACCTGCCGACCAGCAGTGGCGGCAGTACCGGCTCGAAGCTCACGGCCGCCTCGACAGGTGCGTTCACGCCGTCCAGCCACCGTCCCACCCAGCCGGTCGGCGCAGGGTTGGCCGGTGAGGCGGTCTGCCAGATGTCCATCGACCGGAAGTGGCTACGGTCCGGCTTCGGATACCCGACCCCGAGCACGATGCCGAGCCGGCCGTCGTCCCAGAGTCCCTTCAGACCACGCAGTCTCTGGTTCAGCCCGAGCCTGTCGTCCAGGCGCAGCACTTTCCCGGGCGCGTACGCCAACTCGGGCCGCGCCGAGTGGTAGGCCCGGTCTGCGTACGGGATGACCGTGTTCAGCCCGTCGTTGCCGCCGTACAGAGTGACCAGGACGACCTTGCTGGTCTGCCGGGCCGGAACGACGGGAGCCGCCTTCGACGAGGTGCCGAGCAGCCGGTGGAGACCGATCGCACCGGTGCCGGCGGCCAACGCGCCGCCGCCCAGCACCCCGGAGGCGACCAGGAACCGGCGTCGGGTGAGTGCGTCCACTTCAGGTCACCAGGTATTCGGGGCTGACGAGTCCGAGTGTCAGCAGCAGACGCGCGTTTCGTACGTCGCGCAGCACGGCGTAGGTCCTGTCGGTCCACTTGTCGATGCAGAGAATGTACGCGACGTCCTCCGGAGTCAGCCGGCTCGGCGTGAGCTGGCTGGCGAGTTTGCCGGCCAGGCTGAGCCTCAGTTGCGCACCGGCCGACGTCAACCAGGTGGCGCCGGCCGGCCATCCGCCGACGCTGGGCGGTGCGAACGGTCGCTGTCCGAGCCCGCCCAGTCCGTCGAGGAGCTGGGTCAGGGTCTCGGCGGGAATCCTCGTGGGCCGTAGCTCCAGTTGCCGCATGGCACCGACCAGCCACTCGATGGGCTGCTTCACCATCGTCCCCCGGGTGGTGGCGAACGCCTCGTCCGTGTACAGGGAACGGAGCATCGACATCGGTGCCGGAAACGCCCCTGCCATCCGCTCGCTGGTCCGCTCCGGAATGGGCAGGGTCGACGAGGCGTAGCGGAACCACAACCTGGAGGCGATGAACTGCACGCACTCGATCCGGCCCAGCAGCAGGTTCACCACGCTGGTGGCGGTGAACCTCTCGGTCGAGCCGAGGATCGTCTTCCGGCCGTCGTCGTGCTGGCGCCGGTCGAGGACCGATGTCGCCGACCCGAGGTTGATCCGCCACCCGGTCAGCGCCCGGCCCACCTCCTTCACGTCCCGCTCGGTGTACCGCCCGTGCCCCAGCAGGAACAGTTCGAGCAGCTCACGACCCAGGTTCTCGTTCGGTGCCTGCTTGGTGTTGAGGTGCCCGTCCAGCCAGTAGACCAGGGCGGGGTCGACGACCATCCGCCGCGCGGTCTCCGCGATGTCGCGGGACTCCCGCAGGGTGCGGTGCTGCGCCAGCATGAGCTGTGGACTCTTGACCTTCGTCACCGAGGTGGCCCAATGTCCGTGCCAGAAGAACAGCAGCTTCTCGACGGCCTGGTGGTTAGCCACCACCATACGTTCCAGCCACCACCGGGTGATCAGGTCCGTCTGCGTCTTCCGGATCCGGTCGGCCTCGGCGCGCTGCCGGGGCGTCGGATTCGGACGTTCGGCGTACGGGTCCGGGCCGAGGGCCGGTATCGGTGCACTGCTCGCCCCGATGTCCGGCCCGAACGGAGCGACGAGAGTCGACACGGTCGCCTCGTAACCGACCTGCCGCGCAGCGGTCAGTTCGGCGGCGGTCGGCCCGAAGCCGGCCCGACGCAGCAGCAACCCGACGTCGTCGGTCATGCTGCCACCATAGGTGCCGGGAATCCCGATCGGAACGCCGGGCCGAACCGTTCCGGCTCAACCCCCCTGGCCAGGCCGTCCGGCCAACTCCGCGACCGACGCCACTCACGGTCGGGGTCGTGGCGCTGCGGTATCATCCCGGGCTGGAACTGGCCGGTTCGGGTACCTGCGGGAGAGTCCAAGTTGGCATGTCATGGCGTCCGGCCCGCGAACCGTGCCTGCGCCGGTTGGTCTCCGTCGAAACCTCCGGCGACGTGATCCCGGCCGGGCGGCAGTCCGACCTCGACAGGTCTCCCGGATCGCGTCCGCTCCGTGGTCGTTCGGTCGCGCTGGTGCACGAGTGGTTCGGCGCGACGGGCGGATCGGAGGAGGTGTTCCGGCGGATCGCCGAGCTGGTGCCACACGCCGAACGTTTCGTCCTGTGGAAGGACCGGAACGTCTCCGAGCCCGGCCTTCGGGAGTCCTGGTTGGCCCGGACCCCGCTGGCCCGCAACAAGGCGTTGGCGTTGCCGCTGATGCCACTCGTCTGGCGTACGCTCACCCGCGAGCGCTACGACGTCGTCATCTCGTCCAGCCACGCGTTCGCGCACACGGTCCGGCTGGGCTCACCGGAGCAGACCCGGTACCTCAGCTACGTGCACGCCCCGGCGCGCTATCTGTGGAGCCCGACGTTCGACGGCCGCGGCTCGAGTCCGCTGCTGGCTCCACCCCGACGGGTCCTGCAGGCCGTCGACGTACGGCTCAGCCGGCACGTGCACGGTTACGCCGCGAACTCACGAGAGGTCCAGAACCGGATTCGGCGCTACTGGGGTCGCGACGCCACGGTGATCAATCCGCCGGTGGACACGGACTACTTCGCCGCCGCGCCAGCCGCCGACCGACGCCAGTCCCGGGACTACCTGCTCGGGGTCGGCCGGTGGATTCCGTACAAGAACTTCGACCTCGTCATCGCGATCGCCGAGGTGGCCGGGCTGCCGCTCGTGCTCGCCGGCTCCGGACCTGAGGAGACGAATCTGCGGCGGCTGGCGGGCCGGGTCGGCGTACCCGTCACGTTCGAGGTCATGCCCGGCAAGGAGAGGTTGCGGCAGCTCTACTGGGGAGCGCGGGCACTGCTGTTCCCGGTGCACGAGGACTTCGGCATGATCCCGGTCGAGGCCCAGGCATGCGGTACCCCGGTACTGGGACTGCGCCGGGGCGGCCTGCTGGAGACGGTGACCGACGGGGAGACCGGCTTCCTCGTCGACTCGTTGGACCCGGCGGAGTTCGGCCTGCTCGTCCGGCGGCTTCCCGAGCTGACGCCGGAACGGATCCAGGACCACGCCAGCGCCTTCTCCGGGCAGGAGTTTGCGGCGAGGATGTCGGCGTGGATCGACCATGAGTCGAACTGACGGCGACAGCCCGGAGCCGGACCGGTTGCTCACCCCGGCCGACGGCGACCCGGTCGACGGGTCGGCGATGACGGTGCTGCACGTCAGCCACACCGCCCAGCCGGGCGGCGCCGAACTCGCCCTCGTCCGGCTGCTCAGCCAGCAGCGGCGGCACTGGCTGGCCCGGCTGTGCGCGCCGGATAACGGCACCGCGTTCGACCGGCTGGCCGCGCACGGTGTCGAACTGGAGCGGAACCTGCCGGCGTTGCCGACCGGCGGCACCCGGGGCGGAAGTCTGCTGCTCGCGGCCCGTTACCTGCGTGCCCTGCAGGCCGGGGCCGGTGTCCTGGGACGCAGCCGACTGTTCCAGGACGCCGATCTCGTGCACGCGAACACGGCCGCCGCGGCGATCTGCGCCGCGTTCGCCGACCGGGGTGGGGCGAAGCCGTTGGTCGTGCACCTTCGTGACCTGGTCACGACCGACAGCCTGGGCCGGTTCGGCTTCCGGGCGTTCACCAGGATCGCGCTGGGGCGGGCCGACGGGGTTGTCGCCAACTCGCGGACGACGCTGGCGTCGGCCGAGCAGTGGCTGCGGCCCGGACTGCCCAGAATGGTGATCCAGAGCCCGGTCGGCATCGACCGGCGGGTGACGGCGCCCCGCCCCGACGCCGCCGTACGCCGGATCGGGATGGTCGGGCGGCTACAGCGGTGGAAGGGGCAGCACGTCTTCCTCCGGGCGTTCGCCCTGGCCTTCCGGGGCACCGACGTGCGGGCCCGGATCGCCGGAGCACCACTGTTCGCCGAGACGGCCTACGAGAACGAGATCCGTCGCCTCGTCGCCGAGTTGGGCATCGCCGACCAGGTGGACCTGCTCGGCCACGTCGACGACGTACCGGGATTCCTCGACTCGGTCGATATCCTGGTACACGCGTCGACCAGACCGGAACCGCTGGGACAGACCGTCATCCAGGGGCTGGCCCGGGCGCTGCCGATCGTCGCGACCGAGGGAGGCGGCCCGGGGGAGTGGATCCGGCCCGGCGTCAACGGCCTCCTCGTCCCCCCGAACGATCCCGAGGCACTCGGCCAGGCGCTGCTGAGGCTGGCGGACTCCACAGAACTACGGGCCGGGCTGGCGGCGGGCGCGGCGGCGACGCCGGGAATCCGCACCGACGAGGAGTGCCGGGCGCACCACGCAGGGTTCTTCCGGGCGGTCTGGCAGGCGCGACGCGACGCGGGCTGGAAGGAAGCCGGATGACGGATGGTCGAGCTGACCTGAGGGTCGCGTACATCCTGCTCCGCCCGCCGAGCTACAGCGAGACGTTCATCACGTCGGAGATCCGCGCGGTCCGGGCCGCCGGCGCCACCGTCGAGGTTTTCGTCGCCCGCCCCGGCGGCCGGCGTGCCGAAGTCGCCCGGGTCATCCGTACGCTGGTCCGCCATCCGGTCCGGCTGCTCGCCCAGGTGCGTACGCTCGGCGGCACGGATCTGCGGCGGGCGGTGCTGGCCGGCAGCCACGCGCTCGCGCTGTCCGAGGAGGTCGCGGCCTTCGCGCCGGACGTCGTGCACGCGCACTTCGTCAACCTGCCGACCGCGGTCGCGGCACTCGTGGCGAGGAAGCTCGGTAAGCCCGCGACCGCCATCGCACACGCCGCCGACTTCCTGCTGGACCGGAACCCGGTCGGGTTGGCCGGCCGGCTCGGTCTGCTCCGCCACCTGTTCGTCATCTCGGCCGCGACCGTCCGGCAGCTCGAGGCCCGAGGGGTAGCCATGGCGACGATCCCGCACGGCATCGTCCGGGCCGCGTTCGACGGCGAGCTGCCCGAGCCGGCGCCGCTCGGTCCGGCCGGCCCGGTACGACTGGTCACGGTCGCCCGCCTGGTCGAGAAGAAGGGTGTCGGCACCAGCGTCGACGCGGTGGCCCGGCTGGTGGCCACGGGTCTGGACGTCCAGTACGACGTCTACGGTGACGGACCGCTCCGGGCCAGCCTGGAGCGCCGGGCGCGGGAGCACGGTGTCTCCGCCGCCGTGACCTTCCACGGCGCGGTGTCGCACGCGGTGGCGACCGAGGCGCTGGCCGCCGCGGACGTGGCGGTGCTGGCCTGTACGCGCGGCAGCGACGGCGACCTCGACGGCATTCCGGTCTTCCTGATGGAGGCGGCCAGCCGGCAGGTGCCGGTGGTGACCACCGCGGTCTCCGGCATCCCCGAACTCGTCGAGGAGGACGGCGGCTGGTTGGTCCCGCCCGACGACCCGGCGGCACTGGCCGAGGCGGTGAGGCAGGTGGTGCGGGACCGGACGGAGGCGCGGCGCCGTGCGGGCACGCTCGCCGCCCGGCTGCGTACGGAGTTCCGCCCCGAGCGGCAGGCCGAGCGGCTCCTCGACACCTGGCACCGACTCGTCGATCCGGCCGGCGGCCGGCAGCGGGCGGCCGACGCCACCGGCTTCCGGGTGAGGCGCTAGGCAGATGGGACTGACAGTCGTCTCGACGTTTTTTCCGCTGCCTCCGGACCGGGGCGACCCGGTCCGGGTACTCATGATGCTCCGGGCGATGGCACGGATCCAGCCGTTCACCCTCGCGGTGGTGCGGCGCCCCGACACCACCGGGGACCAGGTCGACCGGCTGCGCGGGATGCTGCCGGAGGTGGAGGTCCGGGACTACCCGGCGACGCCGTACCGACTCGACCGGCTGGGGCCGTTGGGTCGCTATCCGGAGGCCATGGCCGACGGACTGCCACCGTGGATACGGAGTCGTTACAGCCGGCCGTTGCACGACGACCTGCGAACCCGGGACGGCGCGGGGATCGCCATCGGGGAGGCGGCGGCGGTGTATTTCCGGGGCACCCGACTTCGCTGGCACTGGGACAAGGCCAACGTGCTGGCCGGTAGCACCCGGGGGGACATCGCGGAGGCGGAGGACCTCGCACACCAGCTCCGGGCGCGGTACCTGGCCTGGATCTCGACCCGGTTCGAGTCGAGGGCGCTGTCGGAGTGCGAGACGGTCTCGGTGACCAGTGCCGAGGAATCCAGCCGGCTCGCCGAACACCATCGCCGGAGGGCGGACTTCACGTTGCCCAGCTCCGTACCGTTGCCGGTCGGACATGTTCCGCGATCGGACGAGCGCCACCTGGTCTGGCTCAGCAGCTTCTCGTACCGCGCCAACCTGGCCGGGCTGCGGCTCTTTCTCGGCCGGGGATGGCCGGCGCTGCGCGGTGCGGGCTTCCGGCTGACTCTGGTCGGATCGGGCCTCACCGATCGGGTACGGGAGAGTCTCGCCCCGATCGACGGTCTCGACGTACTGGGCTACGTGGCGGATCTCCGGCCGGTGCTCGCGCGGGCCAGGGCCGCCGTGGTTCCCCTCTGGAGCGGCGCCGGGGTCAAGCTGAAGACCCTCACACTGCTGGCGCACTCCGTCCCGGTCTTCACCACGCCGGTCGGCGCCGAGGGTGTTCCGGCGACGGAGGCCGTCCGGCTGGCCGACACCCCGGAGGCACTGGCGGCGGAGATCCTCGGTTCGTCGGTGGCCGAGTTGGACGCGATGGCCGCCGCCGGGGCTCGCCTGATCGAGCGCCAGTTCTCCGAGGAGCGGTTCGCCGAGCGTCTGGTCGGCGCGCTCGCCGAGTACGGCTATCTCGACGTTCCCGGGACCTCGTTGCGCGAAGGACCCTGATGTCGACGAGGAAACTGGTCTCCGCTTCCGTCGCGAACCTGCTGATCCCGATCAGCGGGCTTCTCGTCAGCCCGTTCCTCTCCCGGGAACTGGGGCCGGACGGTCGTGGCCTCTATGCCGCGCTCACCCTGCCGATCGTCGTCTGTGGCTGGATCGGCACGTACGGGCTGCAGGACGCCCTCAGCTACCACCTGCGCACCGGCAGGCTGTCGAAACGGAATGCCGCCAAGGTCAGTGTGATCGCGTCGGTGCCCCTCGGACTGCTCGGGATCGTCCTGCTCGCCGTGCTCGGGCTCTTCGTCTTCTCCGACGGTGACGGGCGCTACGGGCAGTTCCTCCTGCTCGCCCTGCTCGCGCCGCTGCACATTCTCGCCAACCTGCTCATCGGCGCGTTGACCGGCGCCTCCGACATCCGCGGCGTCAACCTGGTGAAGGTCGTGCCCGCGCTGCTCAGAACGGCACTGGTCGTCTTCGGCTGCCTGATGCTGGACCTGAGCGCGTACTGGGCCGGCCTGCTCTTCGTGGCCTCGGTGAGCGGTGGACTCGTCCTCGGACTCGTCCGGCTCCGTTCGGCGCCGGAGCGGGTCGACCCGCCGGGGGAGGGCGCCGGAGAACCGCCCGAGCCACCGGACGGGACGGTACCCGTCCGCTCACTGCTGGCGTACTCGCTGACCTGCCTGCCCGGTGTCCTGGCCGCGATCTCCAGTGCCCGGCTCGACCAGATCGTCGGGCTGCCGGTTATCGGGGCGCGGGAACTCGGCTACTACGCGGTGGCGGTGAGTGTCGCGGAGATACCGATGGTGATCGCGACGGCGGCCCGCACGGTGCTGATGGGCCGGCCGGGCAGTGACGACCGGCGTCGGGGCAGTGCGGTCGCCCGGCTCGCCGTGCTGGCGTCGACCGTCGCGAGCGGCGTACTGGCGGCGATCGCGGGCGTCGCCGTGCCGTGGGTGTTCGGTGACGCCTTCGCCCCGGCCGTCGTGCCCACGGTTATCCTCTGCGCGGCGACGACGCTCTACACCAGCATGGTGATCTTCAGTGCGGTTCTGTTGGCGAACGGCAGGGCGGCCTGGTCCTCCGGTGCACTGGTCGCCGGATCCGTCCTCGGCATCGTGTTGTTGTTCCTGCTCGCGCCGATGGGTGCGGTCGGGGCGGCGCTCGCCAGCCTGGCCGGCTACGGAGTGTCGGTGGTGGCCGCCGCCGCGATGGTGAGGAGAGTGCCGGAATTGCCTTCCCTGCGCGAACTGACGGTGCCGTACCGGGAGGATCTGCGTTCCTTCGGTGGGTTGGCTGTCGGGTTCGTCGGCCGCTTGCGCGGGCGAGCCACGGACGGTCCCGGTCCGGACGGTTCCGGTCCGGCCAGCTCACCCGGGCCCACGACCCCCCTCCGGCGCGCGGTGGGTACCCTCGCGCACCGGATCGACGTCGGCACCTTCGGGACGGGCCTGCTGTTCGTCCTCGCCTGGCTCCGGTTGATGGTGCCGTTGCTGATCCAGCTGCTCGATTCGGGACGTCCGGAGTTCAACTCCAGACAGGACCTCGTCCCCCCGGTCAGCGACCTCCTCGGCGACGCCCTCAGCCTGGCGTTCATCCTGGTCGCGGCCGTTCTCGCGGCGCACGGCGGCTACCGGCACCGACCGGTGCGGCTGTGGTCGCTGGCCGCCGTCCTCGCCCCGTTTGTCGCGATCGAGGCGGCCGGGCTCCTCAACCACCAGCGGCCCGGCCTGGTGTCGCTGGCACTTCCGCTCGCTGCGGTCGCGATCTGGCTACAGCCGGTCCGACGCGAGGTCCTGGGGGTGATCGGCATCCTGGGCGCGGTCACCGCAACCGGATCGATCCTGCTGGCGCTGGCCCGTCCCGATCTCGCCCTCATCTCCGGGACGGCGGCGGGAGACAAGAGCGGGGTGCTCGGCGGCCTGCTCGCCGGCCCCTTCCTGCACTCCAACGTGCTCGGGATCGCATTGGCCCTGAGCATCCCGTTCGTGTTCTGCGTCTCCCGTCCGCTGATCCGCCACGGCGCGCTGGTCGTCATGCTCTTCGCGCTGTTCTGGACCGGATCGCGCAGCAGTCAGTTGGCGGTCGCCGCCGTCCTCTTCACGTACCTGCTGATCCGGCTGTTCCCGACCCGGACCTGGGTGCTGTGGACCATGATGACCACCGGAGTCGCGGCCGTCGTGCTCGTGCCGCTGTTCACCACGGACCCGGAGGCGTTCACCCGCCGTGGCCGGATCTGGCGGACGCTGCTGCACCAGTGGGTCGAGCACCCCCTGCTGGGTTACGGACCCAGATACTTCCAGCGCGAACCGGACCTGGCGGTGGAGCTGGGAGGCGAGTTCACCCACGCACACAACGCCATGGTCCAGTTTCTCGTCGTCGGCGGCCTGGTCACCACGGCGGTGGTCGCCCTGCTCATCGTGCTCGCCTGGCGGCGGTCGGTGGCCCTGGCGACGGCCGGCTTCCCGGCCGCGGCGCTCTTCCTGGTCGCGTTCCTGTATGTCTCGTGGCTGGAGGCGTCGCACGTGCCGACCACACTGGCCGGACACGCGACCTGGCTTCCGCTGATCGTGATCGCGCGGCTCGGTCTGCCGGCCGGCGGCACACCGCCCGCCCCGGTCGAGGCGGACCGGGGCGGCCGGTCACGGGCCGGTGCCGCCGGCTGGTTGAACGGGACGGCGGGGGCGTTGCAACAGCGACTGACGAAGGGCTCGCCTCAGAAGACGACCGTGTCGCGGATGTAGTTGGCGATCCGCCGCAGCTGGTTCGCACCGTCGGGCGGCGCCGTCATCCGGAAAACGACCTGACGGTCGACCACTCCCTCGCTGCCGCTGCGCCAGTAGGCAACGATGATCAGGGCGTACCGCTCCTTGCCGTCGATGTTGAGCGAACTCCGCTCGGCGTAGGTGCTGTAGCGTCCGGTGCTCACCCACTGCAGGCCCCACGCCTCTTCGGCGTGCCGCATGGAGGTCTGCTGGTCCTGACCACACGGACTCGGGCAGTTCCGGACCACGATCTCGCCACCGATCTCCGGGTTCTCTCCCGGAGACACCCCGCAGTAGTGCTTGGCGTATCCGTCCGCCTTGCCGCCGGGAATGCACTGCCAGTCCCGGGGGACCTTGACGGTGAAGCCCAGGCCGTCCAGCTCGGTCAGCGTCCGGACGCCGTCCGTGGCCGCGAACCTGGGCCACTGCGCCGGCCAGGTGCCCTGCCTCGGCGGCTCCAGTCCCGGATTGAGGGCCGACGCGGTCGGCAGCGGCGCCGGGGGCTGGCTGGTCGCCGGCGCGCTCGCCTCGGTCGGGTTCGGGTCGTCGCCGCCCGACCGGTTCAACGCGAGGACCGCTCCACCACCAGCGAGGACGAGTACGACCAGCACGGCGATGCCGATCCACAGTCGACTCCGCGACGGCGCCGGCTCGGACGGCACGATGTGCCGGACCGGGGAGTAGAGCGGATCGTACGAAGATGGCGGGTCGTCGGAGATTCCGCCGGTCGGTCCCGGTCGTGGCATCTCCGGCAGCGGCTGCGGCGGTCCGGAGATCGAGTCCGGTGGTACGGAGATCTGGTGCGGCGGCACCGAAACCTGGTAGGGCGGCCCGGAGCTCTGGTGCGGCGGCACGGAGACCTGGTCCGGTGGTGCGGAGACCTGGTGCGGCGGCCCGGAGACCTGGTGCGGCGGCCCGGAGACCTGGTGCGGCGGCACCGAGACCTGGTGCGGCGGCGTGGACGTCGGCTCGGCGGTTGCCGGCGGCTGGGGTGGGCCGGCCTGCCAGGGACCGGGCGGGGCCAGGCCCGGCGTCAGCCGCGTCGTGGGCGTGACGAGTCCGTCCTCGTCCGCCCCGGGCGGAGCACCGACGATCGGCGTCTTGACGGTGACCGACTCGACTCCACCAAGCTCCGACTGGGTGGGTCGGCACTCCATGCCGAGCGCCGCGAACAGCCGCTCCGCACCGGGACCGTCGCTGCTGGCGTAGACGACCCAGGGCGCGGCGGCCGCGAAGTCGGCGTGCACGTATCGTGGCCCGCCCGCTGCTCCCGGCTGTGCCAACCCGTGGGCCGTGCCGGCGAAGGCGTCCCGCCACCGTTGATCGCCCGCCACGGTCGCGTCGAGTACGGCCACCGTGTACGAGTTTCCCTGCCCGTCGATAGCTGACCAGACGCTGCCCACCTGACACAGGCTGATCGCCTCGATGAACTGGTACGGACCCACTGGCTGCATCCCAACCCACTCCCGCGTTGTTCTGTGCGGATCCTAACGAGGCGACACCAACCCACCCGAGGCCCCTCCGGCGGGCCCACTGCCCAGTGGTCAGGGACGCCGCAGTAGTCCGGCGATAGTACATGTGCACTGACGGAGGGTGTTCGGGCTCACCCGGTGAGCGACGTGGACAGTGGTGCCGGCCGTCCGGCCGGTCAGCCGGGGGTACGGAGGAGCTCGGCGACCAGCCGTTCCCCGTCCGACCAGGGGCCGTACCCGCTGGCGGTCTCTATGTGCCCGGCGTCGCCCGCGTCGAACAGTTCCGCGCCCCAGTCCTCGGCGTACTGCTCGAACTGCGCGAACGTCGTGTACGGGTCGGTACGGCTGGCCACCAGGATTGCCCGGAACGGCAGTCGGGCCCGGGAAACCGGCTCCCGGACAGCGTCGACCGGTGGATCGCCTGGATCGGGTTTCCAGGCCGGGTCGATGTACGGGGGAGTGACCAGCAGCGCCGCCCGGACCGGCCCGACGTGCTCGGCCGCCCAGGCCACGACGGTGAGGCAGCCGGCGCTGTGCGCGACCAGCAGTGCCGGCGCCGGATCGCTTTCGATGGCCGCGTGCAGCGCGGTGACCCGCTCGGACAGCACGAACGGCGGACCCGGCGGCCGGGGCGCCCACTGGTACTCGGGGTTCGCGTCGGCCCAGCGCTGTAGCCAGTGTTCGGGCCGGGGACGTCCACGCCCCGGTACCAGCAGTGCCCGGATCACCGGTACAGGTTAGAACAACCGGGGAGCGGTGGGTCTCCTGTCGACTCGTCACGCGCGCCGGTGGCGACACACAGGACATCTTCTGGGGCTGGCCTGCGGGCCCTGATCGGCCCCTCCGGCACGCTTAGGATGTGGGTGGCGAAACATCGGTGGACCGGCGGGCAGTTCCGGCCGGGTACCCGTGGTGTCGGATCGGTCGACTCGACGGCGGCCGCCGTCGCCACCTGTCCGACGAGAGGATCGCGGAGCGTTGGGCGTGGACGGGTCGGGTGACTCCGACAACGAGGTGTCGACGCCGACCGGCACCCGGCCGGCGGTGTTCCTGATGAGTGCCTGTCTCGCCGGCACCCGGTGCGCCTACGACGGTGGCGCCGCGAAGCAGGAGGTGTCGGTCGGCGAGCGGGCCACCGTGCGTCTCGTCTGCCCGGAGGTGATGGGTGGGCTCGGCACGCCCCGCGATCGCGCCGAGATCGTGGGCGGGAACGGATTCGACGTCCTCGACGGTCGTGCGCGGGTGCTGACCCACAAGGGCGAGGACGTGACCGAGGCGTACCTGTCGGGTGCCCGGCAGGCACTCCGGATTGCCCAGGCGATCGGGGCGGCCGGAGCCGTGCTCCAGGACTACAGCCCGTCCTGCGGTTGCCGGCAGATCAGCGACGGGTCGTTCCGACGTAACCGGACGGCCGGAATGGGCGTCACGGCCGCGCTGCTACTCCGTAACGGATTCGAGGTCGTCGCCCATCACGAATACGACCCGTCGTCGTCCTTCCGCCCCGTGCCGAATCCGCCGGATTGAGCGAGCGGTGCCGGACCCACCGTCCGGCTCGGGCGGGAACGACGGATCGGTGACACTCGCACACTTGTCGGCCGTCACCGATGTCCAGCATCTGTCCTGCTCGGCGCCGGTCCGGGGGTGATCCGCCGGGCGTCGGGCGCGTGACGATCAATCGCGGGCGGCAAGAGTCGTGGATGTCTGCTCTGCCGTTATTGAAGCGTTACGGTGTACGGTTTGACTGCTCTGATGTTAGCGGTAACACTCGGCTCGCGAAGATGATCGCGACCACATCCATCCGGGCAGGCGGGAGCCGTGCCCCCAGCAGGAGAGGTGGACATGCCGCCGGCCAAGCAACCGCAGATCTGGTTCCTCACCGGAAGCCAGCACCTGTACGGCCCGGAAACCCTCGATCAGGTCGCGAGCCAGTCGCAGCAGATCATGCGCACGCTCACCGGCTCCGGTCAGGTCGCCGCGGAGATCGTCTGGAAGCCCGTACTCACCGAGGCGTCGGCGATCCGCGCGGTCCTGCTGGAGGCGAACGCCGACCCGGCCTGCCTCGGTGTGATCGCCTGGATGCACACCTTCTCGCCGGCCAAGATGTGGATCAGCGGGCTCGACGCGCTCCGTAAGCCGCTGCTGCACCTGCACACCCAGCTCAACGAGGCGCTGCCCTGGGAGTCCATCGACATGGACTTCATGAACCTCAACCAGGCCGCGCACGGCGACCGGGAGTTCGGCTTCATCCAGACCCGGCTCGGGCTGGCCCGCAAGACGATCGCCGGGCACGCCTCCGATCCGACCGTGGTCTCCCGGATCGACGAATGGGCCCGCGCCGCGCTCGGCTACGACCACCTGCGCAGTCTCCGGTTGGCCCGGTTCGGCGACAACATGCGGGACGTCGCCGTCACCGAGGGTGACAAGGTGGAGGCGGAACTTCGATTCGGCGTCTCGGTGAACACCTACGGCGTCAACGACCTGGTCGACGTCGTGGACCAGGTCGCCGACGCGGAGATCGACCGGCTGGTCGCCGAGTACGCCGACACCTACCGGCTCGCCCCGGAACTGGCCAAGGACGGTGACCGCCACGACTCGCTGCGGTACGCCGCCCGGATCGAGGCCGGCCTGCGGCAGTTCCTCACCGATGGCGGCTTCGGGGCGTTCACCACCAACTTCCAGGACCTCGGCGGGCTCCGCCAACTACCCGGACTCGCCGTGCAACGGCTGATGGCCGACGGCTACGGCTTCGGCGGCGAGGGCGACTGGAAGACCTCGACCCTGCTGGCGGCGGTGAAGGCGATGAGTGTCGGCACCGGCCGGGGTACCTCGTTCATGGAGGACTACACGTACCACTTCGGGCCCGGCGAGCCGAAGATCCTCGGCGCGCACATGCTGGAGGTCTGCCCCACCATCGCAGGCGGCCAGCCCTCGTGCGAGATCCACCCGCTCGGTATCGGTGACCGGGAGGATCCGGTCCGGCTCGTCTTCGACGCCACCCCCGGTCCGGCGGTGGTGATCGGTCTGGCGGACCTCGGAGAGCGCTTCCGGCTCGTCGCCAACGAGATCGAGGTCGTGCCGCCGGACGAGCCGATGCCGAACCTGCCGGTCGCGCGGGCCGTGTGGAAGCCGGCACCGTCGCTGACCACGTCGGCCGAGTCCTGGCTGACCGCCGGCGGCCCGCACCACACCGTGCTGACCCAGGCGGTCGGCTCGGCCACCCTGCGCGACTTCGCCGACATGCTGCACACCGAACTGGTGCTGATCGACGAGAAGACCACGACGGCGGACTTCCGGGACCGGCTGCGCTGGAACCAGGCGTACCACCGGCTCGCCCAGGGGCTGTCCGGCCGGAACTGACCCGAACGGGCCGGCCCCGGGCATGCCGGATCCATCGATCCGTGGTGGAGTAACGGATGTCCGACGTACGCCACCGGCCGGTTCCGCGGATCGCACAGCGCGACCCGCACCCGTACGAGACCCGTGGGTCGCGGCGCAAGCCCGTGTCCCGCAGCGGAGACCCGCACGCCGTACCAGGAATTTGGAGGAGTACATGAAATTCGCCCGGCTCGCGGCGGCGGCTGGCGCCATCACGCTCGCCGCCGCCCTCACCGCGTGTGGATCGAGCACGAAGACGGTGGACGAGGAGGGCAGCTCCGGCGACAGTGCCGGTGCGCTCGTCGGCGTCACCATGCCGACGAAGTCCTCCGAGCGGTGGATCCACGACGGCAACAACGTCAAGGCGGGGTTGGAGAAGCTCGGCTACCAGGTCGACCTCCAGTACGCCGAGAACGACATCCCGTCCCAGGTGAACCAGATCGAGAACCAGATCACCAAGGGCGCCAAGGTGCTCATCATCGCCTCGATCGACGGCACCGCGATCACCACCCAGTTGCAGAACGCGGCGGACAACAAGATTCCGGTCATCGCGTACGACCGCCTGATCCGGAACAGCCCGAACGTCGACTACTACGCCACCTTCGACAACTTCAAGGTCGGCGTCCAGCAGGCGACCTCGCTGCTGGTCGGGCTGAAGCTGAAGAAGGACGACGGCACCGACGGCGATGCCAAGGGCCCGTTCAACATCGAGCTGTTCGCCGGTTCGCCGGACGACAACAACGCCACCTTCTTCTTCAACGGCGCGATGTCGGTGCTCCAGCCGTACATCGACAAGGGCACCCTGGTGGTCAAGAGCGGGCAGAAGGACTTCAAGACCGTCGCCATCCTGCGCTGGGAGGCGGGTACCGCACAGCGCCGGATGGAGGACCTGCTGACCAAGACGTACGGCGGCGCGAAGGTCGACGGCGTGCTGTCCCCGTACGACGGACTGTCGATCGGCATCCTCTCGGCGCTGAAGAGCAACGGCTACGGCACCGCCGGTCAGCCGTACCCGGTGGTGACCGGGCAGGACGCCGAGGTTGCCTCGGTGAAGTCCATCATCGCGGGGGAGCAGTACTCGACCATCTACAAGGACACCCGGCAACTCGCCGAGGTCGCGGTCAAGATGGCCGACGCGGTGCTCAAGGGCGGCAAGCCCGAGGTGAACAACGAGAAGGACTACGAGAACGGCAACAAGGTCGTACCGTCCTTCCTGTTGCAGCCGGTGATCGTCAACAAGGCGAACTACAAGTCGCTGCTGATCGACACCGGTTACTACAAAGAGGACCAGCTCAAGTAGTCGATCCTTCGGCGGG
>NZ_JBHSPR010000007.1:125128-249276 GCF_042658085.1 Plantactinospora solaniradicis | reverse complement strand
CGCGTCACCGCCGACCACCCACCTCGCACCACGGAGGCGATTCGAAGGCATGACCGACGACATTCTGCGGATGCATGACATCACCAAGACCTTCCCCGGGGTACGGGCACTGCAGGAGGTCAGTCTCTCGGTGCGCCGAGGGGAGATCCACGCGATCTGCGGCGAGAACGGCGCGGGAAAGTCGACCCTGATGAAGGTGCTGTCCGGGGTCTACCCGCACGGCTCGTACTCGGGGGAGATCTCCTTCGACGGCGAGGCGTGCGAGTTCTCCGACATCCGGGACAGCGAGCGGCGTGGCATCGTCATCATCCACCAGGAGCTGGCGCTCTGTCCGCAACTGTCGATCGCCGAGAACATCTTCCTCGGTAACGAGCGGGCGTCCCGGGGTCTGATCGACTGGAACCAGACCAACCACGAGGCCGCCGAGCTGCTCGCCCGGGTCGGCCTGTGGGAGAACCCGGTGACCACGGTCAGCGACATCGGGGTCGGCAAGCAGCAGCTCGTCGAGATCGCCAAGGCGTTGGCCAAGCGCGTCCGGCTGCTCATCCTCGACGAGCCCACGGCGGCGCTCAACGACCGGGACTCGGCGCACCTGCTCGACCTGCTCCGAGGACTGCGCGACCACGGCATCACCTGCGTGATCATCTCGCACAAGTTGAACGAGATCGCGGCGATCGCGGACCGGATCAGCATCCTGCGGGACGGCCGGATGATCGAGACCTTGGACATGCGGACCGACGAGGTGACCGAGGACCGGATCATCTCCGGGATGGTCGGCCGGGACCTCGACCACCGTTTCCCGCCCCGGGAGCCCCGGATCGGCGAGGAGGTCCTGCGGATCGAGGACTGGACGGTGCACAGCCCGACCCAGCACGGCCGGGTGGTGGTGTCGAACGCCAACCTCACGCTGCGGCGGGGCGAGATCGTCGGGCTCGCCGGGTTGATGGGCGCCGGGCGTACCGAGCTGGCGATGAGCGTCTTCGGCCGCTCCTACGGCACGAACATCAGCGGCCGGCTGGTCAAGAACGGTACGGAGATCAGCGTGCGGTCGGTGCGGGACGCGATCCGGCACGGCATCGCGTACGCCACGGAGGACCGCAAGCGGTACGGTCTCAACCTCATCGAGGACATCAAGCGCAACATCTCGGCGGCCGGCCTCGGCAAGCTGGCCCGGCGCGGCTGGGTCGACGACAACCGCGAGTACCAGGTCGCCAACGAGTTCCGCACCAGCATGAACATCAAGGCGCCCAGCGTGCTGAGTACGACCGGCAAGCTCAGCGGCGGCAACCAGCAGAAGGTCGTACTGTCGAAGTGGATCTTCACGAACCCCGACGTGCTGATCCTGGACGAGCCGACCCGGGGTATCGACGTCGGCGCCAAGTACGAGATCTACTCGATCATCAACCGGCTCGCCGACGAGGGCAAGGCGGTCCTGGTCATCTCCTCGGAGCTGCCCGAGCTGCTGGGTCTGTGCGACCGCATCTACACCCTCTCCGCCGGTCGGGTCACCGCCGAGGTGGCGCGGGAGGACGCGACCCAGGAGGGTCTGATGCGGTACATGACCAAGGGTCAGACCGACACCACCAACGGCCGGAGTACGGAGACCGGCCGGAGCGACACGACGAATGAACAGGAGTAGACCTCGATGAGCGCCACCGCACCCACCAACGCCGATCTCGCGGTGAGCGGGCCCGGTCTGGGCGATCCGTCGCCAGCGACCGGCGGATCCGGTCGCCGGTTGCCGGTGAACCTGCGGCAGAGCGGCATCTACGTCGCCTTCGCGCTGATCGTTCTGCTGTTCTCGGTGCTCACCGACGGTGCCCTGCTGCAACCGCAGAACATCTCAAACATCATCGTGCAGAACTCGTACATCCTGATCCTCGCGATCGGGATGATCCTGATCATCATCGCCGGGCACATCGACCTGTCCGCCGGCTCGGTGGTGGCGGTCACCGGGGCCGTCGCCGCGGTGCTGATGGTCGAACACGACGTGCCGTGGCCGCTGGCCCTGCTGATCACCCTCGTCATCGGCGGGCTCATCGGCGCCTGGCAGGGCTTCTGGATCGCCTACTTCGGAATTCCGGCCTTCATCGTGACCCTGGCCGGCATGCTGCTGTTCCGGGCGCTCACCCTCACCGTCCTCGGCAACCAGGGCATCGGGCCGTTCCCGGACCCGGTCCGTACCCTGGCCAATGGCTTCACCGAGGGGTACCTCGGCAACATCGGGCTCGGGCCGCTGGGCGGCGCGGACCTGTTCAGCCTGCTGGTCGGGATCGCCGCCGTGGTCGGTTTCGCAGTGGTGCAGTGGCGTGGCCGGATGGCCCGGCTCGGCTACCACCAGACGGTCGAGCCGCTGCCGCTGTTCGTGCTCAAGATCGTTGCGGCCGCCGTCGTGGTGATGACCGTGATCGTGCAGCTTGCCCGGTTCAAGAACCTGCCCTGGGTCCTGGTGCTGCTCGCGGCGCTGATCCTGGCGTACTCGCTGGTCACCAGCCGTGCCGTGTTCGGCCGGCAGATCTACGCCGTCGGTGGCAACCTCCAGGCCGCGACCCTGAGCGGGGTCAAGGTCAAGTCGGTGATCTTCTGGATCTTCGTCAACATGGGTGTGCTGGCCGCGCTCGCCGGAGTCATCTTCGCTGGCCGGCTCAACCAGGCCGGACCGACCGCCGGCAACGCCTTCGAACTCGACGCCATCGCGGCCGCGTTCATCGGTGGGGCCGCCGTGCAGGGCGGCGTCGGCAAGGTGGTCGGTGCCATCACCGGCGGCCTGATCATGGGTGTGATCAACAACGGCATGTCGCTGATCGGTGCGCCGAGCGAGCAGGTGATGCTGGTCAAGGGTGCCGTGCTGCTGGCGGCGGTGGCCTTCGACGTGTGGACCAAGCGGCGCGCCGGAGCCTCCCGGTAGAGCCGTTCGGAGCCTCCCGGTGATGGGGTCGGAGCCTCCGGTAAAGGTGTCGACCCAGCGGCGAGCCGCCTGACACCCGGAGCCCACGGAGCATACGGTTGAAACCCGGACGAACCAGCGGGGTCGCGTTCGCTCCGGGTTTCCCGACGTCCGACGGCCCCATCCGAGAGCCGGGAGGAGGGCCGATGACCGGTCCGGGACCTGCCCAGGCGAGCGCGGAACCCGGCCCGCCGGCCCGGGGCGCGCCCGCCCGCCGGCAGCCCGGCTGAGATGGACTGGGCCGGTTGGGCACTGTTCGGCGTGGTGGCCACGGCCACGCTCACCGCGGCGATGATCACGGCGCAACTCGCCGGGCTTACCCGCGTCGACCTGCCGCTGATCCTCGGCACCATGGTCACCGAGGACCCCGACCGGGCCCGGGTGGCCGGGTTCGTCATCCACCTCCTGGCGGGTCAGGGGTTCGCGCTCGGCTACGCCGCGGTGTTCGCCCTGCTGGGCCGCGCCACCTGGTGGCTCGGGGCGGCGCTCGGGGTACTGCACGTCGGAATCGCGCTGACGGTGCTGCTGCCGCTGCTTCCGGGCGTACACCCTCGGATGGCCTCGGCGCGGGCGGGCCCGTCCAGTACGGCGGTGCTCGAGCCGCCGGGCCTGCTCGCCCTCAACTACGGTGTCCAGACCCCCGTGGTCACGGTAGCCGTGCACATCCTCTACGGCACCATGCTCGGACTGCTCCTACAGGCCCGGTGAACCGGGTGGCCATCGGCGCTGCGACAGGTCGCGCCACCGTCGCACCCTCC
Organism: Plantactinospora solaniradicis; assembly: GCF_042658085.1. NCBI lineage: Bacteria > Bacillati > Actinomycetota > Actinomycetes > Micromonosporales > Micromonosporaceae > Plantactinospora > Plantactinospora solaniradicis. The sequence continues at coordinate 245,571 of NZ_JBHSPR010000007.1, read as the reverse complement.
GGCCGACGATGGAAACCGCGGTGACCCCCGGCCCGGCCCCCGAGCCCGGCGCCACGCCACCGCCGATCGCGGACTACGGGCTGCTGGGGGACACCCGCACTGCCGCCCTGGTCGCCAGCACCGGCGCGATCGACTGGATGTGCGTACCCCGCTTCGACGGCGCGTCCCTGTTCGGTCGGCTCGTCGGGGGGCCGGAGGCGGGCACGTACCGGATCGGCCCGGCCGGACCGGCGGAGGTCGTCGCGCGGCGGTACCGGCAGCACACGGCCACGCTACGGACGACCTGGGCGGTGGGCGATCGGCGGCTCACCCTCACCGAGGGGATGGTGGCCGAGGTCGTCGGGCGGCTGCTGCCGTCGACCCTGCTCGTGCGGCGGCTGACGGCCGAGGGAGGCCCGATCGAGGCCGTCGTCGACTTCGATCCCCGACTCGGGACCGGCCGCCGGGCACCCCGGGTACGCCGCCGCCGGTCCCTGCTCGTCTGCGAGTGGGGAGCCGTCGCGGTGTCGCTGGCGTGCGCGCCCGAGTTGACCGTCGACCCCGGGCGGCCGGCCTCGGTGACCGTCTACCCGGGACGGCCGCTCACCGTCGTGCTGGCCACGGCCCACCGGGAACCACTGATCGACGTCGAGCCGGCCGTGGCCTGGGAACTCCTGCGCGCCGACGAGGAGCACTGGCGGGCCTGGATCGCCGAGGTGGACCCGGAACTGCCCTTCCGGGAGGCCGTGACGCGGAGCCTGCTCACCCTGCGGCTGTTGACGTACTCGCCGTCCCAGGCCCCGGTCGCGGCGCCCACCACCTCGCTGCCGGAACAGCTCGGCGGCGGACGGAACTGGGACTACCGCTACGTCTGGCCCCGCGACGCCAGCATCGGGGTCGCCGCCTTCCTCGGCGTCGGCAAGCCCGACCAGGCACGGGGCTTCCTCGCCTGGCTGCTGCGTGCCAGTCGGTTGCAGCGGCCCCGCCTGCCGGCGCTGTTCACCCTGAACGGTCTGCGCGTGCCGGCGGAGCGGCAGCTCGACGGCTGGATCGGCTACGCCGACAGCATGCCGGTACGGGTCGGCAACGACGCCGCCAACCAGCACCAGCTCGACGGCTACGGCTGGGTCGTCGACGCCGTCTGGGTGTATGTGCAGGCCGGACACCACCTCGACGCGGAGACCTGGCGGGCGGTACGCGGCTTCGCCGACGTGGTCAGCCGTCGCTGGCGGGAACCCGACGCCGGCATCTGGGAGCTGCGCCAGGCCAGCCACCAGGTGCATTCCAAGCTGATGGGCTGGCTCGCCCTCGACCGGGCGCTGCGGATCGCCGAGACCCACCCGCTCCGGGCCCGGCAGCGACGACGCTGGCAGGACGCCCGGCAGGCGATCGGCGTCGACGTCCGTACGAACGGCTTCGATCCCGAACGGTCGAGCTATGTCCGCAGCTACGGCTCGGGGGAACTCGACGCGGCGCTGCTGGTGCTGCCGCTCCTCGGCATCGAGGACGCCGGCTCGCCCCGCGTTGCCGGCACCATCGACGCGATCCGCGCCGAACTCGGCGCGGGCGGTCCGCTGCTCTACCGCTATCCACCCGGACACGACGGGCTGCCCGGCTCCGAAGCCGCCTTTCTGCCCTGCTCGTTCTGGCTCGCCCAGGCCCTCGCCAGCACGGGACGGCGGGCGGAGGCGGTCGCGCTGTTCCAGGCGCTCCTCGACCGGGCGAGTCCGCTCGGCCTCTACGCCGAGGAGATGGATCCGGTGACCGGTGCCCACCTCGGCAACTATCCGCAGACCCTGACCCACGCGACGCTCGTCCAGGCCGCGCTCGCGATCCGGTCGGCCCAGTCAGGGCGGTCCGGGTAGGCCGGAGCCGACCAGCGGGTACCGTCCGGCCGCTCACCGGGGCAGGGCTAGCCAGCTCGGCGGTACAGGGCTGGCCAGCTCGGCGGTGCAGGGCTAGTCAGCTCGGCGAGCGGCGGTGGCCGAGGCGTGCCGGTGCTGATCGAGTCGGCCGAGGAGGACGGCGAGGAAGGCCCGCGCCTGCGTACCGTCCACGCTGTTGCCGGCCGTCCGCCCCCGGGCGTAGCTGCGCAGCGCCGCGCCGATCAGCGGGCCGAACTCCGGCACGGCTCCGATCGCCCACTCGGCTGCCGACCGCTTCGGGTACCACCGCCGTTCGGTGGCGAACCGCAGCGAGCGGCAGCCGTTGAGCACGGCGTTGTCGCCGAGGTCGAGGTCCGCGTGCAGGCGCGCCGCCACCGACTCGACGACCACCGGCAGCAGCGCCGCGAACGGTGTCGGCGCGAGCAGCGTCCGGGGCGCTGGGCCGAGCAGCGCGACACCCTGCTGGCTGCTGATCGCGCGGTCGATCGGGTACCAGAAGGTCGCCTCGTCGCCGGGGCCGAAGCCGACCTTCGGCGGTAGTTCCCGTCCGGTGTTCAGATTGAGGGCGAAACCGGCCCCGGTGCCGGACGCGGCCACCGCTGCCCGCTCGTACAGGACGAACTCCAGGCCGGTCGCGGGGCAGGGCAGCGCGTCGTGGGACAGCCGGGCGGCGACCTTCTCCAGTACGACAGGGTCGGCGCGTTCCACCACGGCGATCAGGTCGATGTCGCTGCGTCCCGGCGCGTAGCCGTCGAGCGCGAGGGATCCGGTCGGATAGACCCCGAGAAGCGAATCCCCGAGTACGGCGGCCAGCCGGTCCAGTACCGCTGCCAGGTAGGCGGTCTCGGCGGGCGGAAGCGTCGACGTCACCGCGACACCTTGCCATGCCCGGCCGGGGGTGCGTGCCCGCGCCTCGCCGGGCGGGAAAGTTCGCCCGGCGGGGCGGCGCCGATCGGGCGGTCCGGTCGACCGGTCGGCTTGGCGACGGTGGTCAGGCGGCGGCCAGCCGGAGGATCGCGGTGCTGACCGCGTCGGGGTCGACGGTCTGGTGCAGGTGCTGGCCGGGGACGGTCAGCACCGGCCAGCCACGTTCGGCGGCCTCGGCGGCGAGACGGTCGTACGGCGGCCCGAACAGGACGTATCCGCAGCGGTGGTCGTCCCAGCCGGGCGCCACCGGAACCGACTGCTCGTAGTACGCCAGTGGCAGCCGGGGTTGCTCCTCGACGATCGTGCGCCGGATTGCCGGGTCGGAGAACATCGGTGCGACGTCGGCCTCGTCGAACCAGTCGGTCCACCGGGGCAGCCGTCCACTCGGATCGGCCTTGCCCCGGAGCAGCTCCAGATATTCGTCCGGAACGACCGGGGTCGCCCCGGCGCGGGCCGGCAGCGCGGCGTCGACGAAGACCGACCCGACGACCGGCTGCACCAGCCCGGTGCGGATCGCCGGCACGAACAGCCCGGCGTTGCTGTGCACCACCAGCACCACCGGCCGGTCCGGCGCTGTCTCCGACAGCGCGTCGCGGACGGCGTCCACCACCCGGGGCCAGTACGGCGGATCTTCCGCGCCGACGTCGAGCAGCGACGGCACGATCACGTCCCGCCCTCGGGCGCGCAGTTCGGTCGCGACCGGTTGCCAGGTGGCCGGCCCGACCGACGGGCTGTGCACGAGTACGACCAGCGGGGTGGCCTCTGCCGCCCCGCGATCGTGGTCAGCCGCTCGCCGGTCCGGCGGATGATCCCGGTCCTGACGATTCATGGTCTCCGGTCCGACGTCGACGGTATCCCGACCGGCATGGTCAAGATTGAGTCTCTGGATGGCCAACGCCTTGTCAGTGCGACGGTCGGAGGGCACCGTCAGGTGGGGGCACCGTTCCGATCCCCGGCCTGAACCTCGGCGACGATTTCCGCTGTTGACGGCGTCCCGTCGATGGACAGCAGCCTACCCAGCGAGCGGTAGTGGTCGAGCGTGCGTCCCACGGCCGACCGGTAGGACTCCAGATTGACGGTGATGGCCTCGGGGTCGTCGTCGTGGCGCCGGAACAACTCGCCGCCACAACGGTCGCAGACGTCCGGGCGCCTGGTCGGCGCGGACCCGGTGTGCCAGATCCGGTGACAGCCCCGGCAGACGCGGCGGCCGGACAGCCGCCGTAGGACCTCGGTGTCGGTCAGGACCAGGTCGATCGCCCAGTCGACGGCCGTGCCGAGGTCGGCGAGCAGGGCGTCGAGCCAGACCGCCGGAACCTTGTAGCTGGGGAAACCGTCGAGGACGAAGCCACCGGCGACGTCGGACCGGGTGAGGCGGTCCCGGACCATGGCGAGAAGCAGCCGGTCCGGTACGAGTTCACCGGCCTTCATGTGGCGCACGGCCTGCTGTGCGGCCGGGCTGTGCGCCCGTATCTCGGCCTGGACCAGTTCGGCCAGGTTGATCGTGGGGACACCGAGACGGGTGGCGACGCCGGCGGCGACGTCCTGCCGGTCAGAGCCAGGTGGGCCCAGCACGATCAGGCGCATCGGCGCAGCATAGCGACGGGTCGCGGCCTTCGACCCGCCTCGGTCCGCCGTCCGGCAGGGCAGCGGCCCCGGGGCGGGTCTTCGGGTATCCCGAGGGACCGGTGAGGACCGGTTACCGGGGCGGCGCGGTTTCGGCCAGGAACTCGATGAGCAGGGCGGTGACCTCGGCGGGCCGTTCCAGGCTGGGCAGGTGACCGGCCCAGGGAAGTTCGAGGTGCCGGGCGTCGGGCAGCAGTTCGGGCAGTCGGGCGGCGATCTGCCGGAAGTCCGGCAGGTCGTACCGGCCGGAGACGGCGAGGCAGGGTGCGGAGATCTTCCCGAGGTCGATCTCGTCGCGCTCGGGTGCCGGAAATTCCTCGATGGCGGCGAGTTGGACCTCGAAGGCGTGCCGCTGCATCTGTCGGACCCGGTCCCGGACCGTGTCGTCGGCCTCCGGACCGAGCCAGGTGTCCACGTTGAGCTCGACGGCGCCGGTGACGTCGTCGGCCTCCAGCAGCACGTCCTCGCGGGCGCCGAAGGACCGGAGCTCCGCGCTGGGCTGGTGTCCGGGCATCCCGGCGCACAGCAGCGCCAGCGTGCTCACCCGATCCGGCCACCTGGCGGCCATCTCGAGCCCGACCTTTCCGCCGTACGAGGCGGCGACCAGTGCCACCTGGTCGATCCGGAGGGCATCCAGCAGGTCGCGTACGTCCTCGGCGTCGGTGTACGGACGGTCGGCCATCGGGGTCTGACCGTAGCCACGGAAGTCGCAGCGCAGTACCCGGTATCCGGCGTCGAGCAGGGCGGACCACTGCGGGTCCCACATCCGCCGGTCGCAGACCGAGGAGTGCAGCAGCAGGACGGCGGGGCCGTCACCTTCGTCATCATGGGCAAGTGTCATCGGGCGCCACCATAGGCGGCCCGGGACCGCCCTCACCACCGAATATCGGCACCGAGAATATCCGCATCCCACCGGTGGGGTCGGGACGGAGTCGATACGCTGAGCCAGGCCGGCGAATGCCGCCATTCGTGCAATTGCCGCATCGGCGGGAGGGGCTCCCGTCACATCACGCTGCCGGTCGAGGCGACGTCGTCCTGCCGGGCGAACACACGGGGAAGAGGAGGGTCGGGTGCCCTATCTGACTGTCGGCGTGGAGAACTCCGCGCCCATCGATCTGCACTACGAGGATCATGGCACCGGGCAGCCGGTGGTGCTCGTCCACGGCTTCCCGCTCAGCGGCGCAGCCTGGGAGAAACAGGTCGCGGCCCTCCTGAACGAGGGCTACCGGACGATCACCTACGACCGGCGGGGGTTCGGCACCTCCAGCCAGCCGGCGGTGGGCTACGACTACGACACCTTCGCCGCCGACCTCAGCATCCTGATCAACGAGCTGGATCTCACCGACATCGTGCTGGTCGGACACTCGATGGGCACCGGCGAGGTCACCCGGTACATCGCGAACTACGGGTCCGCCCGGGTGAGCCGGGCCATCTTCATCTCGCCGATCCCGCCGTACCTGCTCAAGACCGAGGACAACCCGGAGGGGGTGGACCAGAGCCTCTTCGACGGCTTCATCAAGAGCGCGATGGCGGACCGGCCCGCGTACCTCACGTCGTTCATGAACGACTTCTACAACGTCGACCAGAACCTCGGTAAGGCGGTCAGCGAGGAGGTCGTCCGCAACGGCTGGAACATCGCGGTCAACGCCTCGCCGACCGGCACCGTGGCCTGCATCCCCGCCTGGCTCACCGACTTCCGGCAGGACCTGCCGCGGATCGACGTACCGGCGCTGATCATCCAGGGCGACGCGGACCGGGTCCTGCCGTACCCGGTGACCGGACAGCGGATGCACGCGGCGATGCCAGGCAGCCAACTGCGGACCCTGAAGGGCGCTCCGCACGGCATCCCGTGGACGCACGCCGAAGAGGTCAACCAGGCGCTGCTCGAGTTCATCAAGACCCCGGTCGACGCGCTGACCTGACTGCCGACCGGGCCGGCGGAGCGGACCGAGCGCTCCGCCGGCCCGGGGTACGGCTCGCGGCTACGGCTCGGGTGCGATGAGGCGGTGGTCGCTGGCGTCCCGCACCGTGATCGCCTCGACCGGGCAGGACTCCGCGGCGTCGATCACGGGGTCAGCCGGAGCGACCGTCTCGGCCAGCGGCGCCGAGAGCCCTTCGACGAGGTGGAAGTACTGTGGCGCGGTGCCGGCGCAGATGCCCGCTCCGATGCAGCGGTGCGGGTCGACGCCGACACGCCAGGTGGTGCTCACCAGGTCACCGGTAGCGCGGCCAGGCCGCGTACGAGCAGCCCGCTCTTCCAGGTCAGCTCCGGTTCCGGCACCGCCAGCCGCAGCCCGGGAAGCCGGGTGACCAGGGTGTGGATCGCCACCTGCAACTCCATCCGGGCGAGCTGCGCGCCGACGCAGTGGTGTACCCCGTGGCCGAAGCCCACGTGAGGGTTCGGGTCACGACCCAGGTCGAGCCGGTCCGGATCGGCGAACACCTCGCCGTCCCGGTTCGCCGAGCCGACCGCGGGCAGCACCGGCTCCCCGGCCCGGACGAGGACGCCGCCGAGCTCGATGTCCTCCGTCGCGTAACGGGGGAAGGCGGAGGCGACGCCGAGCGGCACGTACCGGATCAGCTCCTCCACCGCGGACGGCACCAGAGCGGGATCGGCCCGCAGCCGGGCCAGTTCCGCCGGATGTTCCAGCAGCACGTAGACGAAGTTCGGGATCTGGGTCACCGTCGTCTCGTGCCCCGCCGCGAGCAGCCCGCCGGCCAGTTGCACCAGCTCTTCCTCGGTGAGCCGGTCCTCGTTCTCGTCCCGGGCCCGCACCATCGCGCCGAGCAGGTCGTCGATCGGCTCGCGGCGGCGCACCGCGACCAGCTCTCCGATGTAGCCCCAGAGGTTTTCCAGGTAGTTCTGGATCTGGTCCGCACTCAGCGACGTGGTCGAGACGATCGCCTCGGACCAGGTGTGGAACTTGTCGCGGTCGGCGAACGGGACCCCGAGCAGTTCGCAGATGACCTGGATCGGCAGCGGCGTGGCGAACTGCTCGACCAGGTCGGCCGGGGGACCGGTCTTCACCATCTCGTCCACCAGCTCGTCGCTGATCTGCTGGGCTCGGGTGCGGAGCAGTTCGACCCGGCGCGCGGTGAACGCCTTCGCCACCAACCGCCGCAGCCGGGTGTGGTCCGGTGGATCCATCCGCAGCATGCCGAGGTCCTGCTGTCGTGGGATGGTCCGGGGCTCGTCGCGGCCGACGCTGAGGGCGCGGCTGAACCGGGAGTCACCCATCACGACCCGGACGTCCTCGTGGCGGGTGGCGAGCCAGGCCTCCTCGCCGAACGGTAGCTGCACCCGGGACAGTGGTTCGTCCCGGCGCAGCTGCGCGTAGTGCGGGTCGAGGTTGAGTCGGTCGGGAGCGGCGAACGGGTACGGTCGGGCGGTCACCTGCCGGCTGTCCGTCATCACGAATCCCTCCGTCAGAAGGCGGGCGTGGTCGGCGGCGCGACGGCCGGCGGTGACCGCCATGACCGATGACGATCAGCCTGATCGGGCCACCTGCACCGAGTAAGGCACTGATGGCGGATAGTAGCGAATTATGCTGATCAATACCATTGGGCACTGTGGATGATCGGTCGGACCGTCATCGGCTCAGCCGGCGGCGCAGGAAGTCCACGGTGGCCTCGACCGCCCGGTCGACGTACGGCTCGACGTCGTACAGATCGATGTGCCGGTCGCAGTCCAGCCAGACGATCTCCTTCTCGCCGGTGGCCCGCCGATGCAGCTCGGCGGCGAGTTCCGGCGCGCAGTAGTCGTCCACCCTGCCGTGCACCACCAGCAGCGGGGTGGCCCCCAGCAGATCGGCGGCACCGAGCACGTCGAAGGTCATCAGGGCGTGCAGGGATCCCCGGGTCACCCGGTTACGCCAGTGCGCGGACGCGGACCGCCCGGTGCCGTAGTAGGCGTACGGCTCGTCGCCGCCCATCGCCGCCTCGCCCCCGTCCGGAGCCACCGCCGGCAGGTACTCGTCGTACCGGTCGACGAAGGACCCCAGCGCACCCCGGTACGCCTCGACGCCCATCCGCCGGGCGAACCAGGCGGGACTGTTGTACGCCCCGGCGATGCCGGCCACCGCCCGTACCCGGGGATCGCCGGCAGCGGCCCGCACCGCGTACCCGCCGCCGAGGCATATCCCGACCAGTCCGATCCGGCCCGGGTCCACCTCGCTCCGGGACGCGAGCACCGTCACCGCGGCCCGCAGGTCGGCCAGCTTGCCCTGGCTGTCCTCATGCCCCTGCCGCCCGCCGCTCTCGCCGAAACCCCGGTGGTCGAAGGCGAGGGTGGCGAACCCGGACCGGGCGAGGCGTTCCGCGTAGAGCCCGGCGACCTGGTCCTTGACCCCGGTCAGCGGGCCGGTGAGCGCGATCGCGGGCAGTGCCCGGTCGGCGTCCGGCAGCCGCAGTGTGCCGACCAGTGTGATTCCGTCGGCGATGAACTCGACCCGCTCCGTGCGGATCCGATCGGTGTGGCCGTCAGACATGTCGCTCCTCGCGGCGGGAACAGGGGTCGGGGTTATCGTTGGCACGACGCTAGGTCGGGTCCCGACCGCCGACCAGAGGGCACTTCGCGGTGCCCATCCACCCGGGACCCGGGGCGTACGACCCGACGGGGGAGAGACGCGATGGCTCTGGTCGTTCCGGATGTGCTGGAGGAGAGCTGCACCACCCGGCAGGCCCTGGAGCGGCTCGCCGCCAAGTGGCGGGTGCTGGTGGTCTACGCGCTGCTGGCCGGCGCGCAGCGGCACTCCGAACTGCGTCGACGCCTGCCGGGCATCACCCAGAAGGTGCTGACCGAGACACTGCGGGGGATGGAGTCGGACGGCCTGGTCGAGCGGCGGGTTCTCAAGGACACCGCGCCCCAGCACGTCGAGTACGCGCTGACCGAGCTGGGCAAGACCCTCCAGGAGCCGTTGGCCGCGATCTGTGCCTGGGCGGCGGAGCACGGCGACCGCCGTTGACCCCGGCGCGGTCCGGTCACCCTCGCCGGTCGATCCGTCGATCCGTCGATCCGTCGGCCCGTCGGTCCGTCGGTCCGTTGGTCGGTCGGGGCGGGCGGTCAGGCGTTCAGGCGTTCAGGTAGGTGAGGACGGCCAGGACCCGACGGTTGTCGTCGTCCGAGGGTGGCATGCCCAGCTTGCTGAAGATGCTGTTGATGTGCTTGCTGACGGCCTTCTCGGTGACGAAGAGCCGGCCCGCGATCGCCGCGTTCGAGCGGCCCTCCGCCATCAGGCCGAGGACCTCGCGTTCCCGCGCGGTGAGGGCGTGCAACGGCTGGGCGCCGGCATTCTTGGCCAGAAGTTGACCGATCACCTCCGGGTCCATCACGGTGCCGCCGGCGGCGACCCGGCGTACCGCGTCGACGAACTGGCTGACGTTGGAGACCCGGTCCTTGAGCAGGTAGCCGATCGCGCCGCTGCGGTCGGCCAGCAGCTCGCGGGCGTAGAGCTGTTCGACGTGCTGGGAGAGGACCAGGACCGGCAGCCCGGGGATCCGCGCACGGGCCTGGATCGCCGCCTGCAGACCCTCGTCGGTGAAGGTGGGCGGCAGCCGTACGTCGACCACCGCCACGTCGGGCCGGTGCTCGATCAGCGCCGGCAGCAGCGCCGGTCCGTTGTCGACGGCCGCGACGACCTCGAAGTCGAACGCCTGGAGCAGTCGAGTTATCCCGTCTCTGAGTAGGGCGAGGTCTTCGGCGATGACAACTCGCACGGCAGCTCCATGGTCACGGTCGTGGGCCCGCCGGGCGGGCTGGCCACGAACATCGTGCCATCAAAGGCGGCGAGTCGTCGTTCGATCCCCCGCAGGCCACTACCGGCCGCCGGGTCGGCACCGCCGAGGCCGCTGTCCGCGACCACCATGACGAGTCGTCCCTCGCCGTGGCTCAGCCGTACCCAGGCGTGGTCCGCGTGACTGTGCTTGGCGACGTTGGCCAGCAGTTCGGCCACCGCGAAGTAGGCCGCCGACTCGACCGGGGCCTGTGGCCGGCCCGGCAGGTCGGCCTCGACGTCGATGATGAGCGGCAGTTTCAGGGCGAGGGCCCGGACCGCGCCGTCCAGCCCACGTTCGGCGAGCACCGGAGGATGGATGCCCCGGACGAGGTCGCGCAGCTCGCCCAGGGCCTCGCCGCTGGCCTCCCGGGCCTCCGCCATCAGCCGCTGGGCTGCCTCGGGATCCCGGGCCATCAGCGCCTCGGCCAGCCCGATGTTCATGCTCAGGGCCACCAGCCGGGCCTGGGCGCCGTCGTGCAGGTCACGTTCGATCCGGCGCAGTTCGGCGGCCTGCGCGTCCATTGCGTCGGAGCGGGTCTCGGTGAGCCGCTGTACCCGCTGTCTCAGCATCGCCTTCGGGGTCGGAGCCAGCAGCGCCCGGATGAACCCGGCGTGCAGCTGCTGGAGGCGCTGGCCCAGGAGCCCGCCGAGGAACAGCACCAACCCGCCCTGCGGCACCGCGAGCACCGCCTCGAAGGCATTGTCGATCGGCCAGGTCACGCCGTACCCGTACCAGATGTCGAGTGACCAGAGCAGGACCGGCAGGCCGAGGAGGCCCTCCAGGCCGTAGACCACCAGGCAGAGCGGGAGCAGTCCCAGCACCAGGCCGACCGGGATCGACACCAGCAGCCAGAGCAGGTCCCGCCAGGTCGCCGGGTCGGTGATCATCCACCGGTAGCGGCCCCAGAGGCCGGCCCCGGCCGGTTCCGGTCGGTACGGGACCGGGATCTCCTCCCCGGTCCACCGCCCGGCGAGCCGCCGGTTGAGGTTGGCGAGATCGCGTACCGCGAGTGTCACCGCCGGAAAGGCGAACAGGCCGGCGCCGAGCAGGGTGAAGACGAGCGCCAGCACCGACAGCACCAACAGCACGATGTTGGCGCTGACCGAGAGCACGGCCAGCAGCAGCGCCTGGCCGCCGTCGATGAGGCGGCGGCGGAACCACGGTCGTAGCTGTCGTAGCCGTTCGGCGAGGGAGCTGTCCATGGGCCCATTCTGGTGGATCTGTCGGTCCGGATCTGTAGTGCTACGACCACCCCTGTTGGGGACGTGCCACCCCTGCTGCCGGTGCTGCGAGCCCGTTGGATCGATGGCGTGACCGTGGCCACCAGCGGCCGGGAGTTCCAGCGGTCACCAGCGGCCGGGGGTTTCCACCGGTCACCAAGCAGCCCTACCAGGTTCCGGGAGGAACGCGTCATGTCCAGGCACCGATTGGCCGGAATACCATCCGGCCGGCGCGCCAAGTTCGCGATGCTGGCCCTGTGGGTCGTTGTCGCGGCACTGGTCGGCCCGCTCGCACTCCAGCTGACCGAGGTGCAGAACAACGACAACCTGGGCGCCCTGCCCGGCGGGGCCGAGACGAGCCGGGCGGCTGAGCGGGCCGAGGCGGCGTTTCCGGAGCCGGACGGTCTGGTGGCGGTCGTCGTGTACGCCAGGGAGGCCGGCCTCACCGACGCGGACCGGACGAAGGCCGCGACCGACCGGGCGGCGTTCGCCCGGTACGCCGACGGTGGTGTGGTGCCACCCGAGGCGCCCAGCGAGGACGGCCAGGCGCTGCTGCTCTCCTTTCCCCTCGCCGGTGACGGCGACGCGCAGTCGGCGGCCGTCGGCGAGCTCAAGGACCAGTTGGCGGACGGGGTGCCCGACGGGTTGCGGACCGCGCTGACCGGGTCCGCCGGGGCCGACGACGACATGTTCGACGCGTTCGGTGGGATGGACCACACCCTGCTGCTGGCCACGATCGGCGCGGTGGCGCTGTTGTTGCTGATCACCTATCGCAGTCCGGTGCTCTGGCTCATTCCGTTGATCACCGCCGGGGTGGCCAGCCAGCTGGCCAGCGCCGTCGTGTATCTGCTCGCCAGGCACGGCGGGCTCGTCGTCGACCTGCAGAGCCAGAACATCCTGACCGTGCTGGTCTTCGGGGTCGGGGTGGACTACGCGCTGTTGATCATTGCCCGGTACCGCGAGGAGTTGCGGCGGCACCGGGACCGCCACGAGGCGATGGGGTTGGCCATGCGCCGCTCGCTCCCCGCGATCTGCGCCTCCGCCGCCACCGTGGTGGCCGGGCTGCTGTGCCTGCTCGCCGCGCAACTGCCCGGGACCCGGGGCCTCGGCCCGGTCGGGGCGGTCGGGATCGCCGCGACCCTGATCGCGATGACCACGCTGCTGCCGGCGGTGCTCGTACTCTTCGGCCGGTGGCTGTTCTGGCCGTTCGTGCCGCGGTACTCGGCCGACCGGGCCGCGCACGACGTGGCCGAGGACCACCGCGGCTGGGCCAGGGTGGCCGGCTTCGTCGGCCGGCGTCCCCGGACGACCTGGATCGGTACCCTCGTCGCGCTCGGCGCGCTCACCCTCGGCATCGGCAACCTCAGCATCGGCCTGCCCGGGGACGAGTTCTTCACCAAGGAGGTCGGCTCGGTCACCGGGCAGCGCATGATCGAGACGCACTGGGCGGCGGGCACGATCGCCCCGGCCGAGATCCTGGCCAACGCCGGCAGCACGGACCAGGTGGTACGGGTGGCCGGGGCGGTCGACGGGATCGCGGAGGTCGGCGAGCCGGAGAGCTCGGCCGACGGACGGTGGGTACGGGTCCCGGCGGTCCTGGCCGACGACCCGGGCTCCCGGGCGGCCATGGAGAGCGTTGACCGGCTGCGCGACGCGCTCGCGACGGTGCCCGACGCCGACGCCCTGGTTGCCGGGGAGACCGCGTTCCAACTGGACACCGAGGAGGTCACCAACCGGGACAACCGGGTGGTGATGCCGTTGATCCTGCTGGTCGTCTTCCTCATCCTGGTGCTGTTGCTCCGCGCGCTGGTGGCACCACTGCTGCTGATGATCAGCGTCGTGGTGTCGTACGTCGCCGCGCTGGGCGCCGCCGGCCTGGTCCTCGACGCGCTGGGGCATCCGAGGCTGTGGGTCGGCATCCCGTTGCAGGCGTTCCTGTTCCTCGTCGCCCTCGGGGTCGACTACACCATCTTCCTGATGACCCGGGCCCGGGAGGAGGTCGCCGTGCTGGGGCACCGGCGGGGGGTCCTGCACGCCCTCACCGTCACCGGCGGAGTGGTCACCAGCGCCGGTGTGGTGCTCGCGACCACCTTCGCCGCGCTCGGCGTGCTGCCGTTGGTGCCGTCGGTGCAGACCGGCGTCATCATCGCCGTCGGTGTCCTGATCGACACGTTCCTGGTGCGCAGCCTGCTCATCCCGGCCCTGGCCCTGCACGTCGGGCCCGGCACCTGGTGGCCCGGCAGGCCGGACCGGACGACGACCGAACCGGTGTCGCCACCCCTGGCCCGGGCCGGGACGGCACGCTGACGCCAGCCCGGCAATCGGCAGCGCCGTCGCCGCCCCGCCGACCGTTCCCCGTACCCGGGGCGGTCAGCCGGGCGGCGACGGTCGGGTACGACGCTGCCGGGCCACCTCGTACAGCGCGACGGTGCCCGCGGTCGCGGCGTTGAGCGAACTCGCCGACCCGACGATCGGGATCCGGAGCATCCGGTCGCAGGCCTGGCGCCACGCGCTGCTCAGCCCGTGTGTCTCGTTGCCGATCAGCAACAGCGTCGGCCCGGTGAGATCGTGTTCGGCGATCTCCACCTCACCGCCCTCGTCGGTGCCGACGATCTGGACGGGCGACCCCTGCCCGCGCAGCGTCTCGACCCACTCGACCACCTCCCGGTGGGACCCGGTCCGGACCACGGGCACCGCGAAGAGCGAGCCGGTGCTGGCCCGGACCGCCCTCGGGTCGTACGGGTCGGCGGCGTGTCCGACGACGATCACCCCGGCGGCGCCGAAGGCGTCGGCCGAGCGGACCAGCGTGCCGATGTTGCCCGGTGCCGTGGGGCGGTCGAAGACGACCACCAGCGTCTCCGGCCCGGTCGGGATCCGGTCCAGCCGGTCTGGCGGCAGCCCGACGACGGCGACCAGCTCGGGCAGCCCGTCGTCCTTGCCGCCGAGTTCCGCGAGGAGTTCGGGTGCCATCCCGACCCGGGTGGTCGGCACCTGGTCGAGCAGTTCCTCCGCCCACCGGGACAGCGGCGCGCCGTCGACGTGGAGCAGGGCGTGGATCGGCCAACCCCGCCGCACGGCCAGGGTGATCGGCCGGACCCCCTGGACGAGGAACTCACCGGCCCGCTGCCGTTTGGTGCGGTTGGTCAACAGGGCCAGCCACTGCTGGAAATTCGCGTTCCGGGTGCTGACCCGCAGGGTCTTCTTCGCCGCCCTTGCCGGGCCGCCCCGGTCGGCCGTCCCGGCCCGTCCGGAGGATGCCCCGGACCGGCGTTCCGGGCCGCGGCTGGGGCTGTCCGCAGTCACCGGGCGACGATATACCGCCCGACCTGGCGGCCGGGCGGGAGTCCGGCGGGCAGCGGGAGGACCTGCCGTGATCGGAGTCCGTCGTCCTACTTCGTCGCTCCACTGGTGAAGCCGTTGTAGATGAAGCGCTGGAGCAGCAGGAAGACGATCAGTGTGGGGACGATGACCAGGATCACCCCGGCCGAGATGACCTCCCACTGGGCTCCGAACGGTCCCTTGAACCGGAACAGCGAGGTGGAGATGACGCCGAGGTCCCGGTCGGGCATGTAGAGGAACGGGATGAAGAACTCGTTGTAGATGGTGATCCCCTTGATGATCACGACGGTGGCGATCGCCGGCTTCAGCAGGGGCAGGATGATCCTGAAGTAGATCGTGAGGGAGCTGGCACCCTCGATCGCGGCGGACTCGTCCAACTCGCGCGGGATGCTCCGGAGGAACTGCTGGAAGATGTAGATCGAGATGATGTCCGTGCCGAGGAACAGCGCGATCGCCGACCAGCGGGTGTTGAACAGGCCGAGATTGTTCACCACCTGGAACGTGGCCACCTGGGTCGTCACCCCGGGTACGAGGGTGGCCAGGAGGAACAGCAGGATGATCGTCTTCCTGAGCCGGAACTGGAACCGGTCGAGGGCGTACGCCGCCATCGAGCCGATGATGACGGTGCCGACGAGGGAGATGACGAGGATGATCGAGGTGTTGACGAAGGCCCGCAGCATTCCGCCTTCGTTGAAGGCGGTGACGTAGTTGTCGAAGTTGAACCAGTTGCCGGGGGCGTCGAACGGTTCGCCGTTGACGTACTCGTCGTTGGTCTTCAGCGAGGCCATCAGCAGGACCAGCAGCGGCAGCAGTACGACCACCGAGGCGAGGACCAGCGAGACGTACTTGAGGGTGACGGCGATCCGGGCGCCGACGAGCTGCGACCGGGTCGTCCGGGCGCGTCGTGCGGCGGGTGCCTCGGGGCCGCGGAAGTCGGTCAGGCTCACGACAGGTTCACCTTCTCGTCGGGCACGACCCGGCGCTGTACCCAGGTAACCAGCAGGATGATCAGCAGCAGTACGACGGCCATCGCGGAGGCCAGCCCCACCTTGTAGGCCTTGAACGCCAGGTAGACGGTCTGGGTCACGAAGGTCTCGCTGCCGTTGGCGCCGCCGGTCATGATGTACGGGATCTCGAACACCGACAGCGAGCCGGAGATCGCGAGGATGACCGACAGCCCGACGATCGGCCTGATGCCGGGCAGGATGAGGAACCGGAACTGGTGCCACCGGTTCGCGCCGTCGATCTCGGCCGCCTCGTAGAGCTGCGCGGGAATCGACTGGATCGCGCCGAGGAAGAGGACGAAGTTGAGCCCCAGGTAGCGCCAGATGGACGTGCCGGCGAGGGAGTAGTTGATGGTGCCGGGATCGCCGAGCCACTGTCGGGACAGGTCGCCGAGGCCGAGCGCGCTCAGGGTCGAGTCGAGGGTGCCGCCGGGCTCGAAGAAGTACAGGAAGACCATCGCGATCGCGACCCCGTTGATCAGGTAGGGGAAGAAGATGATCCCCTTGAAGAAGTTCCTGAACCTGACGTTGAAGCTCAGCACCGTCGCGAAGTAGAGCGCCAGCACGATCTGGATGACCGAAGCGCCGACGTAGTAGAGGCTGACCCGGAGCACGCCGAAGAGTTCGGGGCGGGTCGCGATCTCGACGTAGTTGTCGGCGCCGATGAACTCCTTGGTCGGGCTGAGCCCGTTCCACGAGGTGACGCTGTAGCCGAACATGTTGACGACCGGTATGTAGGTGAAGACCACCAGCAGCGCCACGGGCACGATCAGGAAGAGGTACGGGGTGATGGGCTTTCGCCTGCGTGGCCCCTGCCGACGTCGGCCGGTGGTCCCGAGGCCCCGCTGGGGGGTTGCCCCGGGCAGCCCGGAGAACCGACTCGCGGTGTTGGTCGGAGATGCCATCTGGAAACGCAAACCTTCCGGTAGGCCCGGCCGCACGTCGTCGTGTCGGCCGATGGGCGTGCGAGCGGCATCCGCCACCCGCACGCCCGAGGTCCGTTGCCCGAGTTCAACCGGTTATTTGATCCTGGACTTGGCGTCCGACCACTTCTTGTTCAGGTCGGCGAAGATCTCGTCCTTGGTCTCCTTCTTCGCTCCCCGCGCGGCATCCACGATCCGCTGTCGGTACTTGCCGTCGTTCAGGGCGATCTCGGCCTCGTTGCCGATCTTGTCGGCCAGGCCCTCCTCACCCTTGGGGGCGGGGCTGAGTTCGATGAACTCGGTGTTCACGGCGGTCAGGTCGGCCAGGGTGGCCGGCATCGCCTGGCTGATCACCGTGGAGATGCCGCCCTGGTCCACGGAGTAGTTCGACTCGTCCGTGAACCAGTCGATCCAGGCCCGGGCCGTCGCCTTGTTCTTGGAGTTGACGTTGATGGCGTTCTTGTAGTCGCCGCCCATCACGGTGTGGAACTTGCCGTTGACCTGGAGGGGGAAGGGCAGGTAACCGATGTCGGCCTTGTTGGTGGCCGCGTCCTGCATCTGCACGACGGCCCAGGAGCCCAGCATCATCGTGGCGACCTTGCCGGTGCCGATCATGCCCTTGGACTGTTCCCAGTTGGTGGTCGTCGGATCGGGCTCGGTCAGGCCCTGCTGCACGATGTCGAAGATCAGCGAGTCGATGATGTGGTGTTCCTTGCCGGGGGCCCAGGGCGCGTCGTCCTTTGCCAGCTTGATTGCCGCGTCGGGATCGCCGCTCACCACACCCCGGAAACTCTCCCACTGGGACAGCGGCCAGGCGTCCTTGTAGTTGGTGTACAGCGGAATCGCGTCGGTCTTGTCCCTGATCGCGGTCAGCGCCGCCAGGAACTCGGTCGGCGTCTTCGGCGGCGCGGTGATGCCCGCCTGCTGCCACACCTTCTTGTTGTAGACGAAGCCCTGGGCGTTGCCGGTGATGGAGAGGCCGTAGACCTTGCCGTCGAGGACCTTTTCGTTGCGGACGAACCGGTACTTGTCCTTGAGTTCGTCGACGGTGCCCAGTGGCTCGAAGAAGTTCGGCAGCAGGTCGTCGGTGACGGAGTTGGGGATGAGGAGGACGTCGCCGTACTCCTTGGTGTTCATCCGGATCCGGACTTCGCCCTCGTAGTCGGTGATCGCCTCGAACTTGACGGTCGTGCCCGGATACTTCGCCTCGAACTTCTTCTTGTACTCCTGGAAGACGGTGTTGACGATGTCGGTGCGTTGGGTGAGTACCGTGATCTCGCCGGAGATGGCGCCGTCGGTTCCGCCCTCGTCGTCACCTCCGCCACAGCCCGCCACTGCCAGCAGAAGTGCGAGTGCGGTGCCGGCGATTCCGTACTTTCTCATATGCGCGTCCCACCTTTCGGTGTCCACATTGGACATAGCACGATGTGTAGAGGCGCGCCTTGGGGAGGGTGGGATAGGCGTCGCGACTTGCAGGGAACGTACACGCGGGTTACAGCCGTGTCAACGACGTGACAACACTATGCGGGAACTGAACTGTTAAGTGCATGAACCGGTTCAGGCATAACGTCCTGTTTGGCCTGCTAGAAGCCTCGCTCGAAGCGTCGGGGCGGGTGATGCGCCCGGGTGGTCACGATCCGTGAACCGGTTCAGGCAGTGCCGTCACAGGGCGCCGGCCGAAGGGCTGGGGAGGGCGCATGCTGATACCGCAAGTCAACGACAACCGACAGTACGTCTTTGTTGCGCTCCGGGCGACGACAAGGTGGCGGGGTGGTGAGGGAATGCGGTCATATCGAGAGGTCGTCCAAAGCCGGAAGTGAGAGCCGAACAAGTCGCCGAATCGTTAAGCGGCGGCGATGTCGATGTCGACGTGGAAGTCGAATGCGACCCTGCCGCAGGGATCCGCTCGTGCGGCGCGGTCGACGCGGCCCGCGTGCCGTGCGCCGTCGCGACCGGTGGGCCGGGCGAGTCCTACGGGGAGCAGAGCTGCGGACGCAGGGTGTCGTAGGTCCACTGCTCCCACTGCTCGGGCGACCAGCCGCGCTCGTGCACGAACAGCAGGTAGAGTTCGGTGCTCAGCAGGGCGTACAGGAGATCGGCGGCATGTTCCGCCGAGACTCCCGCGCGTGCTCCCGGCTTGCTGACCATGGCCTTCGCGGCGACCGTGTGCACCTCGAACCGGGGATTCCCGCCACCGGGCCAGAGCTGCGCGACCTCGGCGTCCGTCGTGGTGGCCGTGGCGACCATCTTCGTGATCCGGGCGATGCGTTCCAGGATCTCCCGGGTTCCTCGAACGTGTGCCGCCAGGTGGGTGACGGCGGTGTCGGTCGCCAGGGCGTCGCGGAACCAGGGGCGGTTCATCGTCGCGACCGGTTCGTCGTCCCCGGCGATGGTCACGTCGACGAGTTCCTTCAGCAGCGTCCGCTTGTTGCCGAAGACGAAGTAGATGGTCTGTACCGCGACACCCGCGGCAGCCGCGACATCCTGCAGATTCGTCGCCCCGTACCCGTGCTCGACGAACAGGTCGCGGGCGGCCTCCAGGATGCGTCGGCGCGTCTCCGCCGCCTTCTGGGTCCGCTTGTTCACTCGCTTGACATCCGTCACGGCTATAGCGTACCTCTAGAGGCGGTCACTAGTGAGCGACTCTAGAGAGAGGCTTTAGCTAGATGGCAACGAACTCTGAACCCGCGATCGAAGCCAGCGGGCTGGTCAAGGTCTTCGGCGCCACCCGCGCCGTGGACGGCGTCGACCTGGTCGTGCCCACCGACGGCGTGTTCGGCTTCCTGGGTCCGAACGGGGCCGGAAAGACCACCACGATCCGGGTACTCGCCACCCTGTCACCGCCGGACGGGGGCACCGCGCGGGTGTTCGGCCACGACGTCGTCCGGGACGCCCACCGGGTACGTGAACGGATAAGCCTGACCGGTCAGTTCGCCTCGATGGACGAGGAGCTGACGGGATTCGAGAACCTCACGATCCTCGCCCGGTTGCTCGGGTTCACCAGAGCGCGGGCCAGGGTCCGGGCCGACGAGTTGCTGGACGGCTTCGGCCTCGCCGAGGCGGGCGGCCGGACCGTCAAGACGTACTCGGGGGGTATGCGTCGGCGGCTCGACATCGCCGCGAGCATCATCGTCAGTCCGGACCTGCTGTTCCTCGACGAACCCACCACGGGCCTGGACCCGCGCAGCCGTAACCAGGTCTGGGACATCGTCCGCGCGCTCGCCCGCGAAGGCACCACCGTCCTGCTCACCACCCAGTACCTCGACGAGGCCGACCAACTAGCCGACCGGCTCGCCGTCATCGACCACGGCCGGATCATCGCGGAGGGCACACCCGCCCAGCTCAAGGCGTCGGTGGGCGCCGCAACCGTCCAGGTCCGGGTACTCGACCCGGCCCGCAGGTCCGAGGCCGGGCGGCTACTGGCCGACGCCCTCGGCACCCCGGTCCGGACCGGATCCGACGAGACCGCTCTGTCGGCCAGGGCCGATGACCCCGGGCGTGCCTCGATCGCGCTTGCCGGTCTGACCCGGGCCGGTATCGACCTCACCACCTTCGCGCTCGGTCACCCCAGCCTCGACGAGGTCTTTCTCGCCCTCACCGGGCACCGTGCGGAGACCGACACCGACGCCGATCAGGAGAAGGCGGCATGACCACGACATCAGCCCCGCATGCTCCGGCAGGCTTGCCCGATCGGGCCCTCCGCGACGCCCTGGCGACCCGGCCACGGCCATCCCGGACGAGTCCGCTGTCGGCGTCACTGACGTTCGCCTGGCGCGCCCTGCTGAAGATCAAGCATGTGCCGGAACAGCTCGCGGACGCGATCATGATCCCAATCCTGTTCACCGTCATGTTCACGTATCTGTTCGGCGGCGCCATGGCCGGCTCGACCCGCGAGTACCTCCAGTTCCTCCTCCCGGGCACGATGGTCTTCGCGGTGCTGCTCATCACCGTGTACGCGGGCGTCAACCTGAAGAA
Organism: Plantactinospora solaniradicis; assembly: GCF_042658085.1. Taxonomy (NCBI): domain Bacteria; kingdom Bacillati; phylum Actinomycetota; class Actinomycetes; order Micromonosporales; family Micromonosporaceae; genus Plantactinospora; species Plantactinospora solaniradicis. The sequence goes on along the minus strand of NZ_JBHSPR010000007.1, from coordinate 224,920 downwards.
CGACATCACCAAGGGCGTCGTCGACCGCTTCCGATCGATGCCGATCTGGCGGCCAGCCCTCCTGGTGGGCGGACTGATCAGCGATGCCGGTCGCAATCTGCTGGCCGCCGGACTGGTCGTCGCCCTCGGGCTGGTCATGGGCTTCCGCCCGGCGGGCGGCGTGGTCGGGGTGCTGCTGGCGGTCGGGCTCGTCCTGGTGTTCGCCTTCGGCCTGTCCTGGGTCTGGGCGACGCTCGGGCTCGTCCTGCGCACCCCCAGCGCGATCAGCGCGGTGAGCTTCCTCGTCCAGTTCCCGCTCACCTTCGCGAGCAACGTGTTCGTCGATCCGCAGACGATGCCCGGGTGGCTGCGGACGTTCGTCGAAGTCAACCCGGTCAGTCAACTCGTGGACGCGGTACGGGGACTGATGCACGGCACGGCCCAGGCGGATCAGATCGGTGCCGTCCTCATCGCCTCCGGCGTGCTCGTGGCGGTCTTCGCACCGTTGACCATGCGCCTGTACCGCAGCCGGACCTGACCCCGGCCCACCCTCGGCCATTACCAAGGAGTACCCCATGCTCAAGCGTCTCCACCTGATCGCGGCCGCCACCGGCTTCGCGACGATCCTCGTGTTCTGGCTCTCGGCCGTCCTCACCGAGCTGTTCGGCTCACCCGACCAGGTCGCCAACGTCAGGCGGGTCATCCTCTGGGGACTCCTCGTCCTCGTCCCCGCGCTGGTGGTCGCCGGGGCGACCGGATCGTCGATGGCCGGCGCCTCGACCGACCCCAGGATCACGGCCAAGAAACGCCGGATGGCCTTCGTCGCCGCAATCGGGCTGCTGCTCCTGGTTCCCGCCGCGTTCTACCTCGACCGACTCGCGTCAGGCGGGAAGGTGGACGCGCTCTTCCATCTTGCGCAGACGGCCGAGCTGGCAGCCGGCGCGGTCAGCCTCGTCCTGATGTCGCGCAACGTCCGGGACGGCCTACGGATCTCCGGCCGATTGGCGACCCCTGCCGCCGGGAGCACCGACAACGATCCTTCGGTGCACGGCCGGCGACAGGCTTGACATCATCTCGACAACGGACCGCGACAACTGCGCGTGGTACGGCCGGTGCCACACCTCAGGGGGTACATCGTGGATTTCGTCGTGACGTCGATCGGCACCGTGCGCAACGACCGTACGGACAGTGCCCTGACCGACCACTGGGGCGACGTGACCAGCACCATCGTGGTGGACGAGCGGTTCGGTGCGGACTGCCTGCTCGGGCTGGCCGAGTTCTCCCACGTCGACGTCTTCTTCGTCTTCGACCGGACGACGGAACGGCCGGACTACCGGCCGCGACGACCACGTGGCCGGGCCGACCTCCCGGAAGTGGGGGTGTTCGCCGACCGTGGACCGCGCCGTCCCAACCGCATCGGCATGACCACCTGCGCGATCACCGCGGTCAAGGGTCGGGAACTCCAGGTGCTCGGACTCGACGCGATAACGGGCACCCCGGTCGTCGACCTCAAACCCACGATGGCCGAGTTCCAGCCCACCAACCTCCGGCAGCCGGACTGGGTCGGTCGACTCATGGCCGAGTACTTCCTGCCGTAGTCGTTTCCCGCGCCGACACCTCCTCAGCCCGAACGCCTACTCAGTCCGAACGTCTTCTCAGCCCGAACGTCTTCTCAGCCCGAACGCCTCCGCCGCCGCCAGGTCTCGACGACCTCGTCGACGTCGAAGGTGCGCAGGACCACCGGCGGTCCGTCGACCAGTCCCCGATGGGCCTGCCGGATCCGCTGGTTGAGGTCGGTGACGACGGCACGTACGGACTGCTCGGACGACTCCTTCGCCAGCCGCCCCAACAGGTCCTCGGCCTCCTTGCGGATCTTCAGCGAGGTCGGGGCGAGTCCGGTGAGGTTCTCCCGGCGTACCCACTCCCTGATCCACCAGTTCTCGTCGTCCGTGCCACCGTGCCCGGGTAGGGGACGGCCGGCGCCGGGCAGGTTGTCGAACTCGCCCCGCTCCTGCGCCTCCCGGATTTGCCGCTCGACGCGGGATTCGTACCGGTCCGGCATCGAATGTCCTCCCTCGGCTCCTCCACCCGCCGCTTCGCTGTCCGCTGGCCGGCCGACCAGCTCGCGGGCTTGCGCGGCTCGGGCAGGCTCGCCGGTCCCGCAGCGCGCGTGCGACCCGAATTCTAGGTCGGGAATCCGGGCGGCGAGCCGGGCGTGTGCGCCGGCACACCGCGTCCGACCAGCGCGATTCCCGGCGGGGACCGTCGCCCCTGTGCCGGCGCTCAGCAACGTGGTCGATCGCGGATCCGGCGTGTCATGCTGCACGAACGGATCGACGGAGTGCCCGGACGGGGCCCGGAGACAAACGGAGTGCCCGGACGGGGCCCGGAGACAAGCTGAGGAGTCGAAGCTGTGTCAGCCACCGAAGCGGTGCGGGCGGCACCGGCCAGGCGATCTCTGCGACCGTTCCTGTTCACCCTGACGATCACCGCGATCATGGCGCTGCTGTTCGGGGTGCCGTGGTGGACGCTGGTCGTCGCGGGCGCGCACTGGCCGACTCCCGTGATCGCCACCGGCACGATCGTCTTCGTCGTGGCGCTCGTGGCGTTCCCCGTACTGATGTACCTCGGGCACGGCGGTCGGCGCCAGGACTGGGCGGCCCGGACCGGCGACACCCTGCTCGGGGTGGCCTGGGTTCTCTTCGTCTGGTCGCTGCTCGGCAACCTGCTGCGGATCGGGCTGGCCGTCGGCGGCGTCGGTGACCCGGTCCGGTCCCGGATCACCGCCGCGGCGGTGGCTGTCGTCGCCGTCGGGCTGCTGCTCTGGGGGTACGTGGAGGCGATGCGGGTACCCCGGGTCCGGCGGGTGGACGTGCGCGTCGGTCGGCTCGGTGCGGGCCTGGACGGCGTCCGGGTCGTCCTGCTCACCGACACCCACTACGGTCCGATCGACCGGGCCGGCTGGTCGGCCCGAGTCGTCGCGGCCGTCAACGAACTCGATCCCGACATCGTCTGCCACACCGGCGACATCGCCGACGGGACGGTCGCGCAACGGCGGGACCAGGCCGCGCCGCTCGGTGAGGTCCGGGCCCGACTCGCCCGGACCTACGTGACCGGAAACCACGAGTACTTCGGCGAGGCCCAGGGCTGGCTCGACCACATGCGTCAACTCGGCTGGGAACCGCTGCACAACCGGCACGTCGTCGTGGAGCGGAACGGCGCCCGGCTCGTCGTCGCCGGTGTCGACGACGCGACCGCCGGAGCCTCGGGACGTCCCGGCCACCACGCCGACCACGCCGCCGCGCTCACCGGCGCCGACCCCGACCTTCCGGTGCTGTTGCTCGCACACCAGCCGAAGCAGATCGGCGCGGCGGTCGCACACGGCATCGACCTGCAGATCTCCGGACACACCCACGGCGGTCAGATCTGGCCGTTCAACTTCCTGGTCCGCCTCGACCAGCCAACGGTGCACGGCCTCACCCGGCACGGTGACCGGACCCAGTTGTACACGAGCCGGGGGACCGGGTTCTGGGGTCCACCGTTACGGATCTTCGCACCGAGCGAGATCACCGTGCTCACCCTGCGTGCGGGCTGACCCCGGCGACGCCACTCCCGACCGCCGTCAAACGTGCCGCCGATCAGCGGTCGCAGCCGCCCGTCGACGGTGGCCGGGCCCGCTCCGCCGGGTAGGGCGCCGTGAGGAGGTCAGGTGCCGGTCTCGTCGTGCGGTGTGGTGACCGGCTTCGACTCGGGTGAGCCGTGCTGGCGGAGGAAGACGCTGAGCACGACGAGGGCGCCGACGGCGAGGAACTCGCTCTGCCAGTTCTGCATCGACTGGAACCAGAAGTCGCTGGTGCCCAGGAACTGCCAGGCGCTGATCGGAGCGGCGCCGCTCTCCAGCGCCTGCTGCTCGTTGTGCTCGGCGGTGCCGCCGAACAGGTGCAGGACGAAGGAGACACCGAAGATCAGGAAGAGGGCGATGGACAGGCTGTTGCGGTAGAGCATCAGCGCCACGCCTCCGGCGCGTACCGGCCAGGGCGAATTGGGCTTCGCGTTGCGGGCGTGATCCTCTGGCCGGTCGGTGTCCGGCTCGGGCTTGGACTCCGACGATCCGCGTTGCACGAGGTACGCGGTCAGCAGGACGTAGCCGCCCATCTGGAGGAACTCCGACTCCCAGTTCTCGAACACCGCCTCCGCGAAGTGCCCGGTACCGAGATAGCTGAGAAAGCTCTGGGGTGCGGCGCCGAACTGGGTCAGCTCCTCGTTGTGGGTCTGCCACCCGAAGATGCTCTGCAGGACGAGGAAGACCAGGAAGGCGCCGAACATCGACACCGCCAGCGCGTTGTCCCGCAGCCAGTGACGCCTCGTAACAGCCTTCCGACGGTCTGCCGATGTCTTTTCCTCAACGAGTTGACGCCCCATGTGGAGGTCTCCTTTCAACAGGAGGTTTCGCTGTCCCCGACCCAAGGAGTCCCGTCCCTCGGCTACCCTCCGTTCCCTGCGTGGATCTGCGGAAAACCTGGTCAGAGCGGGTGTGCGTCCAACGGTCGGGATCGGGCACCGGTTACCGGGGCCGAACTGGGATGGAGGTCGGCCGTCGAGGGTAGGGATGCAGATCGGTCGGAGACGAACGGACCGAGGAGGTGCTCCGAGGTGGTGACCCGGCCGCCGAGGTCGACCGGCTGGTCGCGCTCGGTGCCCGGCACGCCGACGTGGGGCAGCGGGGGGACGAGCAGTTCACCGTACTGGCCGACCCGGAGGGGAACGAGTTCTGTCTGCTCGACCGGCCGCCCTGGAAGGCGTGACCAGGTTGCCAGGGGCTTGTCCAACCTCGGTCACATTGCCTATATATAGATACTGATATATGTTTCCTGGCAGGATCCGACCGAGATGGCGGACCTGGCGGAGGGAATGTGACCATGTTCGGTCCCGGCGGATCCACCCTGCGCCGACGTGCTGCCGTGTTCGTGCTGGCGGCGCTGTGTGGGTGGAGCCTCGCGCCGCAGCCGTCAGTGTCCGCGGGGCGGGCGGGTGCCGCACTTCCGGTCGGGAGCGAGACCCGGGCCGAGGCAACCGCCGCCCCCGGCCTGTACGCGGGCGGCACCTTCACCGAGGCGGGCGGGGTCGCGGTCGACCACCTGGCGACCTGGAACGGTTCGACCTGGTCGGGGTTGGGCGGTTCGTCGACCGCCGGGCCGGACGGCTCCGTCACCGCCCTGACGGTGTACGACGGAGACCTGATCGCCGGCGGTAGTTTCCTGACCGCCGGTGGGGTACGGGTGAACGGCATCGCCCGGTGGGACGGGGCCGCCTGGTTCCCGTTGACCGGCTCGTCCGGTACCGGCGTGATGACGACGCCCCTCGACTTCGTCGACGCGCTGGCGGTGTTCGACGGTGACCTGATCGTGGCGGGGCAGTTCCTCCGGGCCGGCGGCGTGACCGTCAACCACATCGCTCGGTGGGACGGCAGCGAGTGGTTTCCGCTGACCGGGTCCGGCGGGACCGGGGTGAACGTACCCTCGGTCTGGGACCTGGCCGTCTACGGCGGCGCGCTGATCGTCGGGGGCGGATTCAGCCAGGCCGGTGGGACCGCCGCCAACGGGATCGCGCGGTGGACCGGCACCGCCTGGTCGACCCTGGGCACCGGCTTCAACGGCGACGTGCTGGCGCTGACCGTCTTCGACGGGTCGCTGGTGGCGACGGGCGGGTTCACCCAGGCCGGTGGAACCGCCGCCAACTACGTCGCCGAGTGGGACGGCAGCACCTGGTCGACCCTTGGCACGGGGCTGGACGCGGAGGGCCGGGCGTTGACCGTCTACGGCGGATCGCTGGTCGTCGGTGGCACCTTCACCGAGGCGGGCGGGGCGCCGGCGAACTACGTGGCACGGTGGAACGGCAGCGCCTGGTCCACGCTGGCCGGGCCGTCGGGTGCCGGCACCGAGGACATCGTCGTGTCCCTGGCCGTCCACAATGGCCGTCTGATCGCCGGTGGCTTCTTCGGCCGGGCGGGCGGCGTGGCGGTGAACCAGGTCGCCGGGTGGGACGGTACCGCGTGGTCCGCGCTGGCCGGACCCGCGGGCGCCGGTACGGACGCCGGGGTGTACGCGCTGCACACGGTCTGACCGGCCGCCGGCCGGCTACCGGGATGCCGGCGCGCTCTCCACCATCCGCTCGGCGTACGCGTCGACGAGTTGCCGTTCCGCGGTCCGCAGGTAGTCGTCGAGCACCGCCGTGGCCCGCTCGACGTCACCGGCCCGGATCAGCTCCAGTAGCTCGCGGTGCCGTTCGAGGTAGGGCTGGTGGAAGGTCTGCGGCGCGTCCATCACGTGGAAGGCGAGGCGGATCTCGGCCAGCGTCTGCCGCATGATCTCCTCGACCCGGGGACTGGCGGCAAGGCCGGCGATGGCCTGGTGGAACTGCATATTGGCGGTACCGACATCGAACCACCGCTGTTCCGCCGCGGCCTGCTCACCCTCGACCAGCGCCGCCTCGATCGCCTCCATCGCGCCGGGGACACTGTTTCGGGCGTTGGCCACGGCGGCGCACTCCAGCACCCGCCGTACCCGGTAGATGTCGATCACGTCCTCGACGTCGAGCACCCGGACGAAGACGCCCCGATTCAGTTCGTGTACGACCAGCCGCTCGTGCATCAGCAGCCGGAACGACTCCCGCAGCGTGTTGCGGGAGACGCCGAGCGCGGCGCCGATCATCTCCTCGGAGAGCCGGGTGCCCGGCAGCAGGGCGCCCTCGGTGATCCGCGCGCGCAGGATCTCCGCCACCCGCTGCGCCGTGCTCGCCCGACTGATCAACGCACGGTCATCCTGCAGCTTCGCCAGCCACGTCACGCGATCATTGTCCTTCATTCGTTCGGGCCCACAATCGAGAGAAGGTCCATGCTACGACGAGGTTACAAGTCAACATGACCATTGACGGATTGTTCAACAGTCTGCAAACCTGAACTCACGGCGCTCCACCGCCACCCTTCCCCCAGGAGGCGCAATGTCGGTCATCCTCGATCTGAACAGTGACCTCGGCGAAGGCTTCGGAGTCTGGCAGCTGGGCGACGACATGGCCCTGCTCTCGATCGTGACCAGCGCGAACGTCGCCTGCGGATTCCACGGTGGGGATCCGACGATCATGCGGCGGGTCTGCGCCGAGGCGATCAGCCGGGACGTGTCGATCGGCGCCCACGTGGGCTACCGGGACCTGGCCGGCTTCGGCCGCCGGGCGATGGACATCGAACCCGACCGGCTCGCCGACGACGTGCTCTACCAACTGGCCGCGCTCGACGGGATCGCCCGGAGCGAGGGCGGTCGGGTCCGCTACGTCAAGCCGCACGGCGCGCTCTACAACCGGACCGTGATTGACCAGGTGCAGGCCGGCGCCGTCGTGGCCGCCGTCTCCGCGTACGACCCGAGTCTGCCGGTGCTCGGCCTGCCCGGCTCGCAACTGCTGCGTCAGGCCGACGAGGTGGGCCTCAAGACGGTGCGGGAGGCCTTCGCCGACCGTGGTTACCAGTCCGACGGCAGCCTGGCGAAACGCGGCAGTCCGGGTGCACTGATCACCGATCCGGCGACGGTGGCGAAACGCTGCGTCAAGATGGCGACGACCGGCCAGGTGACCGCCGTCGACGGTGGCGCGGTCGCGGTCCGGGCCCGGTCGCTCTGCGTACACGGGGACACGCCCGGCGCGGTCGAGCTGGCCCGTCAGGTACGCACCGCGTTGCAGGACGCGGGCGTACAACTCGGCACGTTCAGCTAGGGATCACCCCGGATCGGTCACCGTCGACCGGAGCAGCGACGCACCCGGCCGACGGTCACCGGCTCCCGCACCTTCACAGCCACCGCCCGATGCCGCGGGCGGACAGCACCAACCCCCAGTGAAGCGCCGGCTCCATCCCTCTGGTTGGGCCTGGACGGCCGGAACCGGCGCAGCTATCGAGGAAGGTCGAAGATCACCTTGCATGTGCAGAAGTTGACTGAGAGTGTACGTGGCCGAGCTAAGTTGCTCGCCGCCACCGCCATCGGTGCCTCCCTGGTACTGATGCCCGGCACCGCCGGTGCCCAGCCCACGAGCCTGGCCGGGCACGCCGGACCGGCGGGGCAGTGCTACGACCGCACCGCCCCGACGACGTACGAGGAGACCCGGATCGACACGCCCGCGCTGCCGGGCGGCGTCCAGGTGCCGAGCAAGCTGATCGAGGTCGGTGGCTTCGCCCCGTTCGTCGCGCGGCTCACCGCCGACCTGTGCGGGGTCCGGTCGGTCAAGGAGGCCGACAAGCTGCTCCAGTCCCGGGGCGCCGAACTGTGGCGTACCGCCGTTGATCGGGCCCAGGGCAAGCGCTGGATGGGCAGCATCGAACGCTACGACGACCGGCCGCTCTACTGGTCGCGGCTGACCGGCACCCGCGACCTGCGGCAGTGGACCCCACGGTTCGCGGTGACCGCCGCCGCCCGCGCCTCGCTGCTGAAAACCTTCGAGTACGCCTCCCGGGGCATCTCCTCGACCGACTTCTCGTCGAGCCGGAAGGTGACCAGGGTGCTGGTCAGCGGCTTCGACCCGTACCAGCTCAACGGGGAGATCCGGCGCTCCAACCCGTCCGGCGCCTCCGCGCTGCAACTCGACGGTCAGGAGTACCAGGTCGGCGACCGTACGGTCCAGATCCAGTCGGTGTCGCTGCCGGTGACCTGGAGCGGGTTCGACCTCGGCTACGTCGAGGACGCCTTCGGGCCGCACCTGACCCGGAACAGCAGGGAGCGCGCCGACCTGATCATGACGATCAGCCAGGGCGGCCGGGCCCGGATGGCCATCGAGCAGTGGGCCGGCGCCTGGCGCGGCGGCAGCGCGGACAACAACAACGAGGGAACCCCCGAACTCGTTCCGCCGGTGACGAACTGGCCGCAGCCGTCGACCAACCCCGAGTTCATCGAGACCACCCTGCCGTTCCAGCAGATGATCGACGCCGGAACGACCCCGTGGCCGACCGCGCTCAACCCGCGGATCTGCGAGTGGACCGGTAACACCCGGCCCGACCCGACCAAGGTCTCCTGCCACGACAACGGCCCGTCGGCCGACGCGCAGGCGCAGGCGGGTGGCGGCGGCAACTACCTGTCCAACGAGAGCATGTACCGCTCGAACCGGCTGCGGCTCGCGCTCGGCGCGACCGACGTACCCGGCGGGCACCTGCACATCTCCTCGCTGGTGTACCCGCAGGACCCGCTGGCGATCATCGACGGTCCGTTCGCCTCCGACCGTGCGCAGACCATCGAGCAGACGGTCGCTCTGGTGAAGGCAGCCGGCGCCGCCGTCTCCTGACCGGTTCGGCATCGCGGAATCGTCCGACCGGGCCCGGGTGACGGCAGACCTGGGCCCGGGCGGGCCACGTGATGGGAAGGGCCCCTTCCTATACAGAAAGCGATAAGAAGGGGCCCTTCCTTGCATTTCTCTTCAGCCCCGTGCGGGCTGGCCGCCAGCAGAAAGGCCTCATCATGCGCAAGATCAGCAGCATTACGGTCGCCCTTGTTCTCGCCGCCGGGCTTGCCGGCTGTGGCGGAGGGGACGACGCCGGCTCGGACTCCGAGGTCAAGCTCGCCGGGCTGTGGCCGTTGAGTGGGCCGAACGCTACCCAGGGGACCGACGTACTGCACGGCGCCGAACTCGCCGTGGACGTCATCAACAACGACCATCCCGGGCTGGACCTGCCGCTCGGGCCGGGGAAGGGACTGCCGGGGCTGGGCGACGCGCCGGTGAAGCTGATCACCGGTGACACCCAGGGCAAGCCCGAGGTCGGTGCCGGCGAGGTGGACCGGCTGGTCACCACCGAGAAGGTCGCCGCGGTGATCGGCTCGTACCAGTCCGGCGTGACCCTGACCGCGAGCCAGCGGGCCGAGCGGCTCGGGGTTCCGTTCGTGAACGAGGCCTCGTCGTCGGTCGCGCTCACCGAGCGCGGCCTGAAGTGGTTCTTCCGGACCGGACCGACCGACGAGACCTTCGCCCGGTCGATGTTCGACTACCTCAAGGCCCGGCAGGCCGGCGGCGACCAGATCCGGACGGTCGGCATCTTCCACAGCAACGACCAGTTCGGCAACGACGGCGCCGGGGTGACCGAGAAGGTCGCCGCCGAGGCCGGCCTGCCGGTCGCGGTCAACGTGGCGTTCGACCCGACCGCGGCCGACCTGGGCTCCCAGGTGGCGCAGGTCAGGAGCAAGAACCCGGACGTGCTGTTCGTGCTCGCCTACACCGACGCGGCGATCAAGCTGATGAAGACGCTCGACCAGCTCGACTACTACCCGCCGGCGCTGCTCGCCTACGGCAGCGGCTTCGCCGACCCGGCGTTCGCCACCGGGCTCGGCCCGCTGGCCAACGGCGCGTCGAGTCGGGCCGCCTGGTCCAGCGAGATCGCCGCGAAGCGGCCGGCGGCGAAGACCGTGGCGGACCTGTTCCAGCAGCGGTACGGCGCCCCGATGACCGAGAACTCGGCGCGGGCCTTCACCGCCGTGCTGGCCCTGGCCCAGGCGATCGACACCGCCAAGTCGACCGAGCCGACCGCGATCCGGGACGCGCTGCGCGCGCTGGACATCCCCGGCGAGAAGACGATCATGCCGTGGACCGGGATCAAGTTCGACGACAAGGGCCAGAACACCGGCGCCGCCGGCGTCGTCGAGCAGATGATCGAGGGGAAGTACCGGGTCGTCTTCCCGGCCGAACTCTCCTCGGCGCAGCCGATCTGGCCGATGAACAAGGCGCAGCAGTGAGTGACCTCCTCCAGTCGGTCGTCAACGGGCTGCTGATCGGCGCGGTCTTCGCACTGGTGGCGGTCGGTCTGACCCTCATCTACGGCGTCATGGACGTGGTCAACTTCGCCCACGGCGAGATGGTCATGCTCGGCATGTACACCTCGTTCTTCGCCTGGTCGGTGCTGGGCCTCGACCCGCTGCTGTCGATCCCGCTCGCCGGGGTGTCGATCGCCCTGACCGGCCTGCTGATGTACATCGGCGCGGTCGGTCGGGTGCTCGGCAAGTCGCCGCTGGCACAGGTGATCGTCACCTTCGGACTACAGGTGTTCCTGCGCGGCCTGGCCCAGTTCCTCTGGACCCCGAACACCCGGACCGTTCCCCGGCCCTGGGCCGCCGGACTGCGCTGGGAGATCGGCCCGGTGGTGATCGGCGGACCACAGGTCATCATGGCGGCCGGGGCGCTGCTGGCCACCGGCGCGGTCGCGTACTTCATGAACCGGACCCGCCTCGGCGGCGCCGTACGGGCCGCCGGGGAGGACCCGGCGGCGGCATCGCTGATGGGGATCGACCCCCGGAAGATGTACGCCCTGTGCTGGGTGGTCGCCGGCCTGGCCACCGGGGTCGCCGGGGCGCTGCTGATGAACTCGTACTCCGCTTCGCCGACCGCCGGGGTGAGCTTCGTCCTGATGGCCTTCGTGGTGGTCGCGTTCGGCGGGTTCGGCAGCATCACCGGGGCCGCCCTGGCCGGACTGCTGGTCGGAGTCGCCCAGGGAGTCGTCGGGTTGTACGCCCCGAGCTACACCCTCGCGGCGGCGCTGGCGCTGTATCTGGTCGTCGTCCTGGTACGACCGCAGGGACTGCTGGGGACCCGATGAGCCAATCACGAGAGGTAGGACGATGAGCGCGCCGACCGTACTGCGCCAGCCGTCGCCGGCCCGGCTCCGGGCACTTCCGGTACGGCGGCCGCCGTCCTGGGCCACCGCCGTGGTGATCGTGGCCGCGCTGGCCGCGTACCCGCTGGTCTTCGCCGACTCGGCGGCGCACAACATCGGCATCCTGGCGTTGACCTTCGGCATCGCGGCCACCGGTTGGAACCTGCTCGGCGGGTACGCCGGGCAGGTCTCCTTCGGGCACGCGCTGTACTTCGGCACCGGCGCCTACACCACCGCGCTGCTGGTCCGCGACGGCTGGTCGCCCTGGCTGGCGATCGCGCTCTCGCTGCCGCTGGCCGCGTTGTTCGCCGCCGCCGTCGGCTGGCCGTGCTTCCGGCTGCGGCACCACTACTACTCGATCGCGACCATCGCCGTCGCCGAGATCGTCTTCATCCTGGTCACCAACCTGCCCGGCCTCGGGCAGGCGAACGGCTGGGAGTTGCCGGTGGTCGAGCCGTCACTGGCCAACCTTCAGTTCTCGCTGCTCGACAAGCGGCCGTACTACTACGTGGCGCTCGGCTTCTTCTGCCTCGCCGCGCTCGCCGTCTGGCTGTTCCTGCGGGGCCGGGCCGGAAACTACGTCCGCGCCATCCGCGACGACCAGGTCGCCGCGGCGGCGGTCGGGATCGACGTACACCGGTACAAGCTGGCCGCCGCGGCCCTGTCCGGAGCGATCACCGCGCTGGCCGGTGGCTTCTACGTGATGTACGTCCTCTTCGTCGACCCGCCCTCGGGGCTCGGACTGGACCTCTCGGTCTCGTTCACCCTGATGGCCGTGCTCGGTGGGGTCGGCCGGTTCTGGGGGCCGCTGCTCGGTGCCTGGGTGCTGGTCTTCGTCCAGGACTTCACCCGGCAGGAGTTCTCCGGCAGCGGCCGTTCGGTGGACCTGCTGCTCTACGGCGCGCTGATCATTCTGGTGTCGATCACCGAGCCGGGCGGCCTGCTGGCCATCGGGCAACGGTTGTGGGCGCCGGTCGCCCGACGACTGGGCCGGACGTCCCGGACGGAAACCGACCCTGAGCCGGCCGAGTCTGCTGAGGTGAAGGCATGACCACGACTTTGTTGAAGGTCGACAGCCTGTCCTGCCGGTTCGGTGGACTGTGGGCCAACCGCGACGTCAGCTTCGAGGTCGAGCAGGGCGCCATCATGGGCCTGATCGGACCCAACGGCGCCGGCAAGAGCACGCTCTTCTCCATGGTGGCCGGTGCCCAGCGCCCCACCGCGGGCCGGTTGTACTTCGACGGCCGGGACGTCACCGGCTGGCCACCGCACGCGGCGGCCCGGGCCGGGGTCGGCCGCACCTTCCAACTGATGCGGGTCTTCGGCTCGATGAGCGTGCTGGACAACCTGACCACGGCGTCGTTCGTCCGGCATCCCCGGTTGCGGGACGCCCGGCGGCGGGCCCGGGAGGTCGCCGAACTGGCCGGACTGGTTCCGGTGCTGGACTCGCCGGCCGCGTCGCTCACCGCGGCCTGGAAGAAGCGGTTGGAGATGGGACGGGCGCTCGCCACCGACCCGAAACTGCTGCTGCTCGACGAGGTGCTCTCCGGCCTGACCCCCACCGAGGCGCGCGAGGCGGTGGAGATCGTCCGCACCATCAACCGTGGCGGCGTCACCATCCTGATGGTGGAACACGTAATGGAGGTCATCATGCCGCTCTGCCACCGGCTGGTCGTGCTGCACTACGGGCAGAAGATCAGCGAGGGCGCGCCGGAGCAGGTCGCGCACGATCCGACCGTGGTCGAGGCGTACCTCGGAAAGGCCCTGTAGATGCTGACCGTGAGCGATCTCCATGTGGACTACGCCGGGGTCGTCGCGCTGCGCGGCGTCGACCTGCGGGTCGAACCCGGCGAGCTGGTGGCGCTGGTCGGTGCGAACGGGGCCGGCAAGAGCACGCTGCTCGCGGCCGTCTCCGGACTGCACCGACCGGTACGCGGCACGGTGACCTTCCTCGACGAGGACGTGAGCAGGCTGCCGGCGTACCGGATCGCCCGCCGGGGTGCGGTGCTGGTGCCGGAGGGGCGGCGGCTGTTCGGGCACCAGACGGTCCTGCAGAACCTGCTGCTCGGCGGCTACCACCGCAGCGCGGAAGAGCGGGAGGCGGACCTGTCCCGGGTGTACGAACTCTTCCCGATCCTGGCCGAGCGGTCCGGTCAGCGCGCCGGCACGCTCTCCGGGGGCGAGCAGCAGATGGTGGCACTGGGCAGGGCGCTGATGAGTCGACCGAAGCTGCTGATGCTCGACGAGCCGTCGCTCGGCATCTCGCCGAAGTTCACCAGGATGATTTTCGAGGTGCTCGCCGAGATCCGCCGCGCCGGCACCACCATGCTGCTCGTCGAGCAGAACCTGCGGGCCGCGCTGGAGCTGGCCGACCGGGCGTACGTGCTCCAGACCGGCGAGGTGGTGATGTCCGGCCCGGCCGACGAACTCGCCGAGTCCGACGAGGTACGGCGCTCGTACCTCGGACTGTGAGCCGCGTCGACGAGGGGTGGACGGCGGTGCGGATCATCCCGGTGGGCCTGCGTGCGCTGCTGGTCGAGGTTCCGGAGCCGGCGCACGCCCACGCGCTGGTCGCCGAACTCGACCGGCGGCGGGAACGCGGGGAGCTGCCCGGCGTCGAGGACGTCGTACCCGGCGAACTCACCGTGCTGGTCGACGGGCTCGACGATCCGGCGGGCCTGGCGGCGCAGCTCGCGGCCTGGCGGCCGACGTCGGCCCGCCCGCCGGACGGCCCGCTGGTCGAGGTCCCGGTCCGGTACGACGGTGCCGACCTCGCCGAGGTCGCCTGGGCATGGCAGGTGCCCGAGGAGGACGTCGGGCGGATCCACAGCGCCCCGGAGTACCGGGTCGCGTTCTGCGGCTTCGCGCCCGGCTTCGGTTACCTGACCGGACTGCCCGAGCGGTACCACCTACCCCGGCGGGCGGTGCCCCGGACCCGGGTGCCGGCCGGGTCGGTCGCGCTGGCCGGCGGCTACGCCGGGATCTACCCACGGGACTCGCCGGGCGGCTGGCAGTTGCTCGGCCGCACCGACCTCGTGCTCTTCGATCCGGGCCGGGACCCGGTCGCCCTGCTCACCCCCGGCACCCGGGTCCGGTTCCGGGACGTCGACGGATGAGCGGCGGACGATTCGTCGAGGTGGTCCGGTCCGGCGCGCTCAGCACCGTGCAGGACCTCGGCCGCCCCGGGCACGCCCACCTCGGCGTACCCCGGTCGGGAGCGCTCGACCTGCCGGCGCACCTGCTGGCGAACCGGTTGGTCGGCAACCCCGCCGACGCGGCGACGATCGAGACGACGATCACCGGTGTGTCGCTGCGGGTCGGTCAGGCCGCCACCGTCGCGGTCACCGGGGCGTGGGCGCCGGTGAGCGTCAACGGCCGCCCGGTGGGCTGGTCGGCGCCGGTGTCGGTGCCGGCGGGCGCACGCGTCGACGTGGCCACGGCGAAGCGTGGTCTCCGCAGCTACCTCGCCTTCTCCGGCGGCATCGCCGTTGCGCCGGTACTCGGGAGCAGGTCGACCGACCTGCTCTCGGGACTCGGGCCGTCCCCGCTCGCGGTCGGCGACCGGCTGCCGCTGGGTGAGGCCGCCGGCCCACCCGCCCCGGTCGACGTCGCCCCGACCGGGACGCTGACCGAGGAGATGACCCTGCGGGTCGTGCTCGGCCCGCGCGCCGACTGGTTCACCGACGACGCGCCGGGGATCCTCACCGGGGCCGGATACCGGGTGTCCATGCTGAGCAACCGGGTGGGGATGCGGCTGGAGGGACCCGCGCTGCCCCGCCGGATAGGTGGCGAGTTGCGCAGCGAGGGAGTGGTGCTCGGCGCCGTCCAGGTGCCCGCCGCCGGCACTCCCGTCATCTTCCTCGCCGACCATCCGACCATGGGCGGCTACCCCGTGATCGGCGTGGTGCACCCGGACGACCTCCCACTGGCCGCCCAGGCCGCCCCCGGCACCCCGATCCGGTTCCGGATCGTCGAGGGTGTGAGGAGGGGGCCCTTCTTATACAGAAAACGATAAGCGGGGGCCCTTCCTTACACCTGTGCGGACAAGATCATGATTGGATGGGCGCGTCCGGGCGGACGTGCCGGCGAAAGGAGCACATGATGACCGTGACCCCCCGTCCCGGGTTCCACCTCGCGATCCCGGTCGACGACCTGGACCGGGCCCGTGCCTTCTACGGAGGCGTGCTCGGGCTCGCCGAGGGCCGGTCGGCGGACGCCTGGGTGGACTGGAACTTCTACGGCCACCAGATGGTGACCCACGTCGTACCGGCGGCACGGCAGGCGGACGCGGGCCACAACCCGGTCGACGGGCACGACGTACCGGTGCCGCACTTCGGGCTCATCCTCTCCATCGACGACTTCCACGCCCTGGCCGACCGGATCCGGGCCGGCGGTGGGACGTTCGTGATCGAGCCCTATCTCCGGTTCGCCGGGGAGCCGGGGGAGCAGTGGACGATGTTCTTCCGCGACCCGGCCGGCAACGCCCTGGAGTTCAAGGCATTCCGCGACGAGTCGCAGATCTTCGCCAAGTGAGGTTCGTTCCGGTGAACGTCGTCAGCCCGTCCACGGCCGGAGTTTCTCCGGGTTCCGTACCGCCCAGATGTGTTTGATCCGGTCGCCCGCGATGTCGAACGCCATCACCGTCACGGTGATGCCCTCCTGCTGAGCCACCAGACCGGGCTGACCGTTGACCGTACGCTCCAGGATCGTCAGGTCGGACACCCTGCCGGCGAGATCGACGAAGACGCGCGCGACCTGCTCGCCACCTTCGATCGGGCGGAGCTCGGCGCTGACGAGGCCGCCGCCGTCACCGATCGCCGTGACGTCGGGGTCGAGGAGGCCGACGAGGGCGCCGATGTCCCTGGCTTCCCATGCCCGCTTGAAGTCCCTGACGATGTCGGCCTGCTGCGCCGTCGGAGTCGCGGGAGCCTGCGACGCGCGGATGCGACGGCGGGCCGACGAGGCCAGCTGGCGACATGCCGCCGGGGTACGGCCGACGATCTCGGCCACTTCGGCGAAGGAGTAGCGGAAGACGTCGTGCAGGATGAACGCGACGCGCTCGGCCGGGGTCATCGATTCGAGCACGACGAGGAAAGCCATGTTGATCGACTCGTCGAGGGTGACCCGGTCGGCCGGGTCGACGGGCATCCCGTCCGACCGCCCGTTGATCCACTCCATGCGATCGGGCAGTGGCTCCGGGATCCATTCGCCCACGTAGCGCTCCCGCCTGGCCCGTGCCGAGCCGAGCAGGTCGAGGCAGATCCGACTGGCGACCGTCGTCAGCCAGCCGCCGGGGGATCCGATGCCTTCCCGCTGCTGCGGGGACATGGCGTACCAGCGGGCGTACGTCTCCTGTACGACATCCTCGGCCTCGGCCAGCGAGCCGACGAGTCGGTACGCGAGACTGATCAGCTGACGCCGCTCGCTCATGATCGCGTCCAGGCCCGGGTCGACCCGGCCGCCTCCCGGCTCGGATTGCCTGCTCATGGTGTTGCCGACTCCCTTGGTCGCCGCTGTCCTCAGCAGTACGACGAGACATCGCACCGAACTGTGAGGTTGCGCGTCGCCCCACAGTACGAGGATCGCGTCGTCGTACCGCTGAAGATCGGCCTCGCCGGTCGATAACCGATCGACACGCGGGGTGGGGCGTTCTAGCCTCGGCGATGCCGAACGTTCCTCCGACCGAAGAGGGTGCATTTCATGACGGTTCGACCCGCCGCGACCGACCACGACGGAATCGCGGCGCCAGCCGTCATGACTCCTTCGGACGTAAGGACAACCAGTAGTGGATCTTCCACGTAGCTTCACCATCCGCGAGAGCAGCCACCGCATCCACAGCCCGTTCAGCCCGGAGAAGCTGGCGGTCCTGGGCCAGGCGCTGCGCCCGGCGCCGGGGACGAGAATTCTCGACCTGGCCTGCGGCACCGGCGAGATGCTCTGCACCTGGGCCCGCGACCATCGGCTGACCGGCACCGGGGTGGACATCAGCACGGTGTTCATCGCCTCGGCCGAGGCGCGGGCGATCGAACTCGGCGTCGCCGACCGGGTCTGTTTCGTGCACGGCGACGCGTCGGGCCACGTCGCGGACGAACCCGTCGAGATCGCCGCGTGCATCGGTGCCACCTGGATCGGCGGTGGCATGCCCGGCACCGTCGAGCTGCTCCGGCGCAGCCTCGGCCCAGGCGGGACGATGCTGATCGGCGAACCGTACTGGCGGCGCGAGCCACCGGACCGGGCCACGGTCGAGGCCTGCCACGCGACCGACCGGGACGACTTCCGCCCCCTGCCGGAACTGATCGAACAGTTCGGCGAGCTCGGCTGCGACGTCGTGGAGATGGTCCTCGCCGACCGGGACAGTTGGGACCGCTACGTCGCGGCGCAGTGGCTCAACATCCGCCGCTGGCTCGACGACAATCCCGACGACGAGCTGGCCGCCGACATGCGTGCGGAACTCACCGTCGCCCCCGTCCAGCACGTCCGCTACCAGCGCGAATACCTCGGCTGGGGCGTCTTCGCACTGATGGACCGCTGAATCGTGACCCCGGTGCGTCCCGACCAATCTTGACCGGTCGGGACGCACCGGGGTTACATGATTCGGTGACCTCCTTCGAGGTGATCACCATGGGTCGGGTGGGTGTCGACGTCTATCCCCTCCAGACCCGCACCCGACTGCCCGACGTGGAGACGTTCGGCAAGTTCCTCGGTGGCAGCGCCACCAACGTCGCCGTGGCGGCGGCCCGGTACGGCCGGCGGGTCGCCCTGATCAGCCGGACCGGAGCCGACCCGTTCGGCGAGTACGTACACCGTGCGCTCGTCGGCTTCGGCGTGGACGACCGGTGGGTCACTCCGGTTCCCGGGCTGCCCACCCCGGTGACCTTCTGCGAGATCTTCCCCCCGGACGACTTCCCGATCTACTTCTACCGCTATCCCAAGGCGCCGGACCTGGAGATCCGCCCGGAGGAACTGGACCTGGCCGCGATCCGGGCGGCCGGGGTCTTCTGGTTCACCGGCACCGGGCTGTGCGAGCTGCCGAGCCGGGACGCGCACTTCGCCGCGCTGGGGGTCCGGGGACGCGCCGAGAACACCGTCTTCGACCTCGACTACCGGGCGGCGTTCTGGTCCTCCCGCGAGGACGCCCGGGCCGCGTACGAGTCGGCGCTGCGCTACGCCACCGTCGCGGTCGGCAATCTCGACGAGTGCGCCGCCGCGGTGGGGGAGCGGGAGCCGCATGCCGCGGCCGAGGCGCTGCTGGCCCGGGGCGTACGGCTGGCCGTGGTCAAACGGGGACCCGGCGGGGTGCTCGCCCGGACCGCCGACGAGCTGGTCGAGGTGCCTCCGGTGGAGATCGAGGTGATGAACGGCCTGGGCGCCGGGGACGCCTTCGGCGGCGCGCTGTGTCACGGGCTGCTCGCCGGCTGGCCGCTGGCCCGGGTCGTACGCTTCGCCAACGCGGCCGGAGCGATCGTCGCGTCGCGGCTCGCCTGCTCCGCCGCGATGCCGTCCAGTGCCGAGGTCGAACAGGTGCTCACCGAGGTCGACCCGGCGCCCTCCGACGTCGAGCCGCGACACCCGGTCGGTTAGGTCGGCCCGGGGCGCCGGTCATCGCACCCGGCCGCCGCCCCGGATGCCGTCCGGCCAGTTCCGCCAGCGTCGAAGGCTCGGCTCGGCCGATCCACCGGGAGATGTTCCGCCCGGACGGATCCGGAGACGGCACGGACGATGGCGCGGGTGCGGGCTGATCTACCAATGCAAACGCGTGACGGCGCTTTGAAGCGAATATCCCACTCTCCACTTGAACATATAGTCCGTAGGGGGACTTGCGGCAAGACGGTGGTGCCGAGGCAGAATTTGGGGCCGTGAGCTGGGCCGGCTTGCGACCGGCGGAGGCAGACCCGTATGTGGTTCAGGTTCACGATGCGCCGACCAACCAGGAAACAAGGTCCTGACAAAGGAAGTTCTGATGAGGGTGTTGCTGTCGACAATCGGATCGCGGGGCGATGTCCAGCCGCTGGTGGCCCTGGCGCTGCAGTTGAAGGCTCTCGGTCAGGAGGTCCACCTCTGTGCGCCGCCCGACTTCCGTGACTGGATCGACAGTCTCGGCATCCCCGTCACACCCATCGGCCCCGAGCTGCGCAAGTCTGCGCTCTTCAGCGCGCCACTGGCCGCGCCGGCCCAATTCTCTCCCCGGCGCCGACGTCAGTTGGCGGAAGCCACCGTCGCCACCCAATTCGAGACGATCGCGGCGGCAGCCCAAGGCTGCGGCATCATCGTGGCAGCAACAGCCCTACAGATCGCCGCTCGTTCACTGGCAGAGATGATGAAGATTCCTTACGTCTTCGTCGCCTACTGCCCGACAGTTCTGCCGTCACCGCACCATGCGCCACCGCCATTTCCTCTACCGGGACAGGTACCGGCGCCGGCAACGGCCGACAACCGCGAACTCTGGGCTGGGAATGCACGACGCTTCCACGAGACGTTCGGCAGCTTGCTCAACTCTCATCGGGCATCAGTCGGCCTGGCCCCGGTCAGCGACATCCGCAGCCACATCTTCACCGACCGGCCCTGGCTGGCCGCCGACCCGACGTTGGGGCCCTGGCCCGATCCCGCAGACCCAACCGTGTTTCAGACGGGCGCCTGGATTCTGCCGGATGAGCGTCCACTGCCCTCGGAGCTGGAGACCTTCCTCCAGGCCGGCGACCCACCCATCTACTTCGGGTTCGGCAGCATGGGCGCGCCGCAAAACCTCAACCAAGTGATGATCCAGACGGCCCGCGCGCTCGGGCGTCGTGCGATCGTGTCTCGGGGGTGGGCCGGCCTGTCACTGGTTGACGACGAAGCCGACTGCCTGGCCGTCGGTGAGGTCAACCAGCAGGCGCTGTTCGCACGGGTTGCCGCCGTCGTCCACCACGGCGGCGCGGGCACCACCACCGTGGCCGCGCGAGCCGGAGCACCCCAGGTCGTCATTCCCCAGCTGTACGACCAGCACTATTGGGCACGGCAGATCCACCACCTCGGCATCGGAACCGCGCACGCACCCGGCACACCGACGACCGAGTCGCTGACCACGGCTCTCAAGCACACCCTCCGACCCGACGTGGCCGCCCGTGCCCGCTCCATCGCCACCGCAGTACGCAGCGACGGCGCACAGGCCGCCGCCCAGTGCCTGATCGCCGCCGAGACCCACAGCTCCTTCTGAAACTGGTTCTTCTCCGGTCCGGGGTCCTCGCCTGCGGATCGGCGTGAACACCACCCCCCGCGCGCAGGTGCTGATCAACTACTTGCCATCGGTCACGACGCCCACCGGGCAGCCGGGCCAGGAGTCAGCCTTCGCGCGGGTGGGTGCTGAAGAAGCGCCAGATCGATTCCGTCGCGGCCAGCTCCGTTGCCGGCGGGTCCAGCCCGAGTAGGCGCTCCGCCGTCGACTGGGGCGCACCCGGCCATTGGTGCCCGGCCCCGGCGATGGTGATCAGCTCGACGTCGCGTCCGGCCGGGCAGCGGGCAGCCGACGTGGTGGCCGCTCCGGCGGTACGCACCTCTGGAGCGGCGCAGCGCGCGACCTCACGCCACCTGTCGATCTGATCAGGTACGGGGCCGCCATCGATCTTGATTGGAAACGGCCCGAAGCCGCTGTTGTTCAGCTTTCCCGGCCGGCCGTCGTACGGGACCAGGTTGTCGGCCGTGCCATGGATGTGGATCACGGAGGTCGGTGTCGGCGACGGGCACTGTCCGAGCTGCTTTCCCGCCACCACCCCGATCGCCGCGAAGGTAGTGGTCTCGCAGGCCAGCCGGTAGGCGAGCATCCCGCCGTTGGACATCCCGGCGACGTAGGTCCGGTCTGGGTCGACTGGCAGCTTGGCGGAGATGGCGGCCACCGTGGCGCTGATGAACGTCACGTCGTCGACGCCGTCATGCGCCGGTGGCCCGCAGCACCCGGCGCTCACCGCCCAAAATCGGTCGAGCCCGTTCGGGTACGCGACGACGAACTCGTGACGGTCCGCAGCGGTGTTCCACCCGTACGCCGTCTCCGCCTGGCGGGCGCTGCCGAGCGCGCCGTGCAGCATCACCACCAGCGGTACCGGCGCCGACATCGGCAGCGTTGCCGGCCGGTACAGCCGGAACGTGCGGTTCCTGCCGTCCACGGTCATGCTGTGGGCGGACGACCCTACGGCAACGGCCGGACTGTGTGGGGCGGGAGAGGCCGCTGCGGACCTGGTCGGTGCGGTCGGGGCCGGTGCGGTCGGGGTGGCCGTCTCCCGCCTCGGCGGCCGCACCGCGTCGCAGCCGATCAGCACGGTGAGGACGCCCGCGATCGCCAGCACCGCCGGCGTGGCGCAGCGGACGGTTGCCGCTCTCCTGGTTCGCCGGTTCATGAAGCCTCCGCCCCTGCGGTGATCCGGTACTCGTCGCTCGTGGTCGCGGGCCGGTCGGCGTCCTACCCCGACCGGCCCGCGCCCATCCGGAATCGTTACTCCCTGCCGATCCTCGCTCCCTTTCCAAGAGGATGGTCATGTCCCCGAAGGGAGGTCATCCTTTGGCGGCGGAGGACCGGGAGTTGGCCACGGGCAGTCGGATCAGCTCCCACCCGCCCTCCGGGACATCATCACCCTTTCCGGTCCGCAGGTTCATCGGGTTCGCCATGCCGAGGTAGATAGCTGACCGGTCGGCCACCATGGTGCGGACCCCGTAGTTGAGGTAATTGCCGAGTCCGGTGGTGTCCAGCGGCTTGGCAGGTTTGCCCTTGTTGTCGAACACCCACAGGTCGGCTCCGTACGACGCGGGATCCGCGGCGCCGAGCCCGGCCCGGACCGCGCCGCCGAGCGCGGGCGGCAGGCCGTTGCTGACATAGCTCCAGTCCATGGTGCCCACGTACAGCGAACCTCCGGTCACCACCATCTTCCAGATGTAGTTGTTGTAGCCGTTACCGAATCCCGCCGCGCCGAACTTGGGCCTGTACCCGGTCCGAGTTGGCTGCCAGCCGCCCGCTCCGTCGTTCGCCTTCGGATCGAAGGCGGGTAGTTCCGAGGCGCCGTACAGCAGTTCGGCGGACGCCTTGCCCTTGTCGAACCTGCTCGCCCGGAAGATGCTCGCCGTGCGCTGCGTATTCTCGACCGCGAGGACGCCCTGCTCGTCACTTGCCGGCTTGTGCCGCGTCGTGTGCGTCTGCGTGGCCTTCAGCGGCATGTGCATCGTTCCCCAGTAGAGGTAACCGCCGTAGGAGGCGAGGCCGCCGAGGCCGTACGTTGCGGCCACGACGGGATCCGGCTCGTACTGGGTCACGTTCCACACCTGCTTCCAACGCTTGGCATCGGCCGTGGTGAGTCCCCGCTTACCGTCCGTCAGCCACCGGCTCACCCATACCCCAGCGGTGATCGGGCCTCGGCCATCGAGGCTGATGCTGGGCCAGGTGGTGACGAAGATCCGGCCTTTGTGCACGGCGATGTCGGCGACCTGTGCCGGCAGGTTGCCCACCACGGCGAATCTGAACGGGTTGGACTTGTTGCCGGTCCAGCGCAGCACCGCGCCTCCGGCCATGCCGTCGGGTCCCACGCCGACACCGGCGTAGAGAGCGCCGTCGGCCACCAGGAAGTGCCGGATGTTGCCGTACACGGTGAGGGTCGTCGACCCGAGGTACCGGCCCGAGGCGCCGTCAAACGCGAAGAGGTTGATGCCGAGCGGACCCGGTCCCCCGAGAAGTACGACACCCCGGTGTGAGCCGGCGGCACGGATACCCACCGTCGTCTCCAACCGTTGCTTGTCAATCCGGGATTTCTTGCTGATGGTTCCGGTCTTGTCGGTCAGTTTCCGCGACGACGTGTCGTAGAGGTACACCTTCGGTGGGCGCAGGTCGCCCCCTGCCGCCGGTATGAACGGGTTTGCTACTCGCTGCTGGCTCTCGCCGTACTCGCACACGAAGTCGTCGTTCTCGATCGGTTCGGTCTGCCCGAGGCCTATCCCGAGGGTGAGGCAGTGGACGTTGGCCGCTGTCCCGAACCACACGTGGTCGCCTGACTTGGTCAGGCCCCACACGTACGACTGATTCACCTTCGGCTGCCCGGCTTCGCAGTCCGGCCCCGGCGTGTCCTGCGTACCGATTCCGAGAAAGCACTCGTCCGGTGCGGCCTTGGCCAGCAGTCCCGGTCTGGTGGCCAGCGCTGCCAACTGTCTGTCCGTCTCGGGCGGCTCGTCGTCGAGCAGGTGTCTGTCTCCCGGGCTTCTGGCGTTGACGGTGCCGTCCGCGGCGGGCATGGTGGCGAGCGTCAGGGTGGCAGCCAGAACGGTGGCGGTGGAGAGTAGGGACCGTCCAGCGATCCGGGTCATGTTCATGCGTGGCTCCATTCTTGGGTAGCGGTTCGTCGCGTGGCTGTCGCCACGAACGTCGGGTTGGGCGGAGGACCGGGCGCAGGAACGCTTCGGCGGGCAGCAGGGCTGGCCACCCGCTGTCCCGCAAGGTGACGGGTGTAGGGCAGGCCGTTCCGTCGATGTGGCTCCCGGCACGGGGAGCGTGAGGGCGAGAGTCTGCCGGGCAAGCGGACAGAGCGCCCAAATCAGTCTGAGTTAGCACCAAAATGAGTGCTGTGTGCCATCAGGTCCTCCAGCGCGAGATCGGCGGCAACCAGGCTGCATCATGACAGTAACTCGCGAATCGGGCGATAGGTGCAGGAAGTTTCGGAATAGCAAGCGGTCGTGTCAACCAGGGAGGATCGTTCGCTTCTCGGAGGAACGGGACGCTCCTGGGGAGATCAGGTCGTACGGGGATGGTCGCCGCGATAACCCTCTAGTGGGGTCTTGGGTCGCTGACCTGCTGAAACGCCGCCAAAGCGGGTAAGTTGGCAGGCGTCGAGACCGGCGCCCACGAAAACCGCATCGGCGCGGCGGACGAGGTGGTGGGGTACCGGAAACACCGGCCATGACGGGAGTTCGATGAACGCACCCGCCGGGATTGATCCCGTGATCGTCATTAACCCGTGTGGTGGGGTCGAGCCTGGCCCGCGGATCGTGGTGGCCGCCGGCGTCGGTGGTGGCGTGGGGGTGTTCGATCTCGCCAGGGGCGACCGCCGGACGTTGTCGGCGCTGGAACGGGCGGCATCGTGGTCGGCGAGGCCGGTCGGGGTGCGAGTGCCGGCGAATTGCGTGGCCACGGTGACCGATGTGGAGCGGGCCGCGGGGGACCGGATGGGCCTGGTGGTGTTGCCGGCGGACGGTGCGTGGCCGCAGGCCGAGGCTGCCCGGCGGCATCGGGTGCTGGTGGAGGTGACAAGTCGTACCGAAGCACGTGCGGCGGCTACGGCCGGTGCGCACGGGTTGATCCTGCGCGGTTCGGAGGCGGGCGGGCGGGTCGGTGAGCTGAGTTCCTTCATCCTGTTGCAGCAGTTGCTGGCCGATGAGGCGCTGGACCTGCCGGTATGGGTGGCCGGCGGGATCGGGCCGATGGCGGCCGCCGCATGTGTGGTCGGTGGGGCGGCAGGTGTGGTTCTGGACAGCCAGTTGGCGCTGATGCCGGAGTCGGATCTGCCGGAGGACGTGCGGGCCGTGATCGGGCGGATGGACGGTTCGGAGACGGTGCTGTGCGAAGGCGTGCGGGGGGTACGCCGCGACGGCAGGCCGGACGGCACGGGCGAGTTGCTGCCGGTTGGCCAGGACGGCTGGTTGGCGGCGGTGTTCCGAGAACGTTGGGGGAGTACCGCTGCGGCGGTGCGCGGTATCCGTACGGCGATCGGGGATGCGGTGGGGGACTCCGTGGCGGGCCGGCTGCTGGCGCCGGGTGCACCGTTGGCCCGGTCGCTGGGTGTGCGGATCCCGGTGGCGCAGGGGCCGATGACGCGGGTCAGCGACGTGGCGGGGTTCGCGGCGGCGGTGGCCGATGACGGCGCGTTGCCGTTTATCGCGCTCGCCCTGGCAGGTGGCGAACAGTCCCAGCGGATGCTGCGGGAGGCCGCGCAGGCCTTGGGCGAGCGCCCGTGGGGGGTGGGTGTGCTCGGCTTCGTCCCGGAGGAGCTACGGACAGCGCAGCTCGCCGCCGTGCGGGAGGTCCGACCGCGGGTGGCGATCATCGCGGGCGGCCGGCCGGCGCAGGCCAAGGCGCTCGAGGCCGAGGGCATCAGCACGTTCCTGCATGTGCCGTCACCGGGATTGTTGCGGCAGTTCCTCCGCACCGGGGCGCGGCGGTTCGTGTTCGAGGGGGCCGAGTGCGGTGGGCACGTGGGTCCGCGGACGAGCTTTGCGCTGTGGGAGGCGCAGGTGCTGACCCTCGCGGACTTCCTCGACGGTGTCCCGGCCGAGACCGCCGCGCAGGTGCAGGTGTTCTTCGCCGGTGGTATCCACGACGCGCGTTCGGCCGCGATGGTGGCGGCGTTGGCGGGCCCGCTGGCGCGCCGCGGCGTGCAGGTCGGGGTGTTGATGGGTACCGCGTACCTGTTCACCCGCGAGGCGGTCGAGTGTGGGGCGATCCAGCCGCTGTTCCAGCGTGAGGCGATCGCGGCGACGGGGACGGCGGTGCTCGAGACGGCGCCGGGACACGTGACCCGCTGCCTGCCCAGCCCGTACGTCGACGACTTCCAGCGGGTACGGCAGGAGCTGGTCGCGGCGGGGGCGGCCGGCAGGCAGGTGTGGGAGCAGTTGGAGATGCTCAACGTCGGCCGGCTGCGAATCGCCAGCAAGGGCAGACGGCGCGAAGAAGACGCGCTCGTCGCGGTGGACGAGGCGGGTCAGCACACCGAAGGGCTGTTCATGGCGGGCCAGGTCGTCGTGCTGCGCGATGCCCAGACGACAGTGGCCGGCCTACACACCGGAGTGACCGTCGGTGCCCAGCACTTCCACGCCGAGCGGATCGAGGCGCTGGCAGCGACGCTCGGGCCGGGCGCCGAGCGGGCCGAGCAGGTGCCGGCGGCGCCGCTGGATGTCGCCATCGTAGGTATGTCCTGCGTCTTTCCGGGCTCACCGGACCTGGCCAGCTTCTGGCAGACGATCCTCAGCGGCCGCGATGCCATCACCGAGGTGCCCGCGCAGCGGTGGCCGGTGGACACCTACTACGCGTCCGAGGTGGAGCCGGGGCAGGCGGGCCGGATCAGCGTGTCGAAGTGGGGCGGGTTCATCGCACCCGTGCCGTTCGACGCCATCGGGTACGGCATTCCGCCGGCGGCGTTGGCCAGCATCGACCCGACCCAGCTGCTGGCCCTGGAAGCCGCGCACCGGGCCCTCGTCGACGCCGGGTACCGCTACGACGGGCCGGGCATCGACCACTCTCGTACCGGGGTGGTGTTCGGCGCCGAAGCGGGTAGCGACATGGGGCACGCGCAGACCCTGCGCACGATGCTGCCGGCGTACCTCGGCGGGGTTCCCGCCGAGTTGGAAGCGCAGTTGCCCACGGTCACCGAGGATTCGTTTCCCGGTGTGCTGGCCAACGTGATCGCCGGACGGGTCGCGAACCGACTGGACCTGGGTGGACCGAACTTCACCGTGGACGCGGCGTGCGCCTCGTCGCTGGCGGCCCTGGACGCGGCGTGCAAGGAACTGGCCGCGGGCACCAGCGACCTGATGGTTTGCGGCGGCGCCGACCTGCACAACGGCATCAACGACTATCTGATGTTCACCTCGGCGCACGCGCTGTCGCCGACGGGCCGGTGCCGTCCGTTCGACAGCACCGGCGACGGCATCGCCCTCGGCGAGGGCGTCGCGTGTGTGGTGCTCAAGCGGCTCGCCGACGCCGACCGCGACGGTGACCGCATCTACGCGGTCATCAAGGGGGTCGGCAGCGCCAGCGACGGACGAGCCCTGGGCCTGACCGCGCCGCGTGCCGCGGGGCAGCGCCGGGCACTCGACCGGGCATACGCGCGCAGTGGTATCTCGCCCCGGCAGGTCGGGCTGGTCGAGGGGCACGGCACCGGCACCGTCGTCGGGGACCGTACCGAGCTGGAGACCCTGACGCGTCTGTTCGTCGAGTCGGGTGTGCGGCCAGGCGGGTGCGCGCTCGGCTCGGTGAAGTCGCAGATCGGCCACACCAAGTGCGCCGCCGGGCTGGCGGGTGTGATCAAGGCAGCGCTCGCGCTGCACACCAAGGTCCGACCGCCGACCATCAACCTGACCCGCCCCAATCCGGCGTGGGATGCACAGCGCAGCCCGTTCGCCTTCTACACGCAGGCCCGGCCATGGAGCTCACCGGCCGGCGAGCGGGTCGCCGGAGTCAGCGCGTTCGGCTTCGGTGGCACCAACTACCACGTCGTGCTCGCCGCGCACCCGCACGCACCCGAACCGCGCCACGCCCGTCAGGAGTGGCCGGCAGAGCTGTTCTGCTTCCGCGGACCGGACCGGGCGGCGGGGCACCGGGCCGTGCAGAAGCTCGTCGCCGCACTGCGGACCACCGACCGGTACGGCCGGTCGTGGCGACTACGCGACTTGGCGGCCACGGCCGCCACCCAGGCCGACCCGCGCTCCGGACCCGTCCAGGTGGCGATCGTCGCTCGCGACACAGGCGAACTCGACCTGCTGCTGCATCGCGCGCTCGGCGGCGAGCACGATCCCGAACAGGGACTCATCCAGCCACCACCGCAGGTCGCTGGTTCGGGCACGGCCGGCGGGAAGGTGGCGTTCCTGTTCCCCGGGCAGGGCAGCCAACGTCCCGGCGCCCTGGCCGAACTATTCGTCGCCTTTCCCGAACTGCAGGAGTACCTCACGCTCGGCGAGGAATGGGCGGAGTTGCTGTTTCCACCGGCCGCGTTCGATCCCGCCACCGAACGGGCGCAGCAGCAGCGGATCCGCGACACCCGGGTGGCCCAGCCCGTGCTCGGCATCGGCGGACTCGCCGTCGACCACCTGCTCCGCCGGCTCAACATCCACCCCGACCTCACCGCAGGACACAGCTACGGCGAACTCGTCGCGCTGTGCGCCGCCGGCGCCTACGACCCGCCAACCCTGCTGCGGCTCAGCCGACAACGCGCCGAGGCGATCCTCACCGCCACCGGTGACGATCCGGGCAGCATGGTGGCGGTCACCGCCACCGCCGAACGCCTCGCCACCCTCCTGGAGAGCGCCGGCCTCGCCGACCAGGTCGTCCTGGCCAACCGCAACGCACCCACCCAGCAGGTGATCTCCGGTCCCACCCCGGCGATGCAGGCGGCGACCACCGCGCTGAAGGCCGCGGGCCTGACGGCCCGCAGACTCGACGTCGCCTGCGCCTTCCACAGCCCGCTCGTCGCTGCCGGTGTGGACCGCTTCGCGCGGGTGCTCGCCAGCCAACCGGTCACCCCGCCGAGCATCCCGGTCTGGTCCAACCGCACCGCCGGCGCCTATCCGACGGACCCCGACGAGATACGGCACGAGCTTGCCACCCAGATCGGCGCCCCGGTCCGTTTCGCCGAACAGATCGAGGCCATGTACGCCGCCGGCGCCCGCACCTTCGTCGAGGCCGGCCCCGGGCAGGTGCTCACCCGCTTCGTCCGGGCCATCCTCGCCGACCGGCCACACCTCGCCACCGCCTGCGACCGGCGTACCGGCGAGGGGCTTCGCGACTTCCTCATCACCGTGGCGCACCTGGCCTGCGTCGGCGTCCCCGTACAGACCGGCTGGCTGTTCCATGGCCGCGACACCGTGGTGGCCACCGCGGCCGCGCCCGACAGCCGCCCGTTCTGGACCGTGGACGGGCAACTCGTCCGCGACCGCGACGGCGGCAGTCTCCCAGGCGGCATGACGCCCCCACGACGCATCAAGGAGTTGTCAATGACCGCAGCAATCGGTCCCGTCGACGACGGCCGCCACGACCGTGACGAGCGAGGAGGCCGGGACGGACTCCTCGCCGAGTTTCTCCGTGTCAATCGTGAGATGGTCGCCTCCCAGCGTGACGTCATGCTCGCCTACTTCGGCGACACCAACGGTGGGCCCGTCGCCGGGCGGCCGGCGGAGACATTCCACCCGGTAGGCTCGCCGATCGACACGGCACACGTCATCGCGAGTCCACCGTCGCGGTCGGGCACAGTGCACCAGGCCCTACCGGTTTCGCCAGCGACAATCGGTCCGTCGGCGCCGGTGCCGCCGGTGCCGGCCGCGATCAGCCCATCCGTGCCGATCCCGGCCGGACCGGCGACGGGCACGGCGTCGGTGTTCGGGCAGCCCGGCAACGAGGCGGCCGGCACCCTCACCGGGAGTGCCCTGACCGCCGCACCGGCCGCCACACTCGCGGCGGAACCGCCGGACATCGGCTTCCAGGCCGCGGTGCTGACGGTGCTCAGCGAGCGGACCGGCTACCCGGTCGACCTACTCGACCTCGACCTGGACCTGGAAGCCGACCTCAGCATTGATTCGATCAAGCGGGCAGAGGTGGCCGGCGAGGTGGCCGCCCGCCTCGGCCTACGCGTCGAGGGTGACGAGTCGGAGCTGGAGGAGCTGGTCAAGGCCCGGACCGTACGCGGGATCGTCGAGTTGCTCACCACCCGCGTGGGCGAGGCGGTGGCCGCGGCGGTCCCGGCGCCGTCCTCGGTCGTACCCGCCCAGCCGGCACACGCCACCGGGCTGTCCACCGCACCGGCACAGACCCGTACGGCGCCCGCCGTGCCCCCCGCCGGGCAGGAGCCTTCGGCGGCGCGGCCGGTGACGGCGGCAGACGGCGCGGCACCGGTGGACGGTGACCTGCGGCTGGGCGTCACGCCGATACGGATGCTCCGCACGTTGGTTCCGGTCCCGGAAGTGTCACGGCGACCGGCGACGGTGCTCGCGGGTGCCACCTTCGTGGTCACCGGGCCCGGTCCGGCGGTCGTCCGAGTGGTTGAGCTGCTGCGCCGGCACGGGGCGACCGTACGAACCGGCACGGCTGCCGAGCCGGGCAGCATCGAGGGCGCGGACGGGCTGGTCATGCTCGACGCGTTGGCCGCTGGGCAGGCGCCGCTGCTGCCCGGCGCGTTCGAACTGATCAAGCGGGTGCTGGCAGGCGGGCCGCGCTGGGTGGTGGCGATCGCCGACCCGAGTGCCGGTGCGGGGGCGGACGGTATGCCCGGCCTGTTCCGCACCATCGCCCGGGAGTACCCGTCGATCACCTCGCGGCTGGTCGTCGTGGACGGTGCGCAGCCTGGGGAGCGGCTCGCCGAGCAGGTCGTCGACGAGTTGCTCGCTGGGGGCGATACGGCCGTGGTGCACCGTAGCGG
This sequence comes from Plantactinospora solaniradicis, assembly GCF_042658085.1. Taxonomy (NCBI): domain Bacteria; kingdom Bacillati; phylum Actinomycetota; class Actinomycetes; order Micromonosporales; family Micromonosporaceae; genus Plantactinospora; species Plantactinospora solaniradicis. The sequence continues at coordinate 194,143 of NZ_JBHSPR010000007.1, read as the reverse complement.
CGACGTACGGCGCACGTACGATCTGGCGCCGGTGAGCCTCGGGGTGCTGGCGGCTGGTGGTGCCGGCCCGGCCGGCGATGGCGTGGCAGAGGCCCGGGCGATCGGTCTGGACCATGACTCGGTGGTGGTGCTGGTCGGCGGCGCACGCGGCATCACCTCCTGGTTCACCCGGGCCCTCGGTTCGGCCGCCCGGTGCCGCATCGAGTTGGCCGCCCGCACCCCGCTGCCGCAGGGCCCGCAGGATCCGGTACTGGCGGAGGCCACGGACGCGACGGCGGTGCGGGCGGTGCTTGCGCACCAGCGCATCGGCTCCCCGGCGACGATCGCCCGCACGGCCCAGGCGATCCTGGCAGGCCGGGAGGTCGAGGCCACCCTGCGGGAACTGGGTGAGCTGGGGGCCAAGGCGCGCTACCACAACCTCGACGTACGCGACGCGGAGGCGACCAAGCGGCTGCTCACGGCGATCCACGGCGAGTACGGCCGGATCGACGGTCTGGTGTACGCCGCCGGCGTGATCGAGGACAAGCTCATCGCCGACAAGGATCCGCAGTCGTTCGCCCGCGTCTTCGACACCAAGGCAGCGGGTGCTCGGGCGCTGCTGGGCGCGCTGGACGGCCTGGCCAGCCGGCCGAGGTTCGTGATGCTGTTCGGCAGCGTCGCCGCGGCGTACGGCAGCCGCGGTCAGGGCGACTACGCGGCGGCCAACGACGCTCTGGAGACGATCGGCGAGCGCTGGGCGGCCCGTACCGGCAGCCGGTGCCTGACCGTCCACTGGGGGCCGTGGGCGCCGGCCGAGGGCCACGGCGGCATGGTCACCCCTGAGCTGGGCCGAGACTTCGCCCGGCGCGGCATCGGCCTGATCGACCCCGAGGAAGGCGCGCTGAGCCTGCTGGCCGAATTGGCCTGGGGCGACCCGGCTCTCACCTCGGTCGTCTACACCGCCTCGGTCTGGTGACCGGCATGCCCGGCGACCCGATCGCGATCGTGGGGATGGCGGTGTTGCTGCCCGGCGCGGCCGACCTGGACAGCTACTGGCGCAACCTGGTCGAGGGTGTCGACGCGATCACCGAGGTGCCGCCGCACCGGTGGGATCCGGAATTCTACGACCCGGCGCTGGCGCACCGGCCGGACCGGCTGTACTGCCGCCGGGGTGGCTTCGTCGACGACCTGGCCACCTTCGACCCGCTCAGGTTCGGCATCATGCCGGCAGCCATCGCCGACATCGAGCCGGACCAGCTCATCGCGCTCCAGGTTGCCGCAGCGGCAATCGACGACGCCGGCGGCGCCGACCGGCTGGCCGCTGGCGACCGCGTCGGTGTGATCCTCGGCCGGGGCGGCATCCTCAGCCCCGCCCAGGCCCGGTACGCCCAGCGGGTGCGAATGTCCAGCCAGGTGATCCAGGTGCTCCGCGAACTGATCCCGGACTTGCCGGAGAGCCGGCTGGACGCAGTGCGTGCGAGGTTCGACGAGCGGCTCGGCAAGCACCAGCCGGAGGGGACCATCGGACTGGTGCCGAACCTGGCCGCCTCCCGGGTGGCAAACCGGCTCAACCTGCGCGGTCCCGCCTACACACTGGACGCCGCCTGCGCGTCGTCACTGATCGCGGTGGACCAGGCGATCAGTGAGCTGAACAGTGGCCGGCTCGACGCGGTTCTCGCCGGTGGCGTGCACCACGTGCACGACATCAGCTTCTGGTCCGTGTTCAGCCAACTCGGCGCGCTCTCCCGGCAAGGCGAGATCCGGCCGTTCGACAGCACGGCGGACGGTCTGCTCATCGGCGAGGGCACCGGAATCGTCGTACTCAAGCGGATGTCCGACGCACTGCGCGGCGGCGATCGGATCTACGCGGTGATCCGCGGCAGCGGGGTGTCCAGCGACGGGCGTGCCGCGAGCATGGTCAACCCGGCCAGCGCCGGTCAGGTCCTGGCCGTCCGGCGGGCCTGGACCGCGGCAGGGCTGGACCCGACCGCCCCGGACGCGCTGGGCCTGCTGGAGGCACACGGCACCGCGACGCCGACCGGCGACGTCGCCGAACTCGCCACCGTCGCCGAGGTGTTCGGTCCGCACCGGGACGGGCCACGACCAGTGATCGGCTCGGTGAAGTCGATGATCGGCCACGCCATGCCGGCGGCGGGCATCGCCGGCCTGATCAAGGCGGCCCTGGCCGTGCACCGCGGCGTGCTGCTGCCGACGTTGCACTGCGACACTCCGCGGCCGGAACTGGAGCGTATCCGGTTCGCGCCGATCAGCACCGCCGAACCGTGGGAGAGCGACGGACCACGCCGCGCCGGGGTCAACGCGTTCGGCTTCGGCGGCATCAACGCCCACATCATCCTGGAGGAGGCGCCGGACGCACTGGCGGCCCGTCGGGGCGGCACGGGAGCGACCGGGCCGGTGACCAGCAGCCTGCCGGCGCCCGCGGCGCAGACGGCTGTGCGGGCCACGTCGGGGATCAGCGTCGAGCAGCCCGACGAGGTGATGTGGCTCGCCGCTTCCGACCCGACCGCCCTGGCCCGCCTACTCGACGCCGACGACCACACCGTACGTGCCCTCGGCGCAGACCGGGCCCGACAGGCCCGTCCCGCCCGCGCCCGCCCTCTGGCGGCGGACGAACACTGCCGGCTCGGCATCGTCGATCCCGACGCCAAACGCCTCGCCACCGCCCGGCGCGCCGTCACCAGGGGGCAGCCCTGGCGCGGCGCCCGCGACATCTGGTTCAGCCCCACCCCGCTGCTCGCCGACGACCCTCCGGGCCAGCTCGCGTTCGTGTACCCCGGGCTGGAGGCGGAGTTCAGCCCGCGCACCGCGGACATCGCGACGCACTTCGACCTGCCCGACCGGCAGTGGTCCGCCGACGACCTCGGCCGGCACGGCGCCGGCGTGATCGAGGTCGGCAAGCTGCTCGACGCCGCCCTGCACCGCACCGGAATCACCCCCCACGCGGTCGCCGGGCACAGCATCGGCGAGTGGACCGCCGCGGCCACCACCGGGCAGATCAGTTCGGCGTCCATCGACGAGTTCCTCGCCGCGTTCAACTCGACGTCGGTCGAGGTGCCCGGCCGCGCATTCGCCGTCATCGGGGGGGCCGCGCCGCAGATCACCCAGCGGCTCGCGCGCTATCCAGGCGTGCTGCTCTCCCACGACAACGCGCCGGCCCAGTGCATTGTCAACGGACCCGAGAGCGAGATCGGCTCCCTCGTCGCGGCATTGCGCGGCGATGGCATTCTGTGCCAGAAGCTGCCGTTCCGCGCCGCCTTCCATACACCGATGTTCGCCTCCGCGTTGGAGTCCATCGGCGCGGCCCTTCGCCGCTGGCAGGTCAACCCCACCCGGATACCGGTCTGGTCCGCCACCCTCAAGGCACCGTTCCCCGCCGAGCAGGCCCGCGTGCTGGAGATCTTCGCCCGACACATGCTCGAACCAGTCTGGTTCCGGCAAACCATCCAGGCCATGTACGACGCCGGCATCAGGGTGTTCCTCCAGGTCGGCGCCGGGCAGCTTGCCTCGGTCATCGCCGACAACCTGCGCGGCCGCCCACACCTCGCCATGCCGGTCAACGTCGCGCACCGCGGCGGGCTGGACCAACTGCGCCGGGTCGCCACCGCGCTCTGGGTCGAGGGCGCCGCACCGGACCTGCGCGCCCTCGATCCGACGGGCACAGGTCGGGCCCGAGCTGCGGCGCCCGCTGCGGAGCAGCCCGCCCACCGGGGTCTGGTCATGCGGCTCGACCTCGGCGGTCCACTGGTCCGCCTCGGTGAGGGAGCCGACGACCTGCTCGGCGTCCGCGTGCCGGCCGCCGAGCCGACGGGCAGCCCGGACGGTGCCGGCGGGACAGGCACCACGAACGGCCCGATCGGGGTGGCCGGCGGATCCGGCTCGGTTGCTGGGGGAGGGACGATCGCCGGGGCGACGCACACCCCCGTGGCCCCGCCGAGATCGCCCGCCCTGGCCACGCTGCAGGGGCTCGCCCAGCGTTCCAGCGTTGCCGCGGAACTCGCCTCGCTGCTGGTGGCCGCACCGGGTCCGGCGGTCACGGGCGGCGACGCCGGGCAGACGCCGCGGCTGCCACCACTGTGCGCGCACCGCACGGTCCTGCGGGTCGCCCTCGACACGATGCCGTATCTGCGCGACCACTGCTTCTTCGTCCAACCCGATGACTGGCCCGACCCGGAGGACCGCTGGCCGGTGGTGCCGGCCACCACCGTCGTACAACACATGATGGACGCCGCTGCGCAGGCCACCCAGGGCATGCGGGTGGTCGGCGTGCGCGACGCGCGTTTCAACCGCTGGTTGACAGCCGCGCCGCCGCAGGACGTCGAGATCACTGTCAAGCCGGTCGGACCCGGTCGGCTGTCGGTGATCTTCGGTGGTTACGCCCGCTCGACGATCGAGGTGGCGCCGGACTACCCGACCGACCGGCCGGCGGTCTGGCAGCACGACCCGGCCACCGAACGGCCTCCGCAGGTCAGCGCCGAGGAGATGTACGCCGAACGCCTGATGTTCCACGGTCCCCTGTTCCAGGGCGTGACCAGGGTGCACGCCCTCGGCGACATGCACGTTCGCGGCGTGGTGACCGCCCCGACCCCGCCCGGCGCGCTGCTCGACAACGCACTACAACTGGTCGGCAACTGGCTCATCACGACACAGCCGATGCGGACCGTGGCACTGCCGGTGGAGTTCGGGCACGTGCGGTTCTTCGGGCCGCCGCCGGCCCCCGGTACGGCCTTCGAATGCGTCGCCCGGGTGCGTTCGATCGACGACGCGCAGCTCGTCGCCGACACCCAGCTCTCCGTCGACGGCCGGGTATGGGCACAGGTCGACGGCTGCGTCGACCGGCGCTTCGACAGCCATCCCACCGCCCGACCGGCGGAGCGCTTCCCGGAGCGCCATCCGATGTCGTTGCGGCAGCCGGAGGGCTGGACCGTGGCCTTCGACTGCTGGACAGACCTGGTCACCCGCGGCATGGCCGCTCGCGGCATCCTCGGCACCAGTGGCTATGCTGACTACGAGCGGCAGCCCCCCAGGGCGCGCAAGCAATGGCTGCTCGGCCGGATCGCAGTCAAGGACGCTGTCCGCTTCCAGCTGTGGGCCGACGGCCACACCGACGTCTACCCGATCGAGCTGACGGTTACCAACGAGCCGAACGGCATCCCCCGGGTCCACCCACGACCCGGCCGTGGCCTCCGCGACTGTGACGTCTCACTGGCCCACGTGGCCGAGATCGGTGTAGCGATCGCCCGACCTCGTGCGTCGGACACCCCGCCCGGTGCCCCCGGCGTCGGCATCGACGTCGCGGAGATCGCCGACCATCCGGACAGCACTGTCACGTTCGCGCTTTCCGAACCGGAACGCCGGCTGCTCGACTCGGTAACCACCGGCGACGACCATAGCCTGTGGTTTGCCCGCTTCTGGGTCGCGAAGGAGGCCGTCGCCAAGGCAGAGGGCACGGGCCTCGCCGGCGATCCGCGACGGTTCACGGTGGTGGCCGCCTCCCCGGCCACGCTGACCGTCGAGATCGGCGATCGTGTCTACCGGGTCGCACATCGAGAGGTGTCCAACCCTGAAGACCTCCCCGTACGGCAGTACGTCGTCGGCTGGACCTGGGGACCGGAGCCTGTCCACCGAACCGGCCAGCCGTAGCCGCGATCACGAGAAGGGCCATCACACATGTCTGTGGACCAGGCAAGCGTCCTTGCCGACGTTGCCGAGATGCTGCACGCGCTCCTCGAAGACGCCGGAGTCGACGGCGAGATCACCATGGCGACCAAGTTCCAGGAGGACCTGGGAATGGAGAGCATCGACATCATCTCCCTCGCCGGCCGCCTGCAGGTCCGGTACGGCGACACGGTCAACTTTGCCCAGCTCGTCGCTGGCCTCGACCTGGATTCGGTACGGCAACTGCGGGTCGGGCAACTCGTCGAACACATCGCCGCCGCGCTCGACAGCGTGGACGCCAGCCCCGGCACGGCGGGCACCCCGGCATGAGCATGGTGCGGGCGAACGGCCTCTCCGTTCACGTGGAGCAGCTCTCCCCACCCGAGCCGGTTGCCGGCACGACCTCCGGCAGACACGACCCCGCCCCGACCGCCGTGCTGATCCACGGCATGGCCACGGACACCCTGGCCAGTTGGTACCTCACCCTGGCCCACCCGCTCGTCGCCGCCGGCTTCCGCGTAGTCATGTACGACCTGCGTGGGCACGGACACACCGACCGCCCACCGGAGGGTTACACGCTGGACGACTTCATCGACGACCTGGCGGCGCTGCTGGCCGCGCTCGACGTAACCGGCCCAGTCCACCTGTTCGGCAACTCCTTCGGCGGCACGATCGCATTCGGCTACGCGGCCCGCCACCCCGAGCGGGTCGCCGCCATTGCCGCCGTCGAGTCCTCCCCGCCCACCGCGTTGTGGTTCGAGCGGGTGGCCCAGCAGCTCGACAACGCCGCCACGTACCTGCCCCGCGCGCACGCCCTGGCCGAGATCGAAGCCGAACGCGGGGAGCGCGCCAGCCGCCGGGCCAGGATGGCTCGCGAGGTGCTCGCCGCCACGAGCCTCGTGCGCGACCTGCCCGCCAGCCGGCTACCGGCCGAGGAGCGGATCGTCGCGGTCGGGTGTCCGGTGCTGTGGGTCTACGGCGGCGACTCAGCCGTGGTCGAACTGGCCCCCGAGGTACGACGGCTGTTGCCGCAAGCGCGGATCGTCACCGTGCCCGGCCAGAGACACTCCATCCTTGTCGACCAGCCGGGCGTCGTTGGCGACATCGTCCTGTCCTGGCTACGGCAGGACTGTGACGTCCACCCCGGCCGCGCAGACGCCACAGGGCTCTCCGGCCGTGACGGTCGGGACACGTGGTCCACCCCGGCGGCATCCACTGATCCGCATCGTTCAGGAGGACTTCTGATGGATCCGGCGACCTCTGGTCAGGCGATCATCATCAGCACCGGTCGATGCGGGTCGACCCTGCTGTCCGACCTGATCGCCGAGCAGATCGACACGCTGTCGGTCCAGGAATTCTTCATGGCGGTGGTGGCCCCGACAGACGCCGAAGACGTTCTCAGCGGCGCCGCGTACTGGTCGAGGCTGAGCAGCCCCAGGCCGGAACTCGCCACCCTCTTCCGGATCGGCCTCGCACCGGTCGAGGTGTGCTATCCGGAGGACGGCCGGTGGGCCCGCAACCTCGCCGAGCTGCCCCGGATCCTCGCGACCACGCTGCCGAAGATCTCGTCCGATCCTGATCACCTGTACGACACACTCGCCGAGCTGGTGCCCGGGTTTCCGGCTCAGCCGGTGGCCTGGCATCACCAGATGTTCTTGGACCTGCTCACGTCGCTCACCGCCCGGCGGCGCTGGGTCGAGCGATCCGGCGGCTCCAGCCACGTCGCCCCGTACCTGCTGAAGAACTATCCCACCGCGAAGATCGTCTACCTGACCCGCGACTGGGCGGACACCGCCCATTCGATGAGCCGCCATCCCTCTTTCCAGCTTCTGCAGCTCAGCATGGAGTCCCTCGGCCGATACGGGCTCGACCCGTTCCAGCTTGCCGCAGGTCAGCCCGTGCCGGAGGAGTTGGCGCCCTACCTGCCCGGCCGACTGACAGCCCAGACGCTACGCGAACGCGCCCGGGATGTTGAGCGCTACCTGGGCCTGTGTGCGTTTCTCGCCAGCGAGGCCGAGCAGGCCATCGCCGATGCCCGGCCACAGGAACTGCTGACGATGACGTACGAGGACCTCGTCGACGACCCGCTGACGCAGCTCGGACGGCTGGGCCGGTTCCTGGACTTCGACGACTGGGAGAAGTGGGCGCAGCGCGTGGTCGGGGCGGTCGAGGCACGTCCCCGTGGGCACGGGCCAGCGGCTCTCGCCGATCGGAGGGTGGTTCCCGGAAGAGCCGGTCGTCAGATGTGAGGCGAATGCGGTCCTGCGGCGGTCGGCCGCTGGAGGTCGACGCCGTCGTCGGCCGGTGCCGCCGTCTCGTACGAGCTGATCGCGGCGACCTTGGCGGCGGACGCGGACGACGCGTCGAAGCGGTAACCCAGCCACTCCCGGGCCAGGCGACGGGCCAGCTCCAGCCCGATCACCCGCTGTCCCATGGCCAGCACCTGGGCGTCGTTGCTGAGCACGGCACGTTCCACCGAGAAGCCGTCGTGGGCGGTGACCGCCCGGACCCCCGGTACCTTGTTGGCCGCGATCGCCATGCCGAGGCCGGTACCGCAGATCAGCAGCGCACGGTCCGCCCGGCCCTCGGCGACCAGCCGGGCGGCGGCCACCGCCACGTGCGGGTACGCCGTCGCGTCGTCCCGGCCCACGCCGACGTCCTCGACCGAGGCGACCCGGTCGTCCGCCTCCAGATCGGCGCGCAGTACCTCCTTGTAGTGCAGGCCCGCGTCGTCGCAGCCGACGACGATGCGCAGCCGGTCGCCGGTCACCTGTCCGACCCCTCGTCCACGATGGACACCTCCGGTGTGCTGTCGCCGTGACGCTCGAATGCCACCGCCACGGTACGGACGCAGAGCGCCAGCGACACGGCGCCGGGGTCCGGTGTACCGACGCTCCGGTCGGCCAGCGGACGGGCCCGGCCGACCCTGGGCCGCAGCCCGGCGGTCTCCTCCGCCGCCCGGTCGGCCACCCGGGCCGCCTGCTGCCAGGCCGCCCCGACCGGTGTGTCGGACCCGGCCGCGGTGTCGAGGGCGTCGTGGAACGGCACCAGCGCGTCGAGCAGCGTCTTGTCGCCGGGCTCGGCACCGCCGAGTCCCTGCACGGTCTCGACCGCGGCCCAGACCGCAGCCCGGACGTCGGCCGTACCGAGAGGGCTCCGCTCGTCACCGAGTTGCTCGCCGGCCGAGCGGAGGGCCGCGCCCCACAACACTCCGGAGGTGCCGCCGGCCCGGGCCGCCCAGGCGTCTCCGGCCGCGCCGAGCACCGACGCGACGCCGTGTCCACCGTCGACCGCCGCCTGCGCGGCCCCGGCGGCGGCCCGTACCCCGCGCAGCATGCCGCGCCCGTGGTCACCGTCCCCGGCCACGGCGTCGAGCCGACCCAGTTCCTCCTCGGCGACCGCCAGCGCCTCGGCGACCTCCGCCAGCGCCCCGGCCACGGCCCGGCCGTACGCCCGCGACTCCGGACTGCTCCGCGCCGTCCCGGATCCGCCGTTCCCGGAGTCGGTGACCTGCCCGCCGCTCGCCTCGGCGGCTCGTCCGCCGTTCGCGCGGTCGCCGGACACCGTCGGGCCGCCTGCCTCCGTGGCCCGATCCACCTGGTCGGCGAGGCCCGCGACCCGGTGCGGGTTCTTCCGGTACGCCGGAGTGTCGGCCGGCGCGCACCAGAAGCCCTCCAACTCCTCGTCCAGCCAGCAGAGGGTCAGCGAGCAGCCGGCCATGTCGAGGCTGGTGACCAGCTCGCCGACCTCGGGATCGACCACCTCGAGCCCGGCCCGGGAGAGCTCCTCGGCGACCGTCTTCCAGACGACGAACAGTTCCTCGTACTTCGTGGCCCCGAGACCGTTGAGGATGGCGGCGACCCGGGGGCCGGCGCCCTCCGGCCGTTCGGCGAGAACGCCACGGACCAGCACCCGGGCGAGTTCCGAGGCGGTCGGCAGGTCGTCGGAGGAGACCCCGGGCTCGCCGTGGATGCCCAGCCCGAGCCCCATGGTGCCGGCCGGCACGGTGAACAGCGGATGATCCTGGCCCGGCAGGGTGCAGCCGGCGAACGCGACGCCGAGCGAACGGGTCAGCTCGTTGGTGACCCGGGCCACCCGCTCGACCTCGGCCAACGGGTAGCCGGCCTCGGCCGCCGCGGCGGCGGTCTTGAACACCACGAAGTCGCCGGCGATGCCTCGGCGCTTCTCCGCCTCCGCCGGAACGGCGCTGGCGATGTCGTCGGTGACCAGCACCGTCCGGGTGTCGATACCCTCGGCACGCAGCCGCTGCTGGGCCAGCCCGAAGTTCATCACGTCCCCGGCGTAGTTGCCGAAGAGGAAGAGCACCCCGCCGCCGTTGTCGGCGGCCCGGGCCACCTCGTACGCCTGCTGGGCCGAGGGGGAGGTGAAGATGTTGCCCACCACCGCGCCGTCGGCGAAGCCGGGACCGACCACACCACAGAACGCCGGATAGTGCCCGGATCCACCGCCGACCACCACCGCGACCTTCCCGGTGCGGGTCGCCCCGGCCCGGACCACGCCGCCGTCGACGCCCCGGACATAGCGCCGGTGCAGGTCGAGGAAGCCGGCGAGCATGTCCTCGGTGAACGAGGCGGGATCGTCGTACAGTCGGGTCATCGGCCAGCTCCTCCGGTCGGCGGGTCGGGCCGTTCCGACCCGGCTGTCCCGTCCTGCGGCGCCAGCAGCGTGACGACCGTCGAATCGTCCTCGGCCGCCATGCCCTGGCGCATCGCCAGGGTGTAGAGCTGGGTGGCGGCGGCCGCGACCGGTGTCGGCACCCCCGCCGCCGAGGCGACCCGGCCGACGATGTGCATGTCCTTGCTGATCACGTCCAACCGGGACCGCAACTCGACGTCGCCAGTGTACGCCCGCGCCATCCGTGGGCCTCGATCCGCCAGCATGAACGAGGCCGCCGCACCCGAGCCGAGCACCTCGACCACGGTGTCGAGATCGAGGCCGAGGGCCCGGGCCAGCGCCAACGCCTCGGCCGCGGCGGCGGTGTGGATGCCGCAGAGCAGTTGGTTCACCGTCTTCATGGTCTGGCCGTCGCCCGGGTGCGGGCCGACGACGTAAACGGTGGAGGCCAGCAGGTCGAGCACCCGGCGGCCGCGTGCGAGCCCCCGGTCCGTCGCGCCGACCATGATCAGCAGGTCGCCGGTGCCGGCCCGGACCGGTCCGCCGCTCACCGGCGCGTCGACCAGGTCGATCTGCCGTTCGGCCAGCGCCGCCGCGACCGCTCGGGCCGCCTCCGGGCCGACCGTGCTGGTCAGCACGACGACGGCACCCGGCCGCAGGGTGTGGATTGCGCCGTCGTCGCCGAACAGCGCCGCCCGGAGCTGGGCCTCGTCCCGTACGGCGAGCACCGCGACGTCGGCCGCCCGGCACGCCAGTGCCGGACTAGCTGCCCCGACCGCACCGCCTTCGGTGGCGAGTTCGCGGCGCTCGGCGGAGATGTCGAAGGCCCACACCGGCAGTTCGGTGCCGAGCCGGAGCGCCATCGGCAGCCCCATCGCCCCCAGCCCGAGGACGGCGACGGTCGGCGGGGTCGTGTCGTCGGGCGACGGCGGGGTGTTCGTCGGATGTCCGCTGCCTTCGGCGGTCCGTGCCGGGTCGGCCGGTACTCCGGGCTGGCTCACGGTGCCTCCTTCGGGGGCAGGATCGACGTGAGGTAGCGGCGGTTCGTGGACATCACGCCGAGCCCGTCCCCGCCGTACTGTTCGAGGCAGAACGCCCCGGTGAAGCCGTACGCGACGGCGGAGCGGACCGCCCGGCGGTAGTTGATGACACCCAGCTCCATCGAGGTCGGCGTGCTGAGCACCGTACCGGTCGTACCGTCCTCGAACCGGTGGTAGTTCTTGACGTGCCAGTAGTTGGTCAGCGGCAGGCACTTGTCGAGCATCACCTCGATCGGCTCGATCGGACGGTGCAACCGGACCAGGTTGCCGAGGTCGGGATTGAGCCCGACGTTCGGATGCCCGATCTCCTCGACCAGCCGGACGGCGGAGTCGGCGGTGCCGAGCAGGGTGTCCTCGTACATCTCCAGGGAGAGGGCGACGCCGACCTCGGCGGCGTGCTGGCCCAGTTCGCGCAGCCGGGACGCGGCCAGCCGGCGGGTCTCCGGATCGCCTGCGTCGCGGGGCCCGTCCACGGTCCAGAACCACAGCACCTCGCGCTGGCGCGCGGTCAGCGGACGGTGCAGGCCGACGCTCAGCACCGAGCAGCCGAGCGCCGCCGCCGCGTCGATCGACCGGTGGCTGTAGTCGAGGTTCTCCAACCCCGCGACCGGGTCGATGACGCTGCGCCGGATCACCGAGATCGCCTCGGCCCGCAGCCCGGCCGCACGGACCGCCTCGTCCAGTTCGGTCAGCCGGGCCGGGGAGAGGTCGCCGGCCCGGACCCACGAGTCGGTCAGGTCGACCTCGGTGAAGCCCTCGGCCGCCACCTCGGCGAGCGTGTCCCGCCAGGTCTGGGCCGGGGCGTCCTGCACCGGCACGCCGGGCCGGAGTTCGGCCGGAAACGGCAGCATGGCCGCCGCAAGTGACCAGCCGGAGTCAGCCGTCGGCACGACGCCGCCCCGGCTCGTCGCGCACCAGATCGCCGGCCGGTCGGGAAGGTCGGTTGTCCGCCACTGTTCTCCTCACCTTCGCTGGTCCTCGGGTTCGTCGGCCAACAGGTCGGTCATCCCGGCCCGCTCGGCCAGCCGGGCACATCCGGCCACGTCCCGCTCGCCGTCGGCGATGACGACGTCGTAGCGCAGCCGTAGCTCGGTGCCGGGCGTGAAGGCGTACTCCCGGTCGAAGAACGGGGCCGGGCCGAGGCAGGCGTACGGCTCGGTGCGGACGAACCAGCGGGTCGGGCCGCCGAGGTTCGCCGGGTCGTTCCGGAAGACCAGGGTGGAGGCGAGTGCGGCGGGTGGCCCGAGGCCGTCGTGCCGGCCCACGAACCCCATCCACGGGCCGCGCCAGCCCATCAGTTCGTCGGCACCCGGGCCGTCCTCGGTCACCACCTGCCCGCCGATGAACGAGCGGGGGCCGTGCCAGAACAGTCCGCCGTATCCGGCGTTCTCCCGACCCTGGGTGGTCGGACTACCGACCGTGATCACCTCGGCGGTGTCGTTGCGGAGCACCGTCTCGAACTGAAGTCGCCAGGCACTCATGTTGGCCCACACGGCCACGGCCAGCCGACGCCGCTCGGAGACCACCCGGTTCCCGTTCGGGCCGACCCAGCGGAGCCGTTCGACCAGGCGTACGGCGTCGGCGTCGCGGCGCAGCGCCGGGAAGTCGACGTGCGCGACGAGCCCGAGGTTGTCGAGCGACCGGTAGCCCTGACCCCGGACGTACGTCGACCCGCCCCAGAAGTTGTACGGCCCGAAGTTGGAGATGCCGAAGCACAGCCCCTTGTGCCACAGGTGGTTGTGCGGGCGGTACAGGCTGACCACGTTGCCGGCGAGGGTCCGGATCGGATGGAGGTAGGGCCTGGGGGACTCGGCCCGGGGTTCCTCCGGCGTGTAGACGTAGTCGAACAGGTCCGCCCCGTGCCAACCGACCCGTACCGACCGGCCGATGTCGTGGCTGACGGTCAGTCCACTGCTGGGCCGCGTCGCCGTCGCCCCGGAGGTCACCCCGGTGGTCGCCCTGCTGGGCAGCGCGTTGGGCAGCGCGGCGGGCGCGGTGGCCGGCGCCGGTACGGCGACAGCCGGGACTGGGATGTTCACCATCGGGGTCCGTTGCCTTCCATCTTTCGGTAGAACGGTGATTCGGTGGAGAGTTCGGCCGGCCGGACGGCGGCGCGGGTGAACGCCGAGGCGTACACCCCGGCGACGAGTTGCATCGTGCGCCGGGTCTCGGCGGAGGTCACCGGTGCCGGCGTACCCATCCGGAGATTCCGCAGCACCTCGGCGAACTGCGCGCGGTGTGCACTGCGTACCCCGGAGGAGCCGGCGTGCCAGGCCGCCATCACCTCGTCGGCGAACTCCGGTGCGGGGGTGATCCGCCAGTCGTCGTCGCCGTAGCCGTACAGGTGGGTCAGCTCCACCGTGGCCCGCTCGAAGTCGAAGCGCAGGTAGCTCTCCTCACGGATCGACAGCATGCTGTTCACCACGCTGGCCACCGCGCCGTTGGCGAAGCTGACATGGGCCATGCTCAGGTCCTCGGTGTCCATCCGCCGGGCCTGCTGCCGGGCGAGCGCGGAGACCTCGGTCCAGTCGCCGAGGATCGCGCAGAGCAGGTCCATCTGGTGGATGCCGTGTCCCATGGTCGGCCCGCCGCCCTCGGTGTCCCAGCGGCCCCGCCACTCGACGTCGAAGTAGGCCTGGTCCCGGAACCAGGTGGTGTGACAGATCGCCACCAGCGGTCGGCCCAGCACCCCGGAGTCGAGCATCGCGCGCAGCCGCAGTGCGCCGGTGCCGAACCGGTGCTGGAAGACGGTGGCCAGCGCCGCCCCGTGCTTCCGCTCGGCCTCGATCAGGTTGTCCAACTCGGCCAGGCTCAGTGTCGGCGGCTTCTCGACCAGTACGTTGCTGCCCGCCTCCAGGCAGGCCAGCGCCAGGTCGTGATGGGTGCCGGGCGGGGTGCAGATGTGCACCAGGTCGGGCCGGTCCTTCTCCAACAGGCTGGCCAGATCCGGGTGGCGGGCCGGTACGTCGTGCCGGTCGCAGAACGCCGACAGCCGGTCGCCGTCGACGTCGACGGCACCGACCAGGCGTACGTCGTCGCCCAGTTCCCGCAGTGACTCCGCGTGAATTCGCGCGATGTTCCCGGTCCCGACGATCGCGGCACGGATGGGTTCCACAGAGGCTCCTTCGACGGTTGCCGGACGGCGCTATCCGCGTCCGGCACGGAGGGGGTCGTACGCGGAGAGGAAGCCGCACATGCCCAGGGTCGTCTGGTCGGGTCGGGCGATCCGGGAGACGGCGGCGGCGGCCAGGTGGCTGTGGTCGCCGCGCCGGAGGGCGTCGATCTGCTCCCCGGTCTGTCGGCTCACGGCCACCGGTCCGGATTCCCAGCGGGCCTGCCAGGCGTCCAGTTGCGGACCCGCCAGGGCGGTGGCCGCCGCGTAGAACTCGTCGAGCGCGGCGGTGTCTCCGGCCTCGTACCTGCGACGAAGTTCGGTGAATCCCTCGATCGCGAGGTCCCGGCGGGCCCGGGCCCGGTCGGCGGACGGCGGCCCGGAGCCGTCCGGCCCGGTTAGCGAGACCGCCCGCCGGTACGTCGGCAGGTCCGCCAGGTGTGCCGGTGGCACGGTGAGTACGGCGTCGCCGGCCTCCGGCAGTCCGCTGTTCTGCATCACCACGACGACTCCGAGCGCGCCGTCGTCGTTCACGGCCCGGTGGATGGTGCCGGGGGTGAACCAGACCACGTCGCCCGGGGTCAGCGTCGACTCCTCGAATCCCTGTGGTGTCAGTGTCTGTAGCCGGCCCCGGCCGGCGACCACGACGTAGCACTCCGCGCAGCAGAGGTGCACGTGTGGCGAGCCGCCGTGCAGGCCGTCGTCGGTCTGCCAGGGGTAGACCTGGAGTCCGCTGATGCCGACCGCGCCGGGGAAGGGCGGCATCCCGGCCGGGTTGCCGGGTGCCCCGCTGCCGGCGGTCACCGCGACTGCTCCGCGGCGAACGACTCGATTTCCTCCCGGTCCCAGGCGCGGTCGGCGAAGACCACCCGGTGGGTGAGCCGGAAGGTCTCCCCGGGTGCGAGTTCCACCTCCTCGTCGAAGGCGGGCGACGGGTTCACGGCGGGGAACGGGTCGTTGCGGACGAACCACTTCAGCGGGACGGGAGCGCTGGTGGTACCGGCGAAGACCAGCACGGTGCCGCCGCCGTCGACCTCGTCGTGCTGCCCGGTGTACGCCAGCCACGGCGATTCCCGGCCCATGCTCTCCGGGCCGCCGCCACCGTCGGCGGTGATGATCTGTCCGCCGGTCCAGCCGCGTGGCCCGCGCCAGAAGAAGCCGGTGTACCCGGCGTTCGGGCGACCGTGCGTCGTCGGACTGCCGAAGCGCAACTCCGCGCCGCGGATGTTGCGCAGCTCGGTGCCGAAGTCGAGCATCCAGCTTCCCCGGTCGGCGTCGACGCCGTGTATCCGCAGCTCCCGGCGTTCCGCGACCCAGTGCTCGTCGGTCGAGGTGATCCAGGTCAGCGACTCCCGCAGGGTCAGTTCGGTGTCGGTGACGTCGACCAGGTCGAAGGAGTCGTGCCGCATCCGCCCGATGTTGTCCAGCTTGGTGTAGCCCTTGTCGCGTACGTACGAGTGCCCGCCCCAGAAGTTCTGCCCCGACAGGTGGGAGATGGTCATCTGGATGCCCTTGTGCCACCGGTGGTCGTTCGGCCGGTACGCCGAGACGAGCGCGCCGCTCAACGTACGCAACGGGTGCAGATAGGGCTTGCGTGACTCGTAGTCCGGCACCGGCGGGTCGTACACGTAGGTGGCGATGTCCACTCCGGCGGCGTTGACCACGATCTGACGTCCGTGCTCGTGGGTGACGGTGAGCCCGCCGGTCGGCCCGGCCGTGCTGCTTGCGGAGGTCATGGAAGTGATCGTGCCTTTCACTCGGTGTGTGGACGCGGCACCGGTTGGGGCGAGACCACCATTGTCCCGAAGTCGGCCGGACATCGCTGGGGACCGACTCGACGGTGCGGCCAGATGAAGCGTGCTGACTGTCTCCAGTGGACATGACGGGTGGAATTTCCGGGCGGTAATCGTTTTCCGAGCTAACCGCTTTCGCACGTCAACGTCAAGATCCAGCCCGTCCTGAAAACCTTTCGGTGCAGGTCAGCACCGTACGCAGGGGTACCGTCACGGCTCGGCCGATCCGCCCGGTGCCGACCGCAGGAGCGGCGGCGGCAGGTTCAGCCGGCCGGGGACGCCGATTGCAGCACCACGTCCCAGGCGGCGAGGGTGGCATCGGCGATGCGCCGCAGCGTCTGCCCGGAGGCGCCGTCGCGGGCCCGCAGCGCCATCCCGAGCGACACGGCGTAGACGAACTCGGCCACGGTGTCGGTGTCGGTGCCGGTCGGGACGTCGCCCTCTGCCACACCCCGGTCGAGCCGCTGTCTCAGGTTGGCGACGTCGGCCTGCCGGCACTCGGCGAGGAACGCCCGGACCTGGTCGTTCTCGGCGCTGATCGTGGTGGCCGCGAGAGCCACCATGCAGCCGGTCGGGCGGGCCGGATCCACGTACGCCCGCGCGTAGTGGCGCAGCAGTGCCTCGAAGCCGGCCCGCGCGGTCGGCGCCTCCCGGAGCACCTGCCGGGGGATCCGCCCGTCGACCTCGTCGTACAGCGCCACCGCCTCCCGGAAGAGTGCCTCCTTGCTGCCGAACGCGGCGTACAGGCTGGGCGAGCCGATGCCCATCGCGGCGGTGAGGTCCGTCATCGACGCGCCCTCGTACCCGCGCTGCCAGAAGACCTCCATGGCTCGCTCCAGCGCCACGGCGCGGTCGAACGTCCGGGGCCGCCCTCGCCCGCCCACCGGCCACCGCCTTCCGCGCACCACGTCCACCGGTCAGGTCTCGTAGGCCTTCAACCCGATGATGCCGACCGCGATCAGGGCCACGAACAACATGCGCTGTGGGGAGAGGCTCTCGTCGAGGGCGACGATACCGGCGATGGTGACCCCGACCGCCCCGACACCCACCCAGACCGCGTACGCCGTTCCCACTGGCAGGTTCTTCAACGCCAGCGACAGCAGCACGAAGCTCAGCAGCGCTGTCGAGCCGGCGAGCAGGCTCGGCCAGAGCCGGGTGAAGCCCTCGGTGTGCTTCAGTGCCAGCGCCCAGACGATCTCGAGCAGGCCGGCGACGATCAGCAGGACCCAGGGCACGCTGTCCTGCTCACGCCGTCCCCGCCCTGCGTCCGCTGCGTCCGGTCATGCCGCGAAGCCGCCGTCCACGCTGATCGACGTGCCGGTGATGTACCGACCGCCGGGCCCGGCGAGATGGCTCACCGTCGCGGCGATCTCGGCCGGTTCGGCGTACCGGCCGAGGGCGATGAAACCGAGTTCGGTCTCGGCGGTCTCGCCGTCGGCCGGGTTCATCTCGGTGTCGGTCGACCCCGGATGTACGACGTTCACCGTGATGCCCCGGCCGCCGAGGTCGCGGGCGAGGCCACGGGTCAGGCCGCCGAGGGCGCTCTTGCTCATCGCGTACAGGCTGACCCCGGGGTACGGGACCCGCTCGACGAAGCAGCTGCCGATGCTGATCACCCGTCCGCCCTCGCCCATGTGCGGCACCGCCGCCTTGATCGTCAGGTAGACACCCCGGACGTGTACCGCGAGCGTGTGGTCGAGGTCCTGCACGGTGGTCTCCTCGATCGACCCGTACGGAAACACCCCGGCGTTGTTGACCAGGATGTCGAGCCGCCCGAGCTTCGTCGCCGTGTGGTCGACCGCCGACGTGACGGCCTCCGGGTCGGCGCTGTCGGCGGCGATCGCCAGCCCACGCCGGCCCAGTGCGGCGATCTCCCGCACCACCCGCTCGGCCCGGTGCTCCGCACGCAGGTACGTCAGCGCCACGTCGGCGCCGTCTCTTGCCAGGTGGAGGGCGATCGCGGCACCGATGCCACGACTCCCTCCCGTCACCAACGCGACCTTGCCAGCGAGCGGTCCCACGGCGTCCCCATTTCTGTGTCGATCGATACAATAATCGAATGCTACGGCCCGCCGCCCACCGGGGCAACCGTCGCCTCGCCCGGCGGAGTCGCGTGGTCGTCGATCCGGGCGGCTGGCATTCGTATGGATGGTGGGATGGCGTGCGGCGGGCGCGAGATGGCCGCCTCTGACGTCGTACCCCCAGAAGGCAGCGCCAGGTCGAGCCGGAGATGGAGAACCAACATGGCATTCACCGAGGAAGAGGTCCGCTACCTGAGGTCGCAGCCGATCGCGCGGCTTGCGACGCTCTCCACCGACGGGCAGCCGGACGCTGTCCCGCTCGCCTTCGAGTTCGACGGGACGTTCTTCTGGGTCGGCGGCTCCGGCCCATCGGTTCTCGACACCCGCAAGTTCCGCAACGTCCGGGCCGGGAACGACAAGGTCGCACTGGTCATCGACGACATGCCGTCCTTCGATCCGTTCGTGGCGCGGGGCATCCGGATCTACGGCCGGGCCGGGCAGCCGGTCGAACGGATCGGGATGGTCGGCCCCGGCAACTACCTACGGATCACGCCGACCGTCTCCTGGAGCTGGAACCTGGCCGGTGAACCCGTCGGCGACACCTGGTACGAGTCGAAGAAAACCCTCCATCAGATCCCGGCGCCGTAACGAAGAACGCGGTGGCGGCCACGCCACGGTCGCGGAGACCGGGTCTCGCCCCGCCGCAGCGGCTTGGCGGCCACCATTGGGCGGGTGGTGGGCATTAAGGTGCGGATGCCAGGCGTGCGGCCTGCCCGTACGTCGCCACCGATCAGCTCGTGGGGGCCGCCAACATGACCAAGCGATCATCCGGAACGATCACGCTGATGGATGTCGCCCACGAGGCCGGGGTGTCGGTGGCCACCGCCTCCCGGGTGCTGAACGGGAGCGGCACCCGGCAGGTGCGGGCGGACCTGACCGACCGCGTGCTCGCCGCCGCCGCCGCGTTGAACTACTCCACGAACGCCCAGGCCCAGGCGATGGCCCGGGGGCACACCAACGTGGTGGGGCTGCTGGTGCACGACATCGCCGACCCGTTCTTCTCGTCCATCGCGGCGGGCGTGATGCGCGCCGCCGAACAGCACCGCAGCATCGTGATGATGTACAGCACGACGGGGCGGGCCGAACGTGAACTCGACTACCTGGCCACCCTGCGCAGCCAACGTCCCCGGGCCGTCATCCTGGCCGGCAGCCGGTTCGCCGACCGTACCCTGCGGGACCGGCTCGGTGCCGAGCTGCGGATCATCGAGGAGACCGGGGCGCGGGTCGCGCTGGTGAGCCAGAACGTCCTGCCGCTCGACACGGTGCTGATGGAGAACCGCGAGGGCGCCCGGATGCTGGCGCGCAGACTCGTCGAGCTGAGGCACCGGCGGTTCGCCGTACTCGCCGGACCTCGTGCGCTGCTCACCGCCCGGGATCGGCTCGCCGGGTTCCAGGCCGGGCTGACCAGCGCCGGGATCACCCTGCCGAAGGGGCAGGTGGCGCACGGCGACTTCACCCGGGACGGCGGCTACGCCACGATGCGCGACCTTCTCGCCCGTGGCCTCGACGCCACCTGTGTCTTCGCCGTCAACGACGTGATGGCGGTCGGCGCCATCTCGGCGCTGCGCGACCACGGCGTACCGCTGCCCGGTGGCATGGCGGTGGCCGGCTTCGACGACATCGTCACGCTCCGGGACGTGACACCGTCGCTCACCACCGTCCGGCTGCCGCTGGAGGAGGTCGGGGCGGCGGCGCTCGAACTCGTGATGCAGCCCCGGGCCGAGCGGCCCCGGCTGCGGCGGGTCCGCGGCGAGGTGGTCGTCCGGGACAGCACGCCCGCGCTGGCCTGACGGTGTCCGGCCGTCAGCGCGCCCGCGCTGGCCTGATGTCCGGCCGTCAGTGCGCGCCGTGGGTCTGGGCGGTGCCGGTCATCCGGCGGCTGTGCTCGACCAGCGCCGGATAGTCGGTGGCGACGCCCCGCAGCAGCGCCTCGACCGCCCTGCCGATGTCGGCGTCGCCGGTCGCCGCGTGGCCGAACAGGGCACGGTAGTGCACCAGCGACCCGAGCATGTCCAGGACGAGGTCGCGGTCGAGATCGGTACGCAGGTCCCCGCGCGCGCTCGCGCGGTCGATCATCCGGCCCACGGCGGCCCGGGGCGGGTCGAACAGGGTGGTCATGAACGTCTGGCGTAGGGCCGGCTCCGGTGCGCAGTCCGCGAGCAACGGTCCCAGCACCTCCGGCCGGATGCGGTCGAAGAGCGCGACGAACAGGGTGATGCCCTCGTGCAGGTCGCACAGCGTGCAGCCGGTGTCGGGGGTACGCGCGGCGCCCAGCCGTACGGCCAGCGCCGCGAGCACCAGCCGAGGGCGATCGGGCCAGCGGCGGTAGATCGCCGGTTTGGTGGTGCCGGCCCGGCGGGCGATCTCCTCGAACGTCAGGTGGACGTAGCCGACCTCGTCGAGCACGGCCGACGTGGCATCCAGCACCGCCTGGTCGATCTGCGGATCGCGGGGCCGACCGCCACGGGGCGGCGGGGGAGACTGTCCGGCTTCCACGACGCCAGCCTACCTGATACGTTACGAGTCGGACCGGAACGATACTGCGAAACGGGAGTCGACGATGGAGATTCCGATCGGTGTGCTCGGTCTCGGCGCCATGGGCACCGGACTGGCGCGCGTCCTGCTCGGCCGGGCCCATCCGGTGACGGTCTGGAACCGTACCCCCGGCAAGGCCCGGGAGCTGGTGGCCGAGGGAGCGATCCTGGCCGACACGCCCGCCGACGCTGTGGCGGCCGGCGAGTTGATCGTGGTCAGCCTGACCGACTACGACGCGGTGGAGGAGGTGCTGGGGGCCGTCGCGGACGCCGTACCGGGCAAGGTCGTCGTCAACCTGACCACCGGGGCTCCCGACCGGGCCCGGCGGGTGGCCGACTGGGCCCGGCGGGCCGGTGCCGACTACCTCGACGGCGTCGTGCACGCCGGCCCCGACCAGCTCGGCGGCCCGGAAGCCACCCTCTTCTACAGCGGCTCCGAGCCGGCGTTCTCCGCCCATCGCCGGACCCTGGAGCAGCTCGGCACCACCCACCACCTCGGGCCGGACGCCGGTCTGGCCGGCCGGTACGACCTGGCGCTGCTCGGCCTCTGGTACGAGGCCGAGCTGGCCTACCTGAACGCGTTGGCGCTGGTGGGCGGCGCCGGCAACCCCGCCCTGGACGCCTTCGCCACGTTCGCCGGCCGGCAGTTGGGTCATGTCGCGCGGGCGGCGGCCGAGACGGCCCGCCAGGTCGGCGAACGCCGCTATCCCCGTGGGCCCGCCACCCTGGCCGAGCACGCCCCGGTGCTGGAGCAGTTGTCACGACTGAGGTCGGCGGCCGGTCTGCACCACACCCAGCTCGTCCACCTGCACGAGGTGGTGCGGCGACGCATCGACCGGGGTCACGGCGCCGAGGGCCTGACCGGCGTGATAGAGGAACTCACCGTCCCGATCCGGCCCGCATCGGCGCGGTGATCAGCCGGCCGGCGGCACCTCAGCCCTCCGCGCCCCGGTAGTTGTAGAGCTGGTCGACGAACTTCCGGCGCAGCGGGGGCAGTCTGCTGGTCACGCTGAAGTAGCCCCGGGCGGCCAGCATGGCGAACCGGCCGATGATCGGCTTGTAGATCGGATCGTCCCCGTTGGTGCCGTTGGTACGCAGCGAGTCGGCGACCCGGGCGAAGCCGTACCGGATCATCTCGGTTTCGTAGTCCGCGACCGCCTCCACCAGCGGTCGTTCGTCGGCCACCGCCGCGACCAGGTGCCGGCAGAGCAGCGCCGCGTCCCGCAGCGCGGTGTTGGCCCCGACCCCCCGCCCGGGGGTCATGGTGTGGATTGCGTCGCCCAGCAGCGTGATGTTGCTGCTCTTCCACGGCTCGACCGGTACGGAGGTGGCGACCTTGATCGGTATGACGCTGCCCGGATCACTGTGCCGGAGCAGTTCGCGCAGCGTCGGGTGCCAGTTCCGGGTCAGGTCGAGCGCGACCTTGGCGAGCCGTTCACCCCGCAGTTCCATCACGTCCGGGGGGAACCGGTCGGCGGCGCTCCAGATGATCAGGTTGATGCAGTCCCGGGTGTTGTCGTAGAGCAGTCCGGGCCAACTGCCGATCAGACTCGCGTCGGTCACCCCGACACCGGGCTTGACCGAACCGCGCTGGTCCCACTTGAACTCCATCACGTGCAGGACGCCCATCAGGCCCCCGGCGCCGAAGATCAGCGAGATTCCGCCCCGGATCTCGTCGGAGAGCAGGCTCCGGGTGTACTCGGTGAGCGGAATCTTGCTGGCGATGTTGATGCTTCCGGCATCCTTGACCTCGGCGTGCGGCAGATACTGCCGACGTACCGCCGAGTGGGTGCCGTCGGCCGCGACCAGCAGGTCCCCGGTCGCAGAGGTGCCGTCGGCGAAGTGGGCGGTGACGGTGCCGTCGTCGTGCCGCTCGTAGTGGGTGAAGGTCTTGCCGAAGTGGACCACGTCGTCCATGTCGGTGAGCAGAACCTGGCGCAGGGTCATCCGGGAGACCGACTGGTCGATGCTCGTCGGGTCCGCCCCGGGCCGCAGCGCGAAGGACGCCGTCCGGTGCAGTTGCTCGGTCAGCACGTTGAAGTACCGGGGCGCTCGGGCGCAGGTCGCGAGGAAGGTGGTGAACAACTCCGGCGGCAGGCACTCCCGCAGGGCCCGGCAACCGGTCGGGTTGATCCCGACCCGGTAGCCGAGGAGGCCGTCGCTCCGGGTCCGGTACCGCTCGTAGACCGCGACGCTGATGCCGGCACGCCGGAGGCCGTGCGCCAGGCACATGCCGCCGGTGCCGGCCCCGATGACGATGACGTGTAACGGTCTGCCTTGCATCGGACCCTCTTCCGCTGTCAACTCGGGTTGCCGGTCGCCGATCCGGGACCGTCCCACTGGTAGAAACACCGGGCCATGGCGTCGCGGGGGGACTGCCAGTTCGGTGAGTACGGCGAGATGTACGTCGAGAGCCGTTCCGTGACGCTGGCGAAGAGCGGATGCCGGTTGGCCTGCTCCAGCCGGGCCGGCGAGAACGCCTCCGTCTCCATCAGGTGCAGGCAGAGGTCGCCGAGCTGGTAGAGCGAGCGGTGTCGTACCCCCGTGACGGTGTGCAGGTCCGTCTCGTCGGATTCGGCGAAGATCTTCGCGATCTCCTCCTCGGTTCCCGGAACGATCCGGCCCACGATCAGCACGCGATTCATGTCGTCTCCCCACTGGCTGGTACGGGTCGGCCCGGTCGGCCGAGAGGCGACCGGTCAGGTCCCGGCCGGCTCAGCCGGCGGTGCGACGGGACGTTCCGGGCCCGGTCACCATGCCGTTGTCGACGTCAAGGGGACGTCACCCGGTGCGCATGCAACCCTTGCCCCGGTTGACGCCCCGGTGACGCCGGTGGCGCCACGATGAGAGCCGCCGAGCGCACGGACGAACACTGCCGTCGTCGGACTGGACCGGTCCCGTCTGGACGGCCCGGTCCCGTCCGGCGGAGGGATCTGTCCTGTGCCGGAGGAATCAGCGCGGGCCGGGTATCGCCGGCAGGGCCGACCGTTCGGCGTACGGCCCGGGGCGCGACGGCTGGGGCTTCGGGCGTGGCGAATGCGTGATCGTCGGCCGGGGAATCGGGGCGAGAACATCACTGAGCAGGCCGCACATCGCCTCGGACGGCTCCAGTTGGAGTTCCCGCAGCAACAGGTCGCGGTAGACGTAGAAGGCCTGTAGAGCCTCGTAGGCGTTGCCCTCGGCGAGGTGGGTCTCGACGATCAGCCGGTGCGGTGTCTCCCGGAGCGGCTCCGCCCGTACCGCCTCGAGGGCCGCCTGTAGAGCCTCGCCGTGCTGCCCGGCCCGCAGGTGGCTACGGGCGATCTCCTCCAGCATGTGCAGCCGCAACTGGCGCAGCCGTTCGCGTTCGGGCAGGACCCATTCGTCGTACCAGCCGGGTAGCAGGTCGTGTCGGCCGGTGGTGAGGATCTTCGCGGCCCGGCGGGGGTCGGCACCGTCCCGGACCCGCTCGGCGGCCCGGACGAGATCATCGATGTCCAGCATGACCACCGGGTCGAGTCGGACGGTGTCGCCGGCCGTCAGCACCGGGCAACTGCCCTCTTGCCGCAGCCGCCACAGTGCCGTACGCAGGGACGACATCGCCCGTTCCTCTGCGGTGTCCGGCCACAGCAGACCAGCCAGGTGCGCCCGGGTCGCGCCCGGGCGCAGGCCGATCAGCGCGATGATCCGTTGCAGTCCACGCGGCACGACGATGGGTACGTTGTCGTGCAGCAGGTTGAACCCGTCCAGGAGCAGTAGCTGGATCGTCTGAGCGGGCGGTTGGGCCGGCGCCCGGCGTGCCCCGTCGTGCGGCTCGCTCTCCTTCGAGGTCACGGCCCACCCTCCTGCATCCGGAACCCGTGTCCCGAAGTCCGCTCTGCCTGGACGGTGGCCGTCCAGCACTCCGGTACGCCGATGGTGCTCTGGACGCCGCCTCCGTCAGCCGGCCGCTGACGCCGCAAAGCGTGACGAAGGTTATCAATCACCGTCACGCTGGGTCAATCGGCTGGTCGACAATCCGACGTACCCGTCCGGTCAGATCTGTACCTGCCCTGACCTGGGTATAAGGGGCTCCCTTGTGCCATCGGCGGGGCGCTCGGGACGCCTGCACGGAGGTCAGGATCGCGCATCTTGCCCGATCACCGTCACCAGAGCGTCACCAAACCAGGTTCGTCTGGTACGTGATCGGGTGACATTCCGTTGACACCGCCTGGGCAGGGTGGTCACCAGTCATTGGACGAGGTGACGGTCGGGGGAGTGGTCGGGGGGAGCAGACCCGTTCGCGGCCCGGAATCGAGTGTCACCGCACGCGGAGCGCGGGAATCGCCCAGGGAGGCCACCCCATGGATCGCTCGCTGATCGTCGCGAAGGTTGTTCCGGCCGCGGAGCAGCAGGTGGCACAGATCTTCGCCGAGTCGGACCGGACCGAACTACCCCGACTGGTGGGTGTGCGGCACCGCTCGCTCTACCGGCTGCATGATCTCTACGTCCACCTTGTCGAGACCGACAGCCCCGGCTCGGCCGCCGTCGAGGGCGTGCGCCGGCATCCGGAGTTCGTCCGGGTGAGCGAGCGCCTGGCGCCGCACATCTCGCCGTACCTGCCGAACTGGCGGGTGCCGGCGGACGCGATGGCGCGCTGCTTCTACCGCTGGGACGCGTCGGCCGACTCCGCCGAGGGCCGGCGATGACCGGGCGAACGGCGACCGGAGCCGCCATCCGCCGGAATGCCTTCGTCGATCTCGACCAGCAGCCCTGGACCCGCTGTCGGTCGTGCCGAACACTGGTGTACCGGAAACGCCTGCGGCGCAACCTGGACGTGTGCCCCGAGTGTGGCGACCACCGTCGGCTGGAGGCGCCGGAGCGGATCCGCCAACTCGTCGACCGGGGAACGTTCAGCCAACTGCCCGACGTGGCGGTGCAGGTCGACCCGATCGGATTCGTCGACTCGATGCCGTATCCGCAGCGGCTGGCCGCCGCGCGTGCCGAAACCGGACTGGCCGAGGCGGTGCTCTGCGGCACGGCGAGCATCGGCGGTCACCGGCTCGTGCTCGCCGTGATGGACTTCCGGTTCCTCGGCGGCAGCCTCGGATCGGCGACCGGTGAGCTGATCACCCGGGCCGCGGAATGCGCCCTGACCGGCCGGCTTCCGCTGATCCTGGTCACCGCGTCCGGCGGGGCGCGGATGCAGGAGGGCGTACTGGCGCTGATGCAGATGGCCACCATCAGCCAGGCGATTGCCGCACTGCGCGAGGCGGGGCTGCTCACGGTCAGCCTGGTCACCGATCCCACCTACGGCGGAGTGGCCGCCTCGTTCGCGACCTGCACCGACATCGTGCTGGCCGAGAGCGGGTCCCGGCTCGGCTTCGCCGGCCCCCGGGTGATCCGGCAGACCATCCGGCAGACGCTGCCGGAAGACTTCCAGACCACGGACTTCCTGCTCCGGCACGGCCACGTCGACATGGTGGTGGAGCGGAGCGTCCTGCGCCCCCGGCTGGGCTGGCTGCTCGGCGCCGCACAGCGCCGGACCGGCGGCGGTGTCTGTCGCCAGGCCGGTGGCGGCATCTCGGGCCCGATCGGCGGCGGTATCTCCGGCCCGATCGGCGGCGGCACCTCACGGCAGAGCGGAACGGACGGCGACCGGCCGGTCGACGGGGCGAGCGGTCGTGCCGCCGGGGCCGAACCCGAGCGGCTGGCCACAACCGGCGGCGAGGGCTTCGGACTGCGGCGCCGAATCGACGGCCTCGACCCGGGCGACGGAACCGATGCCTGGCGGATCGTCCGCTCGGCCCGGCATGCCGGGCGGCCGACCACGCTGGACTACCTGGCCACCGCCTTCGACGGCTTCGTCGAACTGCACGGCGACCGACTGGGCGTCGACTGCGCGGCGATAGTCGCGGGCCTGGCCCGGCTCGGCGACCGGTACGTGGCCGTGGTCGGACACCAGAAGGGCCACCATCCCCGGGAACTGCGGGCCCGCAACTTCGGCATGGCCAGTCCGGCCGGCTATCGCAAGGCCCTGCGGGTCATGCGGTTGGCCGCCGGACTGGGCCTCCCGGTGGTGACCCTGATCGACACGCCGGGTGCGTACCCGGGGGTCGAGGCCGAGCAGCAGGGCCAGGCCGGTGCCATCGCCGCGAGCATCCTGGCGATGACCGGTCTGCGTACTCCGGTGGTGGCGGTGATCATCGGCGAGGGCGGCAGCGGTGGCGCACTCGCGCTGGCCGTGGCCGACCGGGTACTGATGCTGCGCAACGCCGTCTACTCGGTGATCAGCCCCGAGGGGTGTGCCGCGATCCTCTGGCAGGACCGGGCCGCCGTGCCCCGGGCCGCCGACGCGCTCCGGCTCACCGCGCCGGATCTGCTCCGGCTCGGTGTCGCCGACGCGATCATCGCCGAGCCTGCGGACGGTGCACACCGTGACCCGGCCGGAGCGGCCGCGCTGCTTCGCCGAGCCCTGGTGGACAACCTGACACCGCTGCTCGACGTGCCCACCGAGGAACTGATCCGGCTGCGGCGCCAACGCTTCCGCCGGTACGGGGCAGCGGCCAGCGTCGTCCCTACCCGAACGGAGTCCCGATGACCAGGGCGTCGGTCGCCGGAGAGCCAAAGTTGGCGGTGCCGGTCGGTAGGGCACCGGATCTGGCCGGAAAGCCGGAGTCGGCGGTGCCGGTCGGTAAAGCGGATCTGGCCGGGAAGCCGGAGCCGGAGCTGGGCCCGGAGTCGGAGTCGGTGCCGGTCAATGGGACGGGGGATCTCGCCGCGCTGTGCCGGCAGGCGAGCCGGCTGGTGGCGGAGACCGCCGGGCCGCTGCGCCGGATCCGTCTGCGCAGCGGCGAGGCCGTGCTGGAGATCGAGTGGCACGGCGGTGAGGCCGCCGCGGGCCCCGGGACCGGCGGCACGGAGCTGGCCGGCAGCGCGCCCAACCCCGGCCCGTTCGCCGTACCGGCGGCCACCGGAGCGGCCATCGGCACCGACGGCCGCCGGACCGTGCTCGCGCCGATGGTCGGCACCTACTACCAGGCCGCCGAGCCCGGTGGCCCACCGTTCGTCGAGGTCGGCGACAAGGTGGAGCCCGGTCAGGTGGTCTGCATCGTCGAGGCGATGAAGCTGATGAACGAGGTGGTCGCCGACCAGGTCGGCAGGGTCGTCGAGGTACTCGTGCACGACGGCGAACCGGTCGAGTTCGGACAACCGCTGATCGCTCTGGTACCCGCATGAGCGCAAGGACGGTGCGGCCATGTTCGAGAAGATCCTGATCGCCAATCGTGGCGAGATAGCGCTCCGGGTGGCCCGGGCCTGCCGCGAACTGGGCGTACGCTCCGTCGCGGTGTACTCGGTCGCGGACCGCGATTCCGCCGTCGTACGCCTTGCCGACGAGGCGGTCTGCATCGGGCCGCCGGACGCTCGGCAGAGCTACCTGAACGCCGCCGCCATCATCGAGGCGGCCCGGAAGACCGGAGCCGAGGCCGTGCATCCGGGCTACGGCTTCCTGTCCGAGGACGCCGACTTCGCCGAGATCTGCGCCGACAACGGACTGGTCTTCATCGGACCCCGGCCCGAGGTGATGGTGGCGCTGGGCGACAAGTCGAAGGCGCGGGCGTTGATGAGCGACGCCGGTCTTCCGCTTCCGCCGGGCAGCATGGAAACCCTCGGCACGGTCGCCCAGGCCAGGGCGGTGGCCGAGGAGATCGGCTACCCGGTGATCATCAAGTGCGCCGCCGGTGGCGGCGGTCGGGGCATGACGGTCGTGCTCTCCGCCGAAGACCTCGCCTCGGCGTACGACCGGACCAGGATCGTCGGGCAGGCCGCGTTCGGCGACGACCGGGTCTACGTCGAGCGCTATCTCAGCCCGGCCCGGCACGTCGAGGTGCAGGTGCTCTGCGACGGGTACGGCAACGGGGTGCACCTCGGGACCCGGGACTGTTCGGTGCAGCGGCGGCATCAGAAGTTGATCGAGGAGGGTCCGGCGCCGGCATTGTCCGGCGTAACCCTCGACGCGATCGCCGAGACCGCCCTGCGTGGCGCGCTCCGGGCCGGTTACACCGGGGTCGGGACCTTCGAGTTCCTGGTCGACGAGGCGGAGCGCTTCCAGTTCATCGAGATCAACTGTCGGATCCAGGTGGAGCACCCGGTGACGGAGATGATCACCGGCGTCGACCTGGTGCACGAGCAGTTGCACATCGCCGGGGGCGTACCGCTGCGGCTGCGCCAGGAGGACGTACGACTCCAGGGTGTCGCGATCGAGTGCCGGGTCAACACCGAGGACCCGGACCGCAACTTCATGCCCACTCCTGGCCGGCTGACCAGGTTCATCCCGCCGAACGGGCCGGGCACCCGGACCGACACACACGGCTATCCGGGCTATCTGGTCGGCCCGTACTACGACTCGCTGCTCGCCAAGGTCGTGGTCTGGGCGCCGGACCGGGACCTGGCGCTCGGCCGGATGGAACGCGCGCTGCACGAGTTCGAGGTCGACGGTCCCGGCGTACACACCACCATCCCGTTCATCCGACGGGTCCTCGACGACGCGGGATTCCGCAAGGGGCGGTACTCGACCGGACTGGTCGACCGGCTGCTCGGCGTCCCCGATTCGCCGAAGGACTCCGTCCCGGCCAGTTCGGCGCATCTTTCGAGGAGGACCAGATGACCGTGAGACACGAGGACCCGGCGTTGGCCGAGCCGTCCCGGCCCGGAGAGGAACCGGTCCGGAGCGTGGCGGAGCCCGCCGCGCCGCCGCAGGCGACCGTGGCGGAGATCATCGCGATCCTGGTCCGACACTGCGGCCTGGACGCCGACGCTGCGGCCGCGGCGCCGACGACCTCGTTGGAGGACCTCGGCATGGACTCGTTGGCGCTGCTCGAGCTACAGGCGGTGGTCGCGGACCGCTACCGGGTACAGCTTCCCGAGGAGGCCGGGCAGCTCAGCATCGCGGAGATCTCCGATCTCGTCGTGCGGCAGTCCACTCCGGAAACCGGGGCGGCTGGTCCGCAGGACGGTCGGTCCGCCGGTGACAAGGGTCGGCCCGGCCACACCGAGAACAGTGTGGTGATCGCGGCCCCGCCGCACCTGGTCTGGGACCGGACCAACGACGTCGGGAACTGGACCGGCCTGTTCACCGAGTACCAGTCGGTGCAGATTCTCGAGCAGCACGGCGACACCGTCCGGTTCCGGTTGACCATGTACCCGGATGAGAACGGCGTG
This sequence comes from Plantactinospora solaniradicis, assembly GCF_042658085.1. Taxonomy (NCBI): domain Bacteria; kingdom Bacillati; phylum Actinomycetota; class Actinomycetes; order Micromonosporales; family Micromonosporaceae; genus Plantactinospora; species Plantactinospora solaniradicis. The sequence continues at coordinate 164,113 of NZ_JBHSPR010000007.1, read as the reverse complement.
ACCTGGAGCTGGGTCAGTGAGCGCACCGCCGATCCGGCCCGGCGGGAGGTGCACGCGCACCGGGTGGAGACCGGGCCCTTCGAGTACATGCGGATCCACTGGCGGTACGACGAGGTGCCGGGCGGTACCCGGATGACCTGGACCCAGGACTTCGAGATGCGCCCGACCGCCCCGGTGACCACCGCCCAGATGACGGAGCGGATCAACGCCAACAGTCGGGTGCAACTGGACATCATCCGGGACAAGATCGAGCGGATCGCCGCCGAACTCGCGGCGACCACCCCGCCGGAGCAGGCGGTCGGCACGTCCGCCGGACCGCCGGCTCCCGGAGCTGTCGGTACGGCGGCCGCGACGGTCGGGGTCGGCGATGAGTGAGCACGATCGCCGGCTGATGGCCGCCCGCGACGTCGCGCCGGACCGCCGCCGAGGCGGCGAGATCCGGGTACTGCTCGGCCCGCGCACCGTCGGCAGCACCTCCGGCTTCCTGGGCGTGGCGAACCTCGCCCCGGGCGAGCGCATCGCCGAGCACTACCACCCCTACAGCGAGGAGTTCCTGTACGTCGCCCGTGGCGAACTGATCGTCGACCTCGACGACGAGCCGGTGCCGGTACGTACCGGAGAGGCTCTCTACGTACCGGTCAATGTCCGGCACCGGCTGCGCAACGTGGCGGACGAGCCCGCCGAGGTGGTCTTCCAACTCGGCCCGCTCGCGCCTCGGCCGGAACTCGGGCACGTCGACACCGAGTCGGCGGCGGAGGCCGCAGAGGGGGCGGAGGCGGCGAACTTCGGCGGCCGGCGGGAGGCCGGGGCTCTCGGCGGCCGGACCGAGGCCGCGCCGTGACCGGGCGGCGGGCCGTGGTGACCGGAATCGGAGTGGTCGCTCCGGGTGGAGTCACCCGGGAGAGCTTCTGGGACACCATCACCGCCGGCCGGACGGCCACCCGGCGGATCAGTTTCTTCGACCCGTCACCGTTCCGCTCCCAGATCGCCGCCGAGTGCGACTTCGACCCGGTCCGGGCCGGCCTCAGTGAAACGGAACAACAGCGGTCCGACCGGTACGTCCAGTTTGCCCTGGCCGCCTCGATCGAGGCGCTCTCGGACAGCGGTCTGGAGCTGTCCGACCCGACGCGCGAGCGCACCGGGGTGGTGCTCGGCTCGGCGGTCGGCGGCACCACGGCGCTGGAACGGGAGTACGTGGCGGTCAGCGACTCCGGTACGGACTGGCTGGTCGACCCGGACCGGGCCGGACCGTTCCTGTACCAGGCCCTGATGCCGAGCAGCCTCGCCGCCGACGTCGCCTGCCGGCACGGGCTGCACGGCCCGGCCCAGGTGATCTCGACCGGCTGCACGTCCGGGATCGACGCGATCGGCTACGGCCAGCAGTTGATCGAGGACGGCGAGGCCGACGTGATGCTCGCCGGCGCCTCGGACAGTCCGATCTCACCGGTCACGGTCGCCTCGTTCGACGCGATCAAGGCGACCACCCCGGACAACGACGACCCGGCGCACGCCTCCCGGCCGTTCGACCGGGACCGGCACGGGTTCGTGCTCGCCGAGGGCGCCGCCGTGCTCGTCCTGGAGGAGGCGGAACATGCGCGGCGGCGCGGCGCCCGGGTCTACTGCGAGGCCGCCGGGTACGCCAACCGGAGCAACGGCTACCACATGACCGGTCTTCGTCCGGACGGCGTCGAGATGGCCCTGGCGATCGACGACGCGATGGCGCAGGCCCGGTGCGATCCGGAGGACGTCTCGTACATCAGCGCGCACGGCTCGGGCACCCGGCAGAACGACCGGCACGAGACGGCGGCATTCAAGCGGGCGTTGGGCGATGCGGCGTACCAGGTCCCGATCAGTTCGATCAAGTCGATGGTCGGGCACTCGCTCGGCGCGATCGGCGCGATCGAGATGGCGGCCTGCGCGCTGGCCATCGAATTCGGTGTGGTGCCGCCGACGGCGAACTGGGTCAACCGGGACGCGGAATGCGACCTGGACTACATCCCGAACGTGGCCCGGGAGGTCCCGGTGCGGGTGGCGCTGTCGGTGGGCAGCGGATTCGGCGGCTTCCAGTCGGCGATGGTCTTCACCCGGTTCGGCGGGTCGCGGCGGTGACCGCCCGGGCCGTGATCACCGGGATCGGCGTCGTCGCGCCGAGTGGAATCGGTGCCGACGCGCACTGGAAGTGCGTCCTCGCCGGACAGAACCGGATCGGTCGGATCACGCTGTTCGATCCGGACCGCTACCCCGGACAGTTGGCGGGGGAGGTGGCCGACTTCGACGCGCTGCACCACGCCGACAACCGACAGGTGGTGCAGACGGACCGGTGGACGCACCTCGGGTTCGCCGCCACCCGGCTCGCCCTCGCCGACGCCGGCCTGCCGGAGGTGGCCGACGATCCGTACGGCTACGCGGTGACCCTGGCCAGTTCCTCCGGAGGAAACCTGTTCGGTCAGCGTGAACTCCAGCGGCTCTGGCGCGGCCCGGCCCGGACGGTCGGTGCGTACCAGTCGATCGCCTGGTTCTACGCGGCGAGCGTCGGCCAGCTCTCCATTCGGCACCAGTTCAAGGGCCCCTGCGGGGTGCTCGCCGCGGAGACCGCCGGTGGGCTGGACAGCCTGGCACACGCCGCCCGGATGATCCGCCGGGGTACTCCGGTGGTGCTTGCGGGCGGCACCGAGTGTCCACTGAGCCCATACGCGCTGACCTGTCAGCTCCGCAGCGGGCTGCTGAGCGCCTGTCCCGAACCGGATCGGGCGTACCGGCCGTTCGACGTGGCGGCCAGCGGGTACGTCCCCGGCGAGGGCGGTGCGATCTTCGTGGTCGAGGATCTGGACCACGCCCTGGCCCGGGGCGCCGACACCATCTACGCCGAGGTGGCCGGTTGGGGCGCCAGCCACGACGCCCGACACACCGCCCCGCACGATGGCGGTGCCGATGTCGACGGGACCCAGTACGCGCGGGCGATCCGGCTCGCCCTGACCCGGGCCGACATCGACCCGGCCGAGGTGGACGTCGTCTTCCCGGACGCGCTCGGTGTGCCACCGTACGACCGGAGCGAGGCGATCGCGCTGCGTACGGTGTTCGGGCAGCGGCCGCCACCGGTGACCACGCAGAAGCCGCTGACGGGCCGGGCCCACCAGGGCGGGGCGGCACTGGACGTCGCCACCGCGCTGTTGGCGATGCGGCACGGAACACTGCCGCCGACCGCCGGCCCGGACCGCCCGGCGCCCGGCTGCGAGCTGGACTTCGTCCGGGAGTCCGGACCACGGCGGGTGGACGTCGCACTGGTCTGCGCCCGCGGATTCGATGGATTCAACAGTGCCGTGGCGCTGCGGCACGGCCCGGTGGAGGTGTCCAGATGGCGGAGAGCATGACCGAGACGGCCAAGGCCCGGGTGGTGTTCCTGATCCGGGTGCCGCGCGAACGCGCCGAGGCGTTTCTCCAGGCGTACGAGCGGATTCGATACCAGGTCGCCGAGGGGGTGGACGGACACCTGGTCGATCAGGTGTGTGCCTCGCCGACCGATCCGGAACAGTGGCTGATCACCAGCGAGTGGGAGTCGCTCGGACATTTCGAGGCATGGGAGCGCAGCCCCGAGCACCGCGAGCTGGTCGGGCCGATGCGCGCCTGCATGACGGAGGCGAAGTCGATCCGGTTCGTGGTCCGGGAGCAGACCTCGGCCCGCCGCCGCTGACGTCCGGGGTCAGTACCCTGGTGCGGTGGCCCCCGATCTTGTCCTGCTGTCACGGGTGTCCTTCCGTGGCCGGGAGATCGCGGGTCCACGACTGCAGGGTCTCGTCGCCCTGCTCGCCGCTGACCTGCGTACGGGCTGCGGCGTCGGGCGGCTGGTCGAGGGGCTCTGGCCGGACGCGCAGCCGGAGAACCCGCCGAAGGCCCTGCAGATCCTCGTCTCCCGGGCCCGGTCCCAGCTCGGCGCCGACGTCATCGCCCGGACCCCGACCGGCTACCGGCTGACGCTGACCGAGGACCAGATCGACAGCTCGGCGGTGCTGATCCGGGCCGCGGCGGCGGCCCGATGCTCGGGTGCCGGTGACCATGCCGCCGCGCTCTCGCACGCCGACGCCGGCCTGGCCCTGTGGGGTGGCGCCGGGCCCGGTCCGGCCGACGACGCCGACGGCCCGGTCACCGCGCTGCGGGCGGAGCGGCGGGCCGCCTACCGCACGCTGGTGCGGGCCCGCGCGCTCGCCCTCGCCCGTCTCGACCGGCCGGCTGAGGCGGTGGACCGGCTGGCCGAGCTGGCCGCCGAGCGACCGCGCGACGAGGAGGTGCTGGTCGAGCTGCTGCGGTGCGAGGCGGCGACGGTCGGCCCGGCCACGGCGCTGGCCCGCTACGACGCCTACCGGCGGGCGCTGCGCGACGAGCTCGGCGCCGATCCCGGCGTGGCGCTGCGGGCCGAGCACCGGCGGCTGCTCCAGGGCGTGGTGCCCACGGTCCGGCACGGCGTCGCGCACGAGCCCAACCCGCTGCTCGGCCGGGACGACGACGTCGCCGCGGTGGAGGCGCTGCTGCGCACCTCCCGGGTGACCTCGATCGTCGGGCCGGGGGGCCTCGGCAAGACCCGGCTCGCCAACGTCGTCGCCCGCCGCGCCGAGATGCCGACGGTCACCGTCGTCCCGCTCGCCGGCATCGTGGCCGCCGACGACGTGGCCCGCGAGGTGGCGACAGCCCTCGGGGTGGGCGAGCACCGGGCGCCGGGCGCGGTCGGGCACTCCCCGGGCGCCGGTGACGCCGCCGCCATCGCGGCCAGGCTCGGGGCCGGCCCGTCCCTGCTGGTGCTGGACAACTGTGAGCACGTCGTCGCCGCTGTCGCCGACCTGGTCCGCACCTGCGTGTCGATGACCGCCGAGCTGCGGATCCTCACCACCAGCCGGACGCCACTGGGCCTGTCGTCGGAGTCGGTCTACCAGCTACCGGAGCTGAGCCTGGCGACGAGCGTCGAGCTGTTCGGGCAGCGGGCGCGGGCGGCGCGGCCGGGAGTCGACCTGCCCACGGCGGCCGTGGCGGAGCTGTGCCGCCAACTCGACGGGCTGCCGCTCGCGGTCGAGCTGGCCGCCGCGCGGGTGCGGATCATGTCGGTGGCGGAGCTCGCCCGGCGGCTCGACGACCGGTTCAGCCTGTTGCGCGGCGGTGCCCGGGACGCGCCGCGGCGCCACCACACGCTGCACGCGGTCGTCGACTGGAGCTGGAACCTGCTGGATCCGGCCGGCAGGGCGGCGATGCGCGCGCTGTCGGTGTTCACCGACGGGTTCACCATCGACGCCGCGCGCCTGCTGATCGAGGCGCTGCCCGCGACCACCCGCGAGGTGGACGTGCTCATCGTGCTCGAGCACCTGGTCGACCACTCGCTGATCAAGGTGTTCGACACCCCGTCGGGCACCCGGCTGCGGATGCTCGAGACGGTCCGGGAGTTCAGCGCCGCGCGTCTCGCGGCGGCGGGTGAGACCGACGACGTGACGGCCGCCTTCTTGGGCTGGGCGCGGGCCTTCGGCATGGCCAACCACGCGAACCTGTTCGGCGCCGACCCCTACGAGACGGCCAGCGCGGTCCAGGCGGAGCAGGAGAACCTGCTCCAGGCGCTCCGGCTGGCCCTCGGCCGCGACGACCGACCCACCGTCGCGGCGATCGCCGCAGTCCTTGGTGGCCTGTGGAGCCTTCGGTCCGACCACCCACGGCTTACGACGCTGGTCCGGCAGACCTCCTGGCCGCTGTCGCACTACCGGCCGGAGCCGGCCTTCGCCGAGGTGACCCGGACCGCCCTGACCACGGCCGTCGCGTACACCTTCGGCACCGAGGGGCCGCGGCCGGTACGGGCGGTCGTCGCGCTGCGCCGGCTCGGCCTGGCGCAGCCGGACACGGTGAGCAGGGCGATCGGCTGGGTGATCGGCGCGCTGGGTGACCCGGTGGAGCTGCAACGGCTGTGCGACAGCACCGAGCCACTGCTTGCCGGCGCCGCCAACACGCTCGCCAGCTACCGCTGGGAGGCCGCCGGCGACGTCGACGCGGCGCTGAGGACGGCCCGGCGGGCGCTCGACCTCTTCACCGACCGGGACCTGCCGTGGCTGCGCTCGGTCGGCCACGGCCGGGTCGCCGAGCTCTGCCTGCGGCTGGAGCGGGGCGCGGAGGCCCGCGACCACCTGGTCGCGGCGCTGCCGGTGCTCCAGCGACTCGGCGCCCGGACCGACGCGGTCGGTGTCCGGGCGTGGCTCGTGCTGGCCAGCCTGCAGATCGGCGACACCGTCGAGGCCGAGCGGTGGCTGGACGGACTCACCCAGATCACGCTCGACGAGGAGGAGGCCAGGTCGGTCGGCTACGACCTCGGCCTCCGGGGCGAGGTGCTGTTCGCCCACGGCGAGGTGGAGGCGGGCCTGCGACTGTGGCGCCGCGTCGTCGACCAGGTCCGCGACGCCGGCGCCATCGCCTCCACCGGCGCCCCGCTCGACCTGGACCCGTGGGTGGTGGAGGCACGGTCCGTGGCCGTCGTCGCGCACGCCCGGCACGGCCGGCTCGACCTCGTCGCCGACGTCGCCGACGCGCTACCCGGGCGCCTGACGCACCTGTTGATCCATCCGCTGGTCAATCCGCCGCCGTACCTGAGCGAGCAGGCGATCTGCGGCACCCTGCTGCTCGCTGTGGCCATGGTGGACCTCGCGTGCGCCCGAGGGAGCGGTGATCCGGCCCTGGCGCGGTCGGCGGCCCGGATGATCGCGCTGGCCGAGCGGTTCCGGTTCCTGCGCAACTTCCAGCCGACGATGTCGGCGGCGTCGGCCCGCGCGGACGCGGAGCGGGCCGACCGGGCGGCGTACGACGAGGCGGTGTCGTCCTACGCGGACCTGGACCGGGCCGGGATCCGTGCGGCGGCGCTGGACCTGCTGCGCGAACGCCCGACCGATGCGGAGACGACGGCGGACCGGCGCCCACCCGATCAGCCAGGCCCGGTCGCGTGAAGCTGGGCCGACGACGAAGGCCAGGCCCGGCACAGCGCCGGGCCTGGGCCGTGAGGACTGATCAGCGGGTGCGGTCCCGGTTGTAGAGCCACTTCGCCCACCCGTACCCGACCATTGCGACAACGGCGCACCAGCCGAGCGCGACAACGCCGCTCTTGCCGATCGGCGTGCCGAGGAGCAGGCCGCGCAGCGTCTCCATGATCGGGGTGAACGGCTGGTACTCGGCGAACCACCGCAGCCCGACCGGCAACGAGTCGGTGGGCACGAACCCGCTACCGAACAAGGGCAACAGCAGCAGGGGCATGGGCAGGTTGCTCGCCGCCGCGACGGTCTTCGTCACCAGGCCCATCGCGACGGCCAGCCACACGAGGGCGAACGTCGTCGCGGTGAGAACCCCGGCGGCCGCCAGCCACTCGATCGCGGTCGCGTCGGGCCGGAAGCCGACGAGCACGGCCACGCCGAGGACGGCGGCGAGTTGGAACAGGGTTTGCAGCAGGCTGCCCAGCACGTGGCCGGTCAGCACCGACACCCGCGCGATCGCCATGGTCCGGAACCGCGCGATGATGCCCTCGGTCATGTCCAACGCCACCGAGATCGCGGTGCCCTGGACGGCACTGGCGATGGTGATGAGCAGGATGCCGGGCGTGACGTAGTTGACGTAGGCGCCGCGACCGCCCGACCCGCCGCCGAGGCCGTCGCCGAGGGTGTTGCCGAGCACGTAGACGAACATCAGCAGGAGGATGATCGGCACGGCGAGCAGCATCAGCATCATGGGCAGGGCGCGCGACATGTGCCGTAGCTGGCGCCGCAGCATAGTGGTCGAGTCGCGGACGGCGAGGGCCATCGTGGTCATCGTGCGGTCACCTTCTTGGAGCCGGAGGAGGAAGCAGAGTCGGAAACGGTCGCCGGGGCAGTGGCCGTCGAGGCGGGCTGGCCGGTCACGGCGAAGAACACGTCGTCGAGGTCGGGGGTGTGGACGGTCAGCCCGTCCACCTCGATCGCGGCGACGTCGAGGCGGTCGAGCAGGGCCTTTAGCGAGCGGACGCCGCCGTCGCCGGGTACCCGCAGGACCAGCGACCCGTCGGCCGGGTCCGGCGCGACGTCCAGGATCGCGGCGGCCGCGCCCAGAGTGCGGTCGTCGGCGAACCGCAGCTCGACGTGCCCGCCCGGCACCCGCCGCTTGAGCTCGGCCGGGGTGCCCTCGGCGACGAGCCGGCCGTGGTCGAGCAGGGCGATCCGGTCGGCGAGCTGGTCCGCCTCCTCCAGGTACTGCGTGGTGAGGAAGACCGTGACGCCCCGGCTGACCAGGTCCCGGACGATCTGCCACATGTCGCGCCGGCTGCGCGGGTCCAGCCTGGCGGTCGGTTCGTCGAGGAAGATCACTCGGGGGTTGCCGATGAGGCCCATGGCGAGGTCGAGCCGGCGTCGCATGCCGCCCGAGTACGTCGCGCTGCCCTTCCTCGCCGCCTTCCCGAGATCGAAGCACTCGAGCAGATCCGCCGTCCGTCGCCGACCCTCGGCCCGGTCCAGGTGGTGCAGGTCGGCCATGAGCAGCAGGTTCTCCTCGCCGGTGAGGAAGTTGTCCACCGCGGAGAACTGGCCGGTGACACCGATCGCCGCCCGTACCCGGTCAGGATCCTGGACCACGTCGTGGCCGCAGATGCGGACCTCGCCCGCGTCGGCCCGGATCAGGGTCGACATGATCTGGACCATGGTGGTCTTGCCGGCTCCGTTGGGGCCGAGCAACGAGAAGATGGTGCCCTCGGGCACGTGCAGGTCGATGCCGTCGAGCACCACCTGACTGCCGTACCACCTGCGCAGGCCGGTCACCGTGATCGCCGGCCCGGTCGGGATGTTCGTCATGGGTACGACGGTGCCGCCGGGCCGGATCGCGGCGGTTTCACCGTGGTTTCAGCGCCGGACCCGGGGTTTCGGATTGATGAATATGTATGTAAATTGAATCCATTCATCTGGCGGCGCCCGTCTCCACCGGGGCGCCAGGCGCGAGGGAGAACCTCATGTCCGCCCCGTCGTCCCGCCGGACCGCGCTGGCCGCATCCGTCGTGCTCGGCCTCCTCGCCGGGATCCTCGTCCTGCCGGACCGGGCGGTGGCCGCGGCACCGGTGGTCACCCGGCTCGGCGACACCCAGCTCGACGCCACGGCGCTCTACTTCGTCTCCTACGACGGACTGGTGAACAACAACTCGTTCGCCGACGGCATCGTCAGCCACGCCGGATACCAGTACGCGGCCTGGTACACCTCGACCCGGAACGCCGTCCTCGCCCGTCGTCAACTGCCCTCCGGAGCCTGGCAGACCCTCCGGCTGTCGCACCAGTTGACGACGAACGACTCGCACAACTCCATCTCCCTGGGCATCTCCCCGGGCGACGGCCGGCTGCACATCGCGATGGACACCCACGACACCGACATCCACTACGTCAAGTCCGAGGCCGGGCTGGTCTCCGCGCCGGGCTCCCGCAGTTGGGAGGCCAGCCGGTTCGGCGCGGTGCAGCGCAGCCTCGACGGCATCGGGCTGGGCGCCATGACGTACCCGCAGTTCCGCCTCGCCCCCGGCAACCGGCTGCAGCTCAGCTACCGCACCGGCCGATCCGGCAACGGCACCAACGAACTGGCCGAGTACGACGGCTCCACCTGGCGCCGGCTCGGCCGCTGGCAGTCGGCGTCCGGGTCGTACTCCGCCAACGGCGCCACCAGCACCACCCGGAACATGTACCTGCACGGGCTCAGCTACGGACCCGGTGGCCGGCTGCACGCCGCGTTCACCTGGCGGGAGGGCAACTCGGCGGTCACCTGCAACAGCGGCGGCCTCACCAACCACGACACCGGGTACGTCTACAGCGACGACCAGGGGCGGACCTGGCGCAACAACGCCGGGACCGTCGTCGGCACCACCGGCGCGACCAGCCTGGTGTCGATCTCCAGTCCGGGGCTCGTGGTCGACCCGTTGCCGCCGAACTACGGGCTGATCAACCAGGAGAGCCAGGACGTCGACTCGGCCGGCAACCCGCACGTCATCATCAGCTACGTGCCCGGCCGGTTCACGTCGTGCGTCACCTCGTACGCGTCCGCGCGCCGGGCCAACGGCCGGGCCTTCCACCTGCTCCGCAATTCTTCGGGAGTCTGGCGCAAGGTCGAGATCCCGGTCGCGTTGAACGCCACGGGCCGATCCCAACTCGTGCTCGACGCCGCCGACAACGCCTACGTCGTGCTGCCGTACGGCCGGATCGTCACCGCCAGCAAGGCCAGTGGCTACACCGACTGGACCGTACGCTTCGACGGCGCCGGCCTGAACGCCTTCGGCGAGATCGTGGTGGACCGGACCCGGGTGGAGAGCGACGGAATCCTGTCGATCATGTACCAGCGGGCGTCCGGCGGCAGCACCCCGTCCCCGATCCGGGTCGCCGACTTCCGGCTCGGCTGACCGTGGGCTCGACGGTGTGTGTTCGGAGCGCGTCCAGCGGTGTCCGGGCGTAGGTTGGAGCCTGGGCGCCCCGGGATGGCGTGGCGACCCACGTCGGTTCGAGTGGCCCGCAGACTGAGGGGGAGCCGTGTTCAGCGACACCAAGGCGTTCAGTGGCTTCGCGGTGGACGACGTGGCGAAGGCCAAGGAGTTCTACGGTGGGACGCTCGGGCTGCGGGTGTCCGAGGCGTACGGGATGTTGCACCTGCACATCGCCGGAAGCCGGGACATCCTCGTCTACCCGAAGCCGAACCACACCCCGGCGACGTACACGATTCTCAACTTCCCGGTCGACGACATCGACCGGGTCGTCGACGAGCTGACCGCGCGCGGGGTCCGGTTCGAGCGGTACGACGGAATCGGGGCGGACGAGAAGGGCATTTCCCGAGGACAGGGCCCGGACATCGCCTGGTTCACCGACCCGGCCGGCAACGTGCTCGCCGTACTCCAGGAGAAGTGACCGGGTCCGTCGTCGGACCGCCTCAGAGTTCCCTGAGCTGGTACTCCCGGTCCGGGTTCACCACCTCGAAGAGCAGGTCGAACCCGTCGGCCCGACGTGGTCGCCGGGTCAGCTGGCTGTACTCCGGTTGCAGGTCGAGGAGCCCTGGCATGCCGACCTTCGGCGGCCGGGCCCAGTAGCCGACCACCCGCGCGCCACGGTCCGCCGCGACGAGCATGACAGCGCGTCGAGCGCTGTGCGAAGGGGCGTCGACGACCGCGTCTCGACCGGTCGCGAGGATCCGTTCGACCTGCTCGGCGAGTTGCCGGTCACGGTGTCGTTTCACGTCCGGATCGGGGCTGGCGCGTACCGCCCCGGCGGGGAGTTCGTGTTCCAGGAAGGCATCTCCCAGCGACAGTGCCATGAGGACGACGACGGTCTGCATCCCTCCTGTGTAACCACCGCCGGCAACGGTGACCAGACATCTGGTCCGCCTCGGACGCCTGTGACGGCATGAGCCCGTTGACGCGGCCGAGCCCGCCTCGGGACCGGGCAACCCCGGGGCGGGCGTTCGGCTGACGATGCCGAGGTTTCACGGATCCGGTGGTATCCACCCGAGGAAGCGGGTTGTCAGGGCGGCCGGATCGCTCCCGGGCTGGTCGGCGATGGCGACCATCAGTCGCCCGGTCAGGCACTCGCGCAGGCCGACCGGATCATCGCGGTAAATGGTCAACAGTGCCAGGCGTGCGGGCTGGCACGGCCACGGGCCGCCGCAGGCGCGACAGAGGAACAGCGGGCGGGTGTGCGTATGGGCTCGGAATCTGGCGAACGGACGGAGCGTCATGACGCGGCCTGTTCCGTTGCCGGGTTCCGCGCCATGCCGCCCAGTTCCGTCGGCCGCGACCGTACGGCGCCGACCCGGGGCACGATGCGGTCAGCCCTGGACACGCTCGACACGCCGCATCCGGTCGGCTGGCGCGGCCGTCTTCCCGTTCCGGCCCGAGGCGTACCCGGAGGCACGCCGGTTGGTCGGCCGGACGCGCCCCGGCGGCATCGGGACGTCCGACGGCATCGGCACCGGCTGGCCCAGCGAGCCCCGCGCCGGTGGCAACACCGTGGGTTCGTAGGGCATCGGTACCCGCTCTACCGAATCCGGGCAGCGCCAGCGGTACCCGCATCGGCAGTACCGCCACAGATAGCGCCAGTAGCGCCGATGGCGCGGCTTGTTCTGACGTGGTCGTCGCATGTCGTCTCCTGTCGCCGAAATGGAAACGGGGACGACGTCGTGATCAATTCGATTAACCGGCGTCGTCCCCGCCGACAGCACCCGCCCGTCCATTCACGTGCCTTTTCTCTGTCGGATTCCGAGCGGGTGCGCTTGCCTTCCACCCTGGACGAACAGGCCCTAGGCTCGGTAGCGACAACGACACATCAGGGGAGTCCGGGGACCACCAGGGATCGTGCTGTCCGATCTGAGGAACTGGGGGAATCGTGGGAATGTCGCCTTTGGAATTTCTGCTGCGCGAAATGAAGCGACGTCGAGTGGCTGCCGGCCTGACGCAGACGGTCCTCGGTGATCGGATCCATTTCTCCGACACGCATGTGAGCGCGGTGGAGACCGGTACCAAGCCCATCAAGGCGGAGTACCTCCGGGCGGTCGACGACGAACTCGGCGCGGGCGGGTTGCTCGTCGAGATGTGGGAGGAGTTGGTCAGGGACGGAACGGCGCCGGTATGGTTCCGCGACTGGCTGGAGATCGAGCGGCGCGCGATCGCGCTCCGCACCTTCGAAACGGCGTACGTGCCGGGACTCATGCAGACCGAGGCGTACGCGCGGGCGACGCTGGCCGGAGAGCGGCTCACGCCGGACGAGGTGGACCAGCTTGTCACGGCCCGGCTTGAGCGACAGTCCATCATCACCAAGGAACGCCCGCCGCTGATAACCGCCGTTCTCGATCAGGCGGTGATCGCCAGGGGTGCGGCGGACGCCGCGTCGATGATGTCCGAGCAGCTCGCGCGCATTCTGACCTGCGCGCAACTGCCCAACGTCCAGCTACAGGTGGTGCCGACCGGTATCGGGATGTACCCGGGATATGGCGGGCCGTTCACCCTGGCGGACCTGCCCGACAATCGGCGCGTCGGCCACTCGGACAACCAGCTCGCCGCGCGAATCGTCGACGGGGCCGACGAGATTGCTACCCTCGCCGGTAGGTGGGAGCGGATCAAAGGCCATGCGCTCCCGGTGGACCAATCGTTCGAACTGATCAAGAAGGTAGCGACCTCATGGAGCTGACCGGCGCCACCTGGCGCAAGAGCACGCGGAGCGGCAACAACGGCGGCAACTGCGTGGAGGTCGCCGACAACCTGCCCGGCGTGGTCGGCGTACGGGACAGCAAGGATCGGCAGGGGCCGGCCCTCGTCTTCGGCCCGGACGCCTGGCGTGCGTTCGTGCGGGACCTGTCGGCCCGCTGACCGGGTCCGGTATCCCGCAAGGGGACCGCCATCACGGTGCGTGCGGTACGCCCGGTACGCTTCGGGCACTGTCCGGCGCTGACAGTACGCTCCCGGACGTGAAACGATCATGCTTGTCGGTGGTGGGTGTCGCTCTGCTTCTCGTCCTGGCCGGTTGTGGGGCCGGGACGTCAGGGGCGGCTGCCACCCCCACTCCCCCCGAGGACGTCTTCGGGCGAAAGGCCTGCGAGGCGAACGACGCGGCCCTGGACCAGATGCAGCCCGACAACCCGGACGTGATGCTGGCGGTCGTGCGGGACGCCCGCCAGTCCACCAACAAGGACATCGTCCTCGGAGCCAAGCTCCTCAACGCGCGGATCGACTCGGTGGTGTACTACAAGGGCACGGGCACCAACAGCGAAGATTACAGCGCCGTGGAGCTGATCAACGAGTCGTTGGCGTTCAACGACCGGTGCCACGCCGCTGGCCTCCTGCCCGCATCGGCATCACCCCCGCCGGCGGATCCGGCTAACCCGGACCTGCTGTCGGTGTCCCGCGCCAGCGGATCCGTCGACAACCTCCACATGATGGGGGTGGAGAAGTCGGGGGCCTGGACCTACCTCGACCCGGAGAAGGATCCAGAGGAGACCCGGGGCCAGCTCACCCCGGAGCAGAACCGTCAGTTGCTGGCGCTGTTCGCCGATCCTGGCCGGGGCGCCGAGGACGGATGGCAGCCGTTGGACCCGAACTGCGCCGAGCGAGTCGTGTACCTCGTGAGCACACCGGACGGTGGCGGCACCAGATGGGACATCTGCGGCCCGGAGCCGAGGGTGTACGGGGCGATCTACCGGCTGTTGGCCGAGGCGACGCCGTTCTGAGATGACCGTTGTGCCGTACGCCGACGGGTTGAACGCGGTCCGGCCCGGCCGCTTGTGGCGGCCGGGCCGGATGCGGGTGCCTGGATCAGGCTGGTAGCCGCCAGACCTGGTTGGCGCCGCCGAAGCAGTCCCAGATCTGCAGCCGGGTGCCGTCGGCAGAACTGTTGTCGGTGGCGTCCAGGCACTTGTTCGAGGTCGGGTTGCGCAGCGTGCCGTTGCTCTGCGCCTGCCAGACCTGCGCTCCGGTGCCGTTGCAGTCGTAGAGCTGCACCTTCGCGCCGTTCGTGGTGGCGGCGGCGGTGATGTCGGCACACTTGCCGAGCGCCCGCAGCGTGTTGTCGGTGCCGACCGTCCAGCGCTGGGCGGTGCTGCCGTTGCAGGCGAAGAGCTGGACCGCCGCGCCGTTGGCGCTGGAGGCCGCCGCGACGTCGACGCACTTGCCGCCGATGCCGGTGATCTGCCCGGTCCGGCCGCCGGTCGGCGGCGGGGTCGTGCCGCCCATCACCGTGTCGTAGATGGCGCTGACCAGTGAGGTGGCGTTGTTGGTGTCCTGGGAGAGTTCCCAGTTCATCATGCCGCCGGCGTTGGCCAGGGCCCACTGAGTCTTACGCTTCACCGTCGGGATGCCGTTGTAGCACTGCTGCGCGCCACCGGCGGTGGTGCAGTCCCGGTTGGCGTTCGCCGGATCCATCGCGACGAGCGCGGAGTAGGTGTAGTACCCGGGCCGGCTGTAGAACGGTACGCCCAGCACCGCCTTGCTGGCCGGCAGGCCACGGGACTTCCAGATGTTGACGCTGTTGATCGACCAGTCGTAGTTGGCGTGCGGGCTGCCGCCGTCGTACGCCATGATGTTGAGCCAGTCGACGTAGCCGAAGACGGCCGGCTGCACTCCGTTCACGGTGCCGCCCTCGGAGACGACGGCGGCGGTCAGCAGCTTGCCGCGACTGCGCAACTGGCCGCTCAACTGCTGCATCAGCGCGGTGTAGTTGTTGGCCGAGGTGCCCGGGTCCGGGTACTCCCAGTCCATGTCGACGCCGTCCAGGTTGTACTGGGTGACGAAGCTGATCACGCTGTTCACGAACGTGGTCCGGCTGGACGCGTTGCCGGCCAGCGCCTCGAAGGCCGAGTCGTCGCCGTCGTTCCAGCCGCCGATCGCGATCGACACCTTGACGTTGCTGCCGTGGGCCCGCGACACGAGTGCGGAGAGCTTGCTCGGGTTCTCCACCGCCCGCAGCGTCCCGTTCGCGTTCGGCAGGACGAAGGCGTAGTTGATGTGCGTCAGCTTGCCGTACTGGACGGTGTTGACGTCGCCGGCCCAGCTCGGCATGTAGCCGACGCTCTTGAAGTTGTTGGGCAGGACGACGGCCTCGGCGGGGGAGTCCGGGGCGATGGCGAGGGTGGTCCCGGCGGCTGCGGTGGCGAGCGCGAGCGCCCCGGCGGACAGCATGGAGCGGACGCCGCGGCGACGTCCCGGCGGGTGGGCCTGCTCGGCGCTCATGGTGGATGACATCAACGATCCCTTCTGTAGCTGGCGCCTCAGTGGATCGATCGGACCCGTGCGCTGCCGCCCGCCCTTCGGCGTGGGCGGGCGGAGCGGGGGTTGCTGGAGAGGCGTCGGGTGCCGGGGGTGGGCAGGTTCCGGCGCCTCTGCCGGCGGGGCGGGTGGGGATCGATGTGGCTGAGTGGCTGAAACATTAGGAAAGTTAACTAATAATGTCAATGCACCGATGTTCAGGAGTTGCGGTCGGGCCGCTTAAGCGTCGTGGCACCGGGTAGGAGGAAAGTCGGTCCGGAGGGACCGCCTCGGGAGCGACGAGCGAGGAGGAACCGGGATGAAGACCACTTGGAAGCCGATCGACCAGCACGGCGTGATCAGCAGTAAGCAGTCTCGGGAGTTGCCGGACAGCGCGTTCGCGTTCCCGGGCAAGCGCAAGGAACCGCTCACCGACGCCTCGCACGTACGTAACGCCCTGGCCCGGTTCGACCAGACGCACGGCGTCAGCGACGCCGAGCGCGACCAGGCGTTCGCGAACATTCTCGCGGCGGCGAAGCACTACGACATCCAGGTCGCCGAGTCCGACTGGCGGCAACTGGGCAAGCGGCCGCACACGCCGAACCCGGCGCACTGACGCCCGCCGGAGTGGTCTGCCGTCGTTCACTCCCCGGCGTCGCCCCCGATGACCTCGATATGATCAAATTCAGTCGTGGACATCGAGCGGTGCTGGGAGATCGTCGAGGCGGCGCGGGCCGAAGCCGGCACGGAGTGGAACGAGCTGGACGAGCGGCTTGAGCGGGCGTTGGTCGACCAGTTGGTGCGGTTGCCGTTGAGCGACATCGTCGCGTTCGAGGTCCGCTTCGAACAGCTTCGGTCGCGTGTCGACCGCGAAGACCTGTTCATGGCCGCCTTCCTGATTCACCACGGCTGTGGCGACGACTCGTTCACCGACTTCTGCGCCGGAGTCGTCGGGCTTGGCCGGAACTGGTACGCCCGGGCCCTGGCCGATCCTGACAACCTCGCCGGACATCCAGCCGTCCAGGGCGTCGCCGCCGGCACGGTAAACACCAGTGTCCTGCTGACCACGGGCTTCCAGTTCGCGCCGCTGCACGCGTACGAGCAACTCTCCGAGGGAGATGACGGCGCGTACTACCAGGCCCTGGCCGCTGCCGGGGAGTCGGTGTCCGGCGACGACAGCCCGCCCGATCCGTTTCCTCCGCTGCCACGGCGGCTGGAACGGCTCGCGGCCATGTTCCCGCAGCAGCAGGTACTCCTCGACCAGTTCTACCCGGCCCTGACCGGGGCTCCCGACGGGCCGACCGGGTCTGGAAGGTCCGACGGGGAAGACGCAGCGGACTGGCTGTGAGCATGGCGGGGTCGGCACGGCCGCATGGCGGCGGCGTGCCCTTCGACCCGGTCACGGGGGCAGGGCCCGTTCCGGTCCGGGCGGGTCAAGCCGGCTCCTGTGGTCATGGCGCCGATGGAAGCGAGGAGACGAGGTGACCCTCGCCGAGATTGTGGTGATCGCGCTCGCCGGGTTCGTCGCGGGCACGATCAACGCCGTCGCCGGGGGCGGCTCACTGCTCTCTTTCCCCGCGTTGCTGTGGCTGGGCCTGCCGCCGCTGGCGGCCAACGTCACCAACACGGTCGGGCTGCTACCCGGCTACCTCGGCACCGCGCTCGCGTACCGCCGGGAGTTGG
The DNA here is from genome assembly GCF_042658085.1 of Plantactinospora solaniradicis. NCBI lineage: Bacteria > Bacillati > Actinomycetota > Actinomycetes > Micromonosporales > Micromonosporaceae > Plantactinospora > Plantactinospora solaniradicis. Next base: position 146,706 of record NZ_JBHSPR010000007.1, on the reverse strand, counting down.
CCGGTCAGCGCCGGCTCGCCGTGGTCAGCGGCCTGGTCGCGCTGGTCGGGGCCGGGCTGGGGGCGGCGCTGCTGCTTCTGCTGCCGCCCGACGTGTTCACCCGGGCCGTACCGTTCCTACTGGTCGCAGGCTGTGTCCTGATCGTCGTCCAGCCGAGGCTGTCCCGGCTGCTCCGGGCGCGTACCCGCACCGAGGGCGCGCATCCGGTCTGGACGTACGGCGGCATCCTCGTCGCCGGGGCGTACGGCGCCTACTTCGGCGCGGGTCTCGGCGTCATGCTGTTCGCGGTTCTCGCCACCGTACTCAACCTGGCCCTGCAGGAGGTCAACGCGATCAAGGGCTGGCTGTCACTGTTGATCAATACGCTGGCCGCCATCGCGTTCGCGGTCTTCGGGCCCGTGCACTGGGTGGCCGTGCTGGTGCTCGCCACCACGAGCCTTGCCGGCGGGCACCTCGGCGGTCGGCTGGCCCGGCGCCTGTCCGACCAGGTGCTCCGGCTCTGCGTCCTGGCGGTCGGCATTGCCAGCGCCAGCTGGCTCGTCGCCACGAGCTGACCCCAGCGTCGAGGGTCAGGCGGCCCGGTGGTGGCTGCGTGCCTGCGCCGTACGCGGCCGGCTGCGGACCAGCCGTAGGCGTGGCGGCGCGGGGACCTCGTCCTCCTCGAAGGTGGCCCGCCACGCCGATCCGGTCCGCCGCTCGTGCCGGCTGGGCGGCCCGCCCGACTCGAAGGTCGGTCGGGACAGTCCGAGAATGATCAGATAGCCGGCCAGGATGAGCCCGTGGCTGAGGATCCGGCCGACGTCGACCCGTCCGGCTATCGCGTCGTTGGTGGAGAGCAGCGTGAGGACGGCGACGAACGCGGTGAGCGTCGGCACCAGGCCCAGCGGCCGGGTCCGGCGGATCGCGATCCAGGCAAATCCGGCACCGAGCGCGACGTTCCAGGCGGCCGACTCGTGCCAGAGATGGTTGGGGCCGCCGCCGAGGACGACATCGAGCCCGTGCGGATGGCCGACATCGCCGATCCCGGCGATCTGTGCCGCGCCGAGCAGGAACTGGGCAACGCCGACGACGCCGAGCGAGATGCGGAGCGCACCGGCGAGGCGCGCCCGGCCCGGACCCGGCACGGCCGCGAGGAGATCCTCGTCGACCGCCATCGGCGGCGGAACGACGCTGGTCCGGGCGAGCCGGTTGAGTGCCGTCGCCCGGTCCAGCCAGATCCGGCACTCCGCGCAGCCGGCGAGATGGCGATCTGCCGCAACCCGCTCCGCCGGCTGGTCCTCGCCGTCCAGCCGTGCCGACAAGGCTTCCCGATACTGTTCGCAGCCCACACTGACATAGTCGGCTGCCGGCTGGCCCTGGTTCCCGGCGGGGTACCGGTTCCTCCGGTTCTTCCGGCGTTTCCATGCCCACCGGGGGTATTCGAGGTGGCGGCCGGCCCGGGTAGTTTTGGGACATGCCTTCCCCCGGCGTCGAGAACGACGAGATCACCAGGTGGGCGCTGGCCGCCAAGGCCGGCGACCGGTCGGCGGCGGCGGCCTTCATCCGGGCCACCCAGCACGACGTGCACCGGTTCGTCTCGCACCTCGTCGGTGCGGGGGAGGCGGAGGACCTGACCCAGGAGACGTATCTGCGCGCGATGCGCGGCCTGCCGGGCTTCGCCGCCAGGTCGGCCGCGAAGACCTGGCTGCTGGCGATCGCCCGGCGGGCCTGCGCGGACCACATCCGGATGTCCATGCGGCGTCCCCGGGTGGCGTCGTTGCCGGACTGGCAACTGGCCGCCGACGCCGAACTCGCCCGGGAGAGCACCGGGTTCGAGGGCGCGGTCGAGTTGGCCCGGCTGTTGGCGGACCTTCCACGGGATCGCCGGGAGGCGTTCGTCGCGACCCAGGTGGCCGGGCTGAGCTACGCCGAGGCGGCCGAGGTCTGTGACTGCCCGGTCGGCACCATCCGGTCCAGGGTGGCCCGCGCCCGTGAGGATCTTGTCGCGGCGATGAGCTCGGACGGCTCCGGCCGGCGCCTCCGCTCGACCAGCTAGTACGGGATCCATGATCCCCTTGATCGACCGGACCATGATGGAGTCCGTATTTTCCGCCCACGAACTGGTCACCCTGGATGACCGCGCACTCGCCGCGATCGCGCACGAGCCGACCCGGACCTTCCTGCGGGAGGTCGGCCTGCCGGACCAGATTGGCTGGTTCGAGGCGACCCAGCGCCTTCTCGATGGCGACCTCCAGATCGGCGGCGATCCATGGCAGGCGGTCTCGCGGAGGTATCCGAGCTGTCCGTTCGACATGTCGGCCTGGTTGACCCTGGGCGGGATCGCCCTGGACGACGTCATCGTGGACACGGTCACGGGGGCGGTGTACTCCATCCCGGAGGACGGTGCGCCACACCTGCTCAACACGAGCATCGACGCGCTGGCGTACTTCCTGTACGCGCTCGAAGAGGAACGGCCTGAGTACGACGTCGAGGCCAGCACCGACGAGGGCGTCGACCCCGAGGGCGCCGAGCGGCGGCTGCTGTTCCGAATGCGCCAAGCAGACGCCGTCGCGATGGAGAATCCCGAATCGACCTGGTTCTTCGTCCTGCGGTACGTGCGCAATCTGCTTCAGGACTAGCGAAGTCGCGCGGACCTCCGTGGCCCGGACATCACGGACGCCGGCCCGGTTCGGCCCGTCGATCGGGCATCAGCCCTCCGTACCGTCCGGGATCTCGGACGCAGGACCGGCGATCGGCAGGCTGACCCGGAAGCTGGTACGTCCCGGTTCGGAGTCGACCCGGATGTCCCCGTGATGCTTGTTGACCACGATGCGGTACGAGATGTCCAGCCCGAGCCCGGTGCCGTCGCCGATCGGCTTCGTCGTGAAGAACGGTTCGAAGATCCGGGAGCGGACGTCGGCGGGGATCCCGGGTCCGGTGTCGGTGACCACCACCACGATCCGATCGTCCTTCCGCCCGGTGCGTACGGTCAGCACGCCGCTCTCCCCGATCGCGTAGAGCGCGTTGTCGATCAGGTTGGTCCACACCTGGTTGAGTTCGGCGGCGTAGACCGGGATCGCCGGCAGGCTGCGGTCGTACTCCCGGACCACCCGGACCCCGGGCTTGATCTTCGAGTTGAACATCGCCAGCGTGGCATCCAGCAGGTCGTGCACGTCGGCCGTCTGGTTCGGGGCCCGGTCGAGCTGGGAGTACTGCTTCGCCGCCCCGACCAGTCCGGTGATCCGGCCCAGGGCGTCGTCGATCTCGCCCAGCAGCAGCTCGGTCTCGACGGTGTACGTCAGCCACCGGATCGCCGGTTCCAGGTCGTCCGGCCGGACCGCCGCCGTGACCTGCTCCAGCCACGGTACGTCGATCCCACCGGCGGTCAGCGTGGGCGCCAGGTCCCAGCCGGCCGTGATGTCGTGCTCGTCCAGCCAGTCGGTCAGGGTGTCCTCGGCGTCGCTGGTCTCCAGGGGCGACAGGGTGGGCGCCGAGGCGGCCTTCTTGACGGCCGTCTCCTGGAGTTCGACCAGGCGTTGCAGCCGTTCGCCGTCGAGCCGGCCGTCGGCGATCATCGCGAGCTTGTGCCGCATCCCGGCCACCCGGTCCCGGAGCACCGACGTGGCCCGGACGGCGGCCGCCGCCGGATTGTTCAGTTCGTGGGTCAGCCCTGCCGACAGCGAACCGAGCGCCAGCAGGCGTTCCCGCTCGCCGACCACGGTCTGCGTGGTGCGCATGCCGAGGAACAGCCCGTCCAGCAGGTGCATCGCCATCGGGAACCAGCGCCGCATCGCGGTGGTGATCACCTCCGCCGGCAGTACGAAGAGCGTGACGTCGGTGATCGCCCGCATCCCCTGCAGGTACGTCTGCACCCGCTCCTCGTTCAGGTACGGCTGGGTCGCCCCGCCGTAGGCGCCACGCTGGTTCGTCCGGCTGAGCTCGACCCGGTCGCCGTGCACCAGCCGGGTCAGCGAGACGCTGCCGTCGAGCAGGACGTAGAAGCACTGCGCCGGTTCACCCTCGACGTAGATGTCGGCGCCGGCCGGCAGTCGCTTGATCCGCCCGTGTTCGTGGATGTACGCCAGCTTCTCGTCGTCCAGTGACTCGAACAGGAACAGCGTCCGTAGATCCTCGGTCGCCAGCCGTTCGCCCGCCTCGGTCATCTCGTCATCCGATCCGGAACTCGTTGCTCTGTGCCCGATAGCTTTGCTCTGTGCCCGATAGCTTCCTGCTACTCCGGGTCCTCACTGCGCGGCCAGGTACTGGTGGGCCAGTGAGACGACCATCGCACCCTCGCCGACGGCCGAGGCGACCCGCTTGATCGAGTCGGCCCGTACGTCTCCGGCCGCGAAGACCCCGGGCAGGCTCGACTCCAGCAGGTACGGCTCGCGGGGCAGCGCCCAGCCGGCCGGTCGCCGGCCGTCGCTGGCCAGGTCCGGGCCGGTGAGCACGTACCCCCGGGCGTCCCGGGCCACCACGTCGGCGAGCCAGTCCGTCCGGGGCTCCGCGCCGATGAAGACGAACAGCCAGGAGGCCTTGACACTGCGCTGCACGCCGAACCGGTTGTCGCAGATGGTGATCTGCTCCAGGTGGTCCGTGCCGTCGCCGCCGACCACCTCCGAGTGCGGGTGCACCTCGACGTTGTCGATCCGCTCGATCTGCTCGATCAGGTAGTGGGACATCGAGCGGCGCAGGTCGGGGCCGCGTACCAGCAGGTGTACCCGGCGGGCGTGCCGGGCGAAGTACACCGCCGCCTGCCCCGCCGAGTTCGCCCCGCCGACGATGTAGACGTCCTGCCCCGCACAGTTCGGCGCCTCGGTCGAGGCGGAGCCGTAGAAGACCCCGCGCCCGGTCAGTTCCGCCAGGCCGGGGGCGGTCAACTGGCGGTAGGAGACTCCGGTGGCGAGTACCACCGTGTGGGCGGCGATCGACGTACCGTCGCTGAACCGGAGCAGTCGGGTGGCGCCGGCCGCCTCCAGCCCGACGACGTCCCGGGCGGTCAGCAGCTCCGCGCCGAACTTCAGCGCCTGCCGACGGGCCCGGTCCGCGAGCTGCGCGCCGGACACCCCGTCGGGAAAGCCCAGATAGTTCTCGATCCGGCTGCTCTGACCCGCCTGCCCGCCGGTCGCCTGCCGTTCGACAAGCACCGTACGGAGCCCTTCGGAGGCGCCGTAGACGGCCGCCCCGAGCCCGGCTGGTCCGGCGCCGACCACCACCAGGTCGTAGAACTCGGCGGCCGGGGTGGTGGAGAAGCCGACGTGCCTGGCCAGCTCCGCCTCGGTCGGCTTGACCAGCGTGGTGCCGTCGGGGGTGATCACCACCGGCACGTCCTCGGCGCTGGCCTCGGCGGCGGCCAGCAACCGCCCGCCCTCGGGCTCGTCGGCCAGCAGCCACCGGTACGGCACGAGGTTGCGGGCCAGGAAGTCGCGGACCGCGAACGACGGCGCGGACCACCGGTGCCCGATGACCCGCACCTCGTTCGTCGTGGTCTCCGGGGTCGCCGCCCAGGCGTCGAGCAGGGCGTCGAGCACCGGGTAGAGCTTCTCCTCCGGCGGGTGCCACGGCTTGAGCAGGTAGTGGTCGAGGTCCACGACGTTGATCGCGTCGATCGCCGCGTCGGTGTCGGCGTAGGCGGTGAGCAGCACGCGGCGGGCCATCGGGAAGAGGTCCATCGCCGCTTCCAGGAACTGGATGCCGTTCATCTGCGGCATCCGGTAGTCCGCCAGCAGCACCGCGACCTGGTCGCCACGGAGTTTGACCTCCCGCAGCGCGGTCAGCGCCTCCTCGCCGGAGGACGCCCGGACCACCCGGTACCGGTCGCCGTACCGCCGCCGTACGTCGCGCGCCACCGCACGCGACACCGCGGGGTCGTCGTCGACCGTCAAGATCACCGGGTTCGCCATGCCCCAATAAAAGCACCCTGCCCCGCCCTCGACGAACGCCGGGGAGGTAAGGAAGGGCCCCTTCTTATCGTTTTCTGTAGAAGAAGGGCCCCTTCTTAACCAGGGTGGTCCGGCTGGATGAGGCGGATTCCGGCGATTGGCGGCTTGTTCAGGGCGGTCAGCGCCGTCGGGGCCTGGGACAGACCGATCGTCTGGGTGATCAGTTCCGCCGGGCGGAGCACGCCGGAGCCGACCAGCGCCAGCATCTCCGGGTACGCGTGTGCGGCCATCCCGTGGCTGCCGCGCAGCTCCAACTCGTACGCGATGACCCGGTCCATCGGCAGGGCGGTCCGGCCGCCTGCGGCGGGCAGCAGGCCGACCTGGACGTGCCGGCCCCGGCGCCGGAGGCTCTCGATCGACCCGACACAGGTCGGTTCGCTGCCCAGCGCGTCGATGGACAGGTGGGCGCCTCCGCCGGTGGCCTCCCGCACGGCGGCCGCCACCGCGCCCGGGCCGGGAAGCGCGGTGCCGTCCAGGCAGACCGTGGCGCCGAACCGGCGGGCCAGCTCCAGCGCGGCCGGTGCGACGTCCACCGCCACCACCCGGGCGCCACAGGCGGCCGCGATCATCACGGCGGAGAGCCCGACGCCGCCGCAGCCGTGCACCGCCACCCACTCGCCCGCGGACAACCGACCCTGGGTGACGACCGCCCGGAACGCGGTGGCGAAGCGGCAGCCGAGGGCGGCGGCGCCGGCGAAGCTGAGGTCGTCCGGCAGCCGGACCAGGTTGACGTCCGCGTGGTCGATGGCGACGAATTCGGCGTACGAGCCCCAGTGGGTGAAGCCCGGCTGAGTCTGCCGTTCGCAGACCTGCTGCGCTCCGGCGAGGCAGGACGGACAGCCGCCACAGGCGCAGACGAAGGGTACGGTCACCCGGTCACCGGCCCGCCACCCGCGTACCGCGGACCCGACCGCCGTCACCTCACCGGCGAACTCGTGGCCGGGCACGTGCGGCAGCCGGATGTCGGGATCATGGCCCTGCCAGCCGTGCCAGTCGCTGCGGCAGAGCCCGGTCGACGCCACCCTGACGACCACCCCGGTCGGCGTGGGGACCGGATCCGGCACCTCACGTACCTCCGGCTGGCCGCCGAACTCCTCGAACACCACCGCCCGCACGCGAGACATCCTCACATGCGCCTTCGGGATGTCGCGCGCCGCCTGGGGTGTTAGGAAGGGCCCCTTGTTATACAAAAAGCGATAACAAGGGGCCCTTCCTTACATCTCATTGGGCGGCGGCGTGGTCCTTGGCGACGCGGAGGAGTTCGATCAGGCCGGCGGCGTACTCCTGGGACTCGGCGTGAGCCTCGTCGAACGGCGGCTGGAAGCCGACGCCCTCCCACTCGCCGGTGGCGTCGTTCCACAGGTCGTTGCCGACCTCGAAGTCCCAGGCCAGGATGCCCAGCTCGTAGTAGAGCTGGTCGGCGGAGTTGCCGGCGGCCGAGTAGAGCACGTCGGCGACCGGGCCGGTCTGGGACGGCCAGGTCACCGTGCCCCGCTCGGTGGAGATCGCCCCGACGATCCGGCGGGCGCTGTCGAGGAACATCTTCGACTCGTCGATCGTCGGCCGGGGCAGCGTGATCCGGCCGTCCGCCTGGTACGCGCCCGGCGGCCACATGAAGTAGCCGCCGTAGCTGTGCACGTTCATCGCGAACTTGATGTTCGTGTGCGCCTTCGCCAGCGCGATGACGTTGCGGCTCTCCGCCTCCGACAGTTCGGCCGTGCCGGCGTAGGTGCCGGAGAGACAGTTGGTGCTGGCGCCGGTGTAGCCGTCGAAGAGCGACCCGACGGTGTAGTTGCGGTTGACGTCGACGCCCCACGAGTCCCGGTTGGCCGGGTCGCGCTGCGCCCCGGTGCAGTGGTTGACCAGGTTCTTGCGCTGGAAGTTGGCGTCGTGGAACGAGTAGTTCGCCCCGTCGGGGTTGACCGTCGGGATGACGAAGACGTCGACCGAGTCGAGCAGTTCCCGGGTCGCCGGATCGGTGCCGGCGTTGGCCAGCAGCCGCTCCGCGAACTCCAGGGTGACCAGCGGGGTGGCCCACTCCCTGGCATGCTCCTGCGAGTAGGCGAGTACGCCGATCCGGGAGCCGTCCCGGTGGGCACCGATCCGCAGCGCCTGCACCGTCCAGGGTTTCTTCGGCACCTCGCTGCCCTTCAGGCCGTCGTCCAGGCGTACCGGCCCGGCGATCGGCATCGGCAGCCCGGCGGAGCCGTCCTCCACGAACGCCGAGAACTGTTGCGGGTAACGGGCGGAGATGAAGGCGGCCACCTGGTCGGTGGTGCTGATGGTCGTGCCGGCGCCGTCGGTGGCGAGCGAGACGGTCAGTACCCGGTCCCGGTAGCTGGCCGACAGCGGCCGGTTCGCCCGGCCGGGGTCGACGGTCCGGACCTGTACGCCGTTCATGTTCTGTGCGCCGAACTTGACCGACTCGACCACGACGGCGGCGGCCGCCGGATCGCCGAGGTAGCCGGCGGCGGTGCGCCGGTAGCCCTGCGTCTGGTGCGGCAGGTCGATCACGTCGACCAGTTCCGGGTACTGCCGGGCCAGCCGGCGGATCCGGGACTGTACGTCGACCGGCGTCAGGTACGCGTCGATGAAGTCCTTCTGGTAGCCCTCCGGCAGGGCCGGCGGCGTGGCGTTCGGCCACTTCGCCGGCGTGCTCGGCCGGGCGGTGCCGCCGAGGCTGGAGGTCGCGGTGACCTGCGTCGGCCGGGCCGGCACCGCCTGCGGCACCGAGAAGTGGTACTGGTACTCGCCGGCGTCGGAGAACCGGGCCAGCGGGAACGATCCGGTCGTACCGTCGGCGGTCCGCCAGGTCACCGTGATCTCGACGTCCGGGTCCTCGGCGGCGGTGGTCGCCACCTGGGTCTGCAGGAAGGTCTTTCCGTTGGAGGTCCACCAGTAGCTCTGGAGGAAGTGCAGCGTGTCGACGGCGGCCACGGCGACGCCGCGACCCTCCGCCGGAGCCCGCAGCCCCTTGCTGGTCCGGGCCTGCGCGGCGCGCACGCTGTCGGCGTACCTCCGGGCGCCGTCGCCCTCCCGCTGTACGACCTGACGGGCCACCGCGCCCTGGGCGGTGAGCGCGGCCAGTTGCCGGCCGGTCAGCACCAGGTCGGCGAGGATCCGGCCATCCTGCTGCCGTGGCCGATTCGCGATGTCGGCCCCGTCGGCGAGGAGTTCCCGGAAGTGGGCCTCGTCGCGGAGTTCGACGCGGATCAGCGCGGTCTCGTCGGCGGCGAGCGTCACCGGAGCGGTTGCTCGGGCGGATACGGCGTCGGGCGCGGCCATCCCCGTTCCGGGATGTACGAGCGCCGCCGCGGTCAGCACCAGCGTGGCGGCGGTGGCCGTCCAGCATCGTCTGTTCAAGATGGACCTCCTGACGGGTCATCGAGGTGCGTGGGTACCAGACCAGTCTCTTGATCGACATATGTCAAGTCTTCGACGACCCGTCCGTCGTGGCTCGTCTCCGGTCCGCCGGATGACCACTATGGATCGACTGCGTTTCCCCGGAACGTCGGATCGGCGCCTCCGAAGTCCGATTGGTATTGTCGTTGATCTACGGATGCCCTTGCCGGGGCGGTGATAGTTTCTGGCACTTATCCGTTTCCGCCACCCGCCGGGACGACGGGCGGAGTGCCGGCCGGCGCCCGGAGGTGAACCGGTCTGGAGTGTACGGTGTCCCGGGGCCGGACGGCAGCCGTGCCAGTGGGTGTGACCAGGAGGCAAGTGCACCTCGCAACTTGCAACCTGGCTCTTGGCCGGGCGGCTGGCCGGCTGTGCGGAACCCTCGCCAGACGGGCAATACAATGGCACAAACCAATGGCTTGACTTACCGTCTGGCGCAGCGCATCGTGAGATTCCAGATGTCGTAGAAGTTGCGGGGCGGCACATTCTCGATGGGGTGAAGTATTGCCCGCTTCTCCTGCGACACCGCGCCATAGCGTGGGCCAGGAGGCGGCCATGGAACTCAGCCCGTTCGCTGGTACCTATCTCACCGATCCGGCCGCCGTCTGGCGGGACCTCCTGAACCGCCCCGAGGAGGTGCACTACGCCGATGACCTCGGGATGTGGCTGATCACCCGGCACGAGCACGTACGGCAGGCGTTCGGCGACGCGGAGAGCTTCGGCAACGCGTTGACCCTTGCCCCGGTGTACGAGATGTGTCCCGAGGCGCTGGCGGTGGTGATGCGGCTCGACGTACCGGCCACCACGGCCGCGGCGGACTCGCCGGTGCACACCCGGACCCGTCAGGCATTGCGGGCCACCTTCGCCAACACCGCGCCCCGGGTCTCGGCCCAGTACGGCCCGATCGTGCGTCGGCGGGTCGACGAGCTGGTCGCCGGGCTGGTCGATCGCAGGGGTGAGGTGGTCGACCTGATCCCCGAGTTCGCGGCCCTGCTGCCGCTGCTGGTGGTGGTCGACATCCTCGGCGTGCCGGACCGGGACGTGGCCCGGATCAGAAGCTGGGCGGACGGGCAGATCGCGCTGATCTGGGGCCAGCCCGAGCCGGCGGAGCAGGTACGGCTGGCCCGGGGGCTGTTGGATTTCTGGCACTACTGCCAGGACCTGGTGGCGCGGCGGATGGGCGGCGACCTGACCGGTGACGACTTCGTCAGCCGGGCGCTGCGCTACCGCGACGGTGACGACAGTGTGCTGACCGCGGCCGAGGTCGCCAGCATGGCGTTCAACCTGCTGGTGGCCGGGCACGAGACCACGGCCGGGTTGCTGGCCCACGGTCTGGAGCAGGCGCTCTCGGTGCCCGGCCGGTGGCGCCGGATGGCCGAGGAGCCGGACAGCGTGCCGGCGTTCCTGGAGGAGGCGTTGCGGTTCGGTCCGGCCATCGACGGCTGGCTGCGGGTGACGCTGCGGCCGGTGACGATCGGCGGAGTGACCATTCCGGCCGGTGCGCGTTGCCTGCTGGTCATCGGCGCCGCCAACCGTGATCCGGCGATGTTCGGCCACCCCGATCGCTTCGATCCGGACCGTCGGGATGCCAAGGATCACCTGTCCTTTGGTTACGGTCCGCATTTCTGCATCGGTGCCGCGCTCGCCCGGCTGGAGGCGCGGATCGCGCTCGTCCGGCTCGCGGAGACAATTCCCGGGCTTCGTCTGGCGCCCGGCCACGCGAGTGTCTACAAGCCCAATGTCGCGTTCCGTGCGCATCGGGTCCTGCCCGCCGTCGTCGATATCACGAGTGTCCCATGTGAACGGCGCGATGATCCACCGGAGGCGGTACCCGCACGCGCCGCGTAGCCAATCCCGTGTCAGATAAGCAATTCGGATGATGGTTCGCCCGGGTCATGTCGCGGCGGCATCCGCTTCGCGTACCCGGGCGTTCCGGTCGGCTGATGCTCGTCGACCCCGGCTCTGATCACCGCACGTCAGGCCTGCGCGCCCCGGTGACGTCCGGCCGCCCGGACCTGCTGACGGGCTCCCGGGAGAGCGGCCGGCGCCGCCCGGCCCCGTCCGCGCGCGGCTTGTGATCTTCGCCGGCCATTGCGGAGTGTCGCCATTCGCCGGTCGCGGCGGAAGGGATGAATCCGGGCAACAGGTGGCGACGTCGGGCCGTGTCCGAGATCATTTTCCTACCGTCAAGTAGATCGGCATGTGAGGTTTTTCAGTTGCCGGAAACGATAGGTGGCGCGTATGTCTTCACACCCGTGCGTCGGGCGGTGAGAATTGGCCCCGGCAAATGCCGGGTCATGATCTATGCCGCACGTCTCATGATCTGGCTCGACTGATCGAATCGCTGACCAACGAAGGTGAGCAAATGGACGCTGCGTCCTCGTCAGGTACTGCGGACTCGATGGCCACCCGACAGTTTCAACGGGAACTGCGCCGCTGGCGTACCCGCAAGGGACTGACCCAGCGCGCCCTCGCCGACCGGGTCCGGTTCAGCCGGGAGACGGTGGCGGCCGTGGAGGCGGGCCGCCGGTACGGCAGTCAGGAACTGGCCGTCCGCTGTGACGAGGCACTCGGTACCGGAGGTCTGCTCACCGCGCTCTGGCCCCGGGTGGCGCGCGAGCAGATCGCCGCCGACGGGCGCCGGGGCCCCCGCGCCACCGAGGTCGGGGGGTCGGCGGCGGAGCGGGATCTCGACCCCTTGCACGATCCACAGTCCGTGGTGGAGGCGATCGACGAGCTGCGGGAGCTGATCGACCACATGCTGCGGATCCACTTCCCGGCCGACCAGCACCCGCATCCGGAGGCGGACCACCACCAGCCGGCGCTGGCGGCGGGCGATCCGGCGACCGAGTCCCAGCCGCAGTCGGCGGAGTCGCGCCGACCGGGCGGAGAGCCGCATCGGCCCTTCACCGAGTCCCACCGACGTGGCCGGGTCGGTGCGCTGGGTCGTCGCCGCTGAGTTCGCGACGGTGGCATGACGGTCGATGGAAGCCGGTACGACCGACGGTCCGGGCGCCGGGTGGGCCTCGCTCGCTGCGGATGTAACTGCCTGTTCATCGGCGGGTACAGATAGTGGTACGAGCTGTTTGTACCACGGTTAACCCTGTTATCTGTCGGCCCTGTCCGGCGCAATGGGATTTGCTAACTGCAAGATGCAGATCCCCTCGATGACGAGCCGTGGGAGTCAGCCTTGGCCTCGACCACCAGATCCCACGCGGCCCGGCCCCAGCCCGTACGTCGACGGGGTTGGAAGATCGCCTCTCGGATGCGCATCATCGTGGCCGCACCACTGGTGGCGGTCGTCGGCTTCGCCGGGCTGGCGCTCGCGGACAGCGCCCGGCAGGCCGGGCAGGCCAGCGATCTCGGCGTGCTGGCCCAGCTGGGCGCGGAGGCGGGCCGGCTCGCCTACCAACTGCAACGGGAACGGGCCGCCGCCGCCGACCTGCTGACCTCGGCCAGCCCCCGGCAGCAGGACACCTACGCCCGGCAGTCCGGCGACACGGACGAGATCGTCGCGCGCTACCACCGGCAACGGGCGCTCGCCCCCGACGCGTCGTCCGGCCCGGCGGTGGTACTCGGACGGATCGACAAGGCGCTCGCCGCGCTGCCGCCACTGCGTACCCAGGTACGCACCGCAGCCCACGCCGCCGTCTCCGCCACCACCTTCAGCTACCGCATCATCATCGCGGACCTGCTCGCATACCGGGAATCCATCGCCCAGGGCGTCGTCTCGGCCGAGGTGGCCGACGGGATCCGGGCCGCCGCCGCGCTGTCGAAGACCGCGGAGGCGCTCGGCCAGCAGCAGGTCGCGGTGCTCCGGGCGATCGCCGCCGGGCAGTTGACCCCGGCGATGCAGCAGGACATCACCGCCGCCCGGACCGGGTTCACCGAGTCCAGCCTCTCCTTCCTCAGCCTCGCACCGCCGGACTGGAAGGTGTGGTGGGAGCAGGCGGGCAGCGGCAGGGAGGCGCTGGTCCTGCAACGCCTACAGGACCAGGTGTCCCGCGCGGAGATCGGTGCCCCGCTCGACGTCGCCACCAACGCCTGGATCGGCGCCACCCAGGGCTGGGCCACGCGCCTCTTCGAGGTGCAGCAGCGGGTCGACTCGGCCGTGCTGGACGACGTCGACGCGGCCCGGGTCGAACAGCGCTGGCGGGCGTTCGCCGAGGGCGCGGCGATGGCGGTGGCGCTCGGCTTGACCGTGCTGGTGACCTGGGCGGTCGCCCGACAGATCACCCGCCGGTTGCGGCGGCTGCGGGACGCGGCACACGTCGTCGCCTTCACCGAACTGCCGGCGATGGTCGCGGACCTGCGCAACATCGACAGCGCCGGGATCCAACCCGAGGCGCTCGCCCGGCAGTCGTCGTCGACGCTGGAGGCGTCCAGCGGGGACGAGATCGGCGAGGTCGGCCAGGCGTTCAGCGCCGTGCACCAGGCGGCCGTACGGACCGCCGCCGAGCAGGCGGTCATGCGGGCCAACACGGCCGACATCTTCGTCCATCTCAGCCGCCGGGAGCAGCGGCTGGTGGACGCCGTGCTCGCCCAGGTCGACCGGGTCGAGCGGGACGAGACCGACCCGGAACGCCTGCAACAGCTCTACACCCTGGACAGCCTGGCGACCCGGATGGGACGGATCAACGCCAGCCTTCTCGTGCTCGGCGGTGTGGGCGTCGGGCGGGTACGGCACGAGGACGTGCCGATGCAGAAGGTCGTACAGGCGGCGCTGTCCCAGATCGAGCACTACACCCGGGTCCGGATCGGGGTCGTGGACCCGGACGTGGCGGTGGCCGCCGACAAGGTGGACGAGGTGGTGCACCTGCTCGCCGAGCTGATGGACAACGCGACCGCGTACTCGCCGCCGGAGACCGAGGCCTGGGTGACCGCCCGCAGCCTGGGTGACCGGGTGATCGTCCAGGTCAGCGACGAAGGCGTCGGACTGTCGTTGCAGCGGCTGGCCCAACTCAACGACGTGCTGGCCAGACCACCGGCGACCGACGTCGCGGCGGTCCGGGCGATGGGTCTGGTCGTGGTCGGCCAGCTCGCCGGCCGCCTCGGTGTCGCCGTCGAACTCCGTCCTGGCCCCAAACTCGGCACGATCGCCGAGGTGTCGCTGCCCGCGTCGCTGATCCGGCCGATTCCACCCGAGAACCAACTGCTGGCACCCGGACGCCTGGCCACCGTTCCGGAGAGCCGGACCCGGGGCACCGCCACGCTCGCCCCACCCGCTCCGGCCGCCGCGAACGGCCCGGCGCGGAGACCGGCGACCGACCGGGCCCTGCCGGTCGGATCGGTCTTCCGGCCGACCCCCCCACATCCGGGCAGGGGGGACGACCCGACCCAGGAGCTTGTCATCTTCGAGCAGGTCAACAACTGGTTCCGTACCGACCGGCCGGGGGCCCCCGCCGCCACGGGCCCGGCCAACGGGGCCGGCAGCCCGGTCGGAGCGGGCGTCCCGGCCGGGCCGGCCACCCCGGCCCCGGCCGCCGCGCCGGAGCCCGGTGGCGGTGTTCCCAACGGCACGGGCGCCTCCAACGGGGCCGGCGGCTACGCCGCGGCGGGTTGGCAGACCCGGGCCGACGAGGGCTGGCGGGCCGCCACCGAACTGGTCAACCCCGACATCGTCGGGACCACCCCGTCGGGGCTCCCGATCCGTCAACCGCAGCGCCATCTCGTGCCGGGCGGCGTCGCGCCGCCGCGGGAGCAGCAGCCGGTCTCGGAGCACCGCGACCCGGCCGAGGTGGCCAACGCGATGGCCGCCTACGCCCGTGGCGTGGCCGCCCGCCGTCCCAAGCTGGTGAACGCCTCGGCGACAAGCGACGCGACAGGGAGTGCTACGTGACCAACCAACGAGATCTCGGCTGGATGCTGGACAGCTTCGTCGAGCGGGCCCCGGAGGTCAGCCACGCCATCGCGATCTCCAGCGACGGCCTGATGGTGGCGTCCACCCGGAACCTGCCACCGGACCGGGCCGATCAGCTCGCGGCGACCGGCAGCGGCCTGGTCAGCCTGCTCCGCGGCGCGGCCGGCTTCTTCGAGGCGGGTGCGGTGATCTCCAACGTCACCCAGCTCGAGGGCGGCTTCATGTTCTCGATGGCGTTCAACGACGGAGCCTCGCTGCTGGTTCTCGCGGCCCCCTCCTGTGACGTCGGCAAAGTCTCCTACGAGATGACGGAACTGGCGAATCGGATTGGAGACGTACTGACCCCCGCGGCCCGGGCCGTGGTGGCGCAGCGGCGCTGACCCTCGGTACCGGGTCCATTGCCGTGGACCCGGCCGATCTTCCCCAACACCCCCTTCCTCACCCCCTCTACTGGAGAAGTCATGCCTTTCCCCACCGGTATCAGCCGGCGTCGTGTCCTGACCGCCGCGCTGCTCGCCCTCGGGTTGACCGTGGCCAGCAGCGGCTGCAACAGCGGCAGTGACACGGGCGGCACACCGGACACGATAAAGATCGGTCTGCTCGCCTCACTGTCCGGCACCTACGAGGCCGTCGGCACGGAGATCCGCGACGGCTTCGAGCTGTACCTGAAGACCCACGACAACAAACTCGGCGGCCACAAGATCGACTTGATCGTCGCCGACGAGGGCAACGGCGCCCCCACCGCCGTACCCGCCGCGACCAAGCTGCTCAAGCAGGACCGGGTGCACGCCCTGACCGGCATCGTCGGCGGCGGTTCGGTGGCGGCGGTCGCGCCGGTGCTCGCCGAGGCGAAGATCCCGTTCGTCGGCTCGAACGGTCGCCCCGAACTCAAGGACGTGTCCCGGATCTGGACCACCTCCTACCTCTCCGACGAGACCGGCGCGGCGATCGCCGAGTACGTCCGGGACAACGTCAAGGGCGAGGTCTTCACCATCGGCCCGAACTACCAGGGCGGCTACGACCAGCTGCGCGGGTTCACCGACACCTTCAAGGAGATCGGCGGCAAGCTCGCCAACGAGGACGGCAAGACCCTCTGG
The DNA here is from genome assembly GCF_042658085.1 of Plantactinospora solaniradicis. Classification (NCBI taxonomy): domain Bacteria; kingdom Bacillati; phylum Actinomycetota; class Actinomycetes; order Micromonosporales; family Micromonosporaceae; genus Plantactinospora; species Plantactinospora solaniradicis. Next base: position 130,426 of record NZ_JBHSPR010000007.1, on the reverse strand, counting down.
ACCCCGTTCCCGCAGACCACCAACTTCCTGCCGTACTTCGCGCAGATCAAGGCGTCCGGGGCCGAGGCCGTCTACACGTTCTACGCCGGCACCGCGGCGGTCGACTTCGTCAAGCAGTACGCCCAGTCCGAGATCAAGGACCTGCCGTTGTACGCGGCCGGGTTCCTGACCGAGGGCGGGGTGCTGAACGCCCAGGGCGAGGCGGCCCGGAACATCTACTCCGTACTCAACTACTCGCCCGACCTCGACAACGCGGAGAACCGGTCGTTCGTGGCGGCCTGGAAGGAAGACCACGACGGTTCACCGACCACCTACGCGATGGCCTCGTACGACGCGGCGGCGGTGCTGGACAAGGCGATCGGCGCGGCCGGCGAGAACCCGACGTCGGAGCAGATCAACAAGGCGATCTCCGAACTCGGGCAGATCAACAGCCCGCGCGGCACTTGGCAGTTCTCCAAGGAGACGCACTCGCCGGTGCAGAAGTGGTACCTGCGACAGGTCCGGCAGGACGGTCGGGCGCTCTCCAACACCGTTGTCGGTGACCTGGCGACCGTGGGCGGATGATGGTCAATGCGGCGCCGGTGCTCGGTCCGGTCGACCCGTACCTGATCCCGGCTCTGGACGGAGTCGCCTACGGGCTGCTGCTCTTCGTGGCGGCGTCCGGGTTGGTGTTCTGCTTCGGCGTGGCGAACATCCTCAACCTGGCGCACGGCACGTTGTACGCGATCGGCGCGTACACGGCGGCGGCGTTGCTGGACGGTGGCTGGGCGATGCTGCTGGTCGCGCTCGGCGTCGGAGTGGTCGCGTCGGCCGGTGCGGGAGGGCTGCTCGCCGGCCTGCTCGCACCGGTCGCCCGGCGCGACCACCTCACCCAGGCGCTGCTGACCTTCGGGGTCGCGCTGGCCGGCGGCAGCCTGCTGGTCACCGCGTTCGGCCCGGACAGCCTTCCGGTGCGGATTCCCGCCGCGCTGGACGGGTCGGTGGTACTGGCCGGGCACCGGTACGCCGCGTACCGGCTGGTGTTCATCGGCGTGGCGGCCCTGCTCGCGCTGCTGCTCTACCTGGCGGTGTCCCGGACCCGGGCCGGCATGCTGGTCCGGGCCGCCGTCGACGACGCCGACATGGTGGCCTGCCTCGGGGTGAATCCGGCCCGGATCCGGCTCGGCGTGCTCACCGCGGCCGGCGCGCTGGCCGGCGCGGCCGGGGTACTCGGCGCGCCGATCATCGGACCCGCGCCCACCACCGCCGACAACGTCCTGCTGCTCTCCCTCGTGGTGGTGGTGCTCGGCGGTCTCGGCTCGGTCCGGGGGACCCTGCTGGCCGCCCTCGCGGTCGGCGAGATCCAGAGCCTCGGCGTCGCGCTCGCTCCGACGGCCGCGCCGTTCCTGCTGTTCGCGGCCATGGCCGTGGTGCTCGCGGTCCGGGCCCGGGGCCTGTCCGGCCGATGGCTCCGGCCCCGGCTCGGAGGCACGGCGTGACGGCCCCGGCTCGGAGTCACGGCGTGACGGCCCCGGGTCGGAGTCACGGCGTGACCCCGGCCAGCCGGCGCTGGCTGATCCGGGCCGGCGGCGCCGGGTTGCTCGGCTACGCGATAGCGGTGCCCTGGCTGGTGGACACCTACACCACCTCGGTCTTCGCCCGCACCCTGGTGCTCGCGTTGGTGGGGGTGAGCGTGGCGCTGCTGACCGGGCTCGCCGGGCTGCCCACGCTCGGTCAGACCGGCCCGTTCGCGGCCGGCGCCTACGCCAGTGCCCTCGTCGCCATGCACGTCTCGTCGGTCGGGGTGGTGCAGGTGTTGACCGGGGCGCTGGCCGGCGGGCTGTTCGCGCTCCTCACGGTGCCGCTGGTGGTGTACGCCCGAGGCGTCGTCGTCCTGATGATTACCCTGGCCATCGGCGAACTGACGGTGACCGCCGCCAGTCGGTGGAGTTCCGTCACCGGAGGGACCGACGGCCTCGCCGGGATTCCGCCGATCCAGCCCGTCTGGGGCATGGCCGCACTCGACGGCGACCGGGCACGCTATCTGTACACGCTGGTCGTGGTCGGGGTGGTGATAGCGGCCATGGTGATGGTGTTACGTACGCCCGCGGGCCTGCTGCTGCGGGCCAGTCGGGACGACGAGGGGCGGATGCGCGCCTCCGGGCACCGGGTCACCGGTTACCTGGCGGTGGCCTTCACCGCCGCCGGGGCGGTGGCGGGGGTCGCCGGCTCGTTGCTGGTCACCGCCCAGCAGTACGTCTCGCCGGCCGACTTCGGCTTCGACGTCTCCGCCCTGCTGCTCCTCGGCGTGGTGATCGGCGGCGCGACGTCGATCGGCGGCGCGATAGCCGGTACCGCACTGGTCATCGCGGTCCGGGACTGGCTCTCCGGGCTGCTGCCCGGCCACGCGCCGCTGCTGCTCGGCGGGCTGTTCGTACTGACCGCCTATCTGTTCCCCCGTGGTGTGGCCGGCTTCGCCACCGACGTGGCCAGCCTGCTCCGGTCCCGCTCGGGAATGCGGAACGGAGGCGCGGTCCGGGCCGGACACGCGATCCGGGACGGGGACCGGGACGGGTACGGCCACCCGGACCGGCCGTCTCCGGCGGGGGTTGGCGCCACCACCCCGCCGGCACGCGGATCGGAGGCCGACGCGTGACCGCCCTGCTGACCGCCGAGGCGGTGACCCGGCGCTACGGTTCGCTGGTCGCGGTGAACCGGGTGGACCTCCGGGTCGGCGACGGGGAGCGGCACGCCCTGATCGGGCCCAACGGTGCCGGCAAGACCACCCTGCTCGACCTGATCGGTGGGGCGAGCCGGGTGGACGAGGGACGGATCGTCTTCGCGGGCCGGGACGTCACCCGGCTCGGCCCGGCCCGCCGGGCCCGGAGCGGCATCGGTCGGATCCACCAGCGACCGGCGGTCTGGCCGTCCCTGACCGTGCTGGAGAACGTCGTGGTGGCCGGCTGGCGGCAGGCCGGCGGATTCCGTGGCATGGGCACCCGGGGACGGTTCCGGCGGCGGCTGCGTGAGCCCGCGACGGAGCTGCTCGACCGGGTCGGACTCGCCGGCTCGGCACCGACGACGGCCGCGCACCTCTCGCACGGCGAACGCCGGCAACTGGAGATCGCGATGGCCCTGGCCGGTCGTCCCCGGCTGCTGCTGCTCGACGAGCCGGCCGCCGGACTCTCCGGGGTGGAGGTGCACCGGCTGGTCGAGCTGCTGGCGGCGCTGCCGCGCGAGATGTCGGTGCTGCTGGTCGAGCACCGGCTGGATCTGGTGTACGCGCTGGCCGACACCGTCACCGTGCTGCACGACGGTCGCCTGGTCGCCAGCGGCGTACCGGACGAGATCCGCAACGCGCCGGCCGTCCGGCGGGCGTACGCCGAGGCGGTGCGGTGATGTTGCGGGTGAGCGGCCTCTTCGCCGGGTACGACGGCGGCACCGTACTGCACGACGTCGACCTCGAGGTGGCGGCAGGTCGGGTACAGGCGCTGGTCGGCCGGAACGGCGCCGGCAAGAGCACCCTGGTGCACGCCATCGCGGGGCTGCTGCGCCCGTACCGGGGCGTGGTCTCGGTCGACGGGCGGGACCTGGCCGGTAGGCCGGCGCACCGGGTGGCCCGGGCCGGTGTGGGCCTGGTGCCGCAGGGACGCCGGGTGTTTCCCCGGCTGACGGTGGCCGAGCACCTGAGCCTCGCCGCGTCGGTCCGGCGGCCCGACGCCACCCGGTCCGGTCCGAACTGGACGGTGCCCGGGGTGCTGGAACTGCTGCCCCGACTGGCCGAGCGGCTGCGCCACCGTGGCAACCAGCTCTCCGGCGGCGAGCAGCAGATGTTGGCGATCGCCCGGGCGTTGCTGACCCAACCCCGGGTGCTGCTCCTCGACGAACCGGGCGAGGGGCTCGCCCCGGAGCTGGCGGCCCGGGTCCGGGAGGTCATCACCGGACTGGCCACGGCAGGACTGAGTGTCCTGCTCGTCGAACAACAACTACAGCACGCGGTCGAGGTCGCCGACCGGATCGCCGTGCTGGACTACGGCCGACTGGTCTTCGCTGACTCGACGGCCGCCGTGCGCGCCAACCCCGCCCCGGTGGAGGCGGTACTCAGTGTGGCGGGCACGGCCATCCCGGACCGGACCGGATCGGTTCCGTCCGGCCAGGAGTCGACCCCGATCGGGTCCGGCTCCGCCCGCTCCGTACCAACGGGAGGTACGAAGCGGCCCGCCCTTTTCCCCGACCCTTCGGAAGAAGACGCGCCCTCCTCAACACCCTCATCCGCATCCCCTTCCTCATCCGCACCCTGACGTCTCTCGTCGCAGTCTGACCCCGCGTCGCACCAGTGGCCCCCCGCGTTCCCCGGTGCCGACGCGCGATGACGCGTGGCCGGATCGTCGTCACTGATCACCGTCAAGGAGGTAACCGAACGTGACTACCACCCCTGTCAAGTCCGGCTACGCGTTCGACAACCGTTCGCCGGAAGCCGAGGCGCAGATGCGCGCACTGGAGGCGTTCCTCGATCCGATAACGGCGGACCGGCTGGCGCCGATCCTGGGACCCGGCGCAACCTGCTGGGAGCTGGGTGCCGGCGGCGGCTCGGTCGCCCGGCTGATGTCCCGGGTGGTCGGTCCCGGCGGCAGGGTCATCGCCACCGACATCGAACCGTCGCGCCTGACCCCGGCCGGCAACCTCGAGGTACGCCAGCACGACGTCCGGACCGGAGCGCCGGAGGGCGGCCCGTTCGACGTGATCCACGCCCGGCTGGTCCTGCTGCACCTGCCCGAGCGTCGGCGGGTACTGGCCGAGCTGATCGGCGCGCTGGCGCCCGGCGGCTGGCTGGTCGTCGAGGAGTTCGACTGTACGGCCGGACTGCGGGTCCTGGCCGCGCCGACCGACGACGCGGCGAAGCTCTTCCAGCAGGTGATGGAGGCGACGCTGGGCATCCTCCAGGACCGTGGTGCCGACCTGGCGTGGGCGCAGGACGTACACACCGAGATGGTGCTGGCCGGACTGACCGATGTGGACACCATCACCCACTCGCAGAGCTGGGCCGGCGGCTCGGCGGGGGCGTCGCTGCACGAGACGAACTCCCGTCAGCTCGAACCCCGACTGCTCGCCACCGGGCTCTCCCCGAACCAGTTGGAGGGCTTCCGCGAGTTGGCCAACGATCCGGCCTTCGCCTCGCTGTCGTACCAGTTCGTCTCGACCCGGGGCCGCCGGCCCGGCCGGGGCGCCGTGAACTGAACATCCCGGGCCAGCGGGCGGCGGGTCGGGGCCGATCGGCGGCCGTCTCCCTCCCCGGCGGCAGGCCGCAGGGCCCACCGA
>NZ_JBHSPR010000007.1:18366-125081 GCF_042658085.1 Plantactinospora solaniradicis | reverse complement strand
CCGATCCCGTGGAGGAGTGCGGCCCGGTCGGGTGACGCGGCGGTCAGCGGCGGCGCGGCACCCAGTAGAGGATCTGCGCAGCGAGTAGTGCCGGATGCGTGTCGGGCAGCGCTTGCAGCGCACGGGCGAGGTGCGCGCCGAGGTACACCATCAACCCCGTCCGGTCATTGCGGTACGCGGTAACCAGCGCCAGCCGGGCGGAATGGCAGGGCCAGGGGTCGGCGCAGCCCCGGCAGCGATACGACGGGTAGGTCGGGAGGTGCCTACGCCAGCGTTCCTGCGGGCCGATCACCGGTCACATCCGGGTACGGGGCCGAGTTCGGTGCTCCTGCGCGGGCGTCAGCCCGCCCGCGCGACCGTGCCTGTACGTCGGTCTTTCCGGGCAACTCGCCCTGGCCAGGTCCGCCGACGGCAACTGGGTAGGGAACCTGGAGAACCAACTTGCCGATATTGCCGTCGGTGATGAGGATGGGATCGCCACGCTGCTCGGGCGGTGGGAGGGTGTGCGCGGCGTAGCCTTGCCGCAGAACCTGTCGCTCGCCCTGCTGAAGGAAGTGGAGAGCCAGCATGCGCCTCAGTAACGCCCGGTGGCGGAAGTCGTCCCGCAGCGGCACGGCCGGCGGCGACTGTGTCGAGGTGGCCGACAACCTGCCCGGCGTGGTTGCCGTACGCGACAGCAAGAACCCGACCGGCCCGGTGCTGAGCTTCGGGCCGGAGGCGTGGCGAGCCTTCGTCGGCCTCGCTGCCAGCCAGCACTAGTAGTACTTCGTCACGATCTAATCGGTTAACGGGGTTCCTTAGCGGACCAAGATTCTTGGCGAGCCAGGGCGCGTAGGGATCCATAGTTCGCCAAGGATCATGGCAGGCTGAGTGTTGTCCATCGGCCAGGCGATGGGCTGAGGAGCGGGGTCCCCGCTTCGCCTGCCCAGGCCAATGGGCACGGATTGCTCGGCAGGGAAACCGTGTGAAGGCAACGCGTGGGAGTTAGCCGAGGTCGGGTGGGACCTGTCGTCGGGAGAGGGTCAGCCTTCGTCGCTCCCGGTCGACTTCGGTGACGACGACTATGACGTCGTTACCGACCTGGACGACGTCCTCCGGGGTTTCCACGGGCGTCGGTGTGAGTTCTCGAAGATGGACCAGCCCTTCGATCCCGTCGGCGACCTCGACGAGGACGCCGAACGGGATCAGCTTGGTGACCTGTCCACGCAGTGTCTGGCCAACCGCAATGCCGTCGGCGAACGTCTGGAAGGGGTCTGGCTGTGTCGCCCGCAGGGACAGCCTGGCCTCTCCGTTCGATGTGTCGAACTGGAGAAACTCACATGAGACGCGCTGTCCGACCTGAACGACGTCCGAAACTGCTTCGAAGCGCCGCCACGACAGTTCGGGGGTCGTGATGAACCCGACGCCGGGGAAGACCGGGTGATCGGGGCCGTCGTCCAACGCCACGAACACGCCGAAGCGTTCGATCGCCGCGACCGTTCCGGGGAGGATCTCTCCGCGGTGAAGTGATTTCAGGAACGCCCAGAGTTCGGGATTCTCGGTGGCGGCCATCGACAGTCGGGTCCGGCCCTCGTCCAGGTCAACGGCGATCACCTCGGCGGTGATCCGCTGGCCGACCTGCACCGCCGCAGCACGATCCTGACGCCAGGACAGTTCCAGCGGTCCGACGGTCTCCAGGGGGCGCGTGGGGAATCCGTCCAGGGTCACCGCCACTCCGTGAGATTGCGTGATCCCTGTTGCGGTCCCACTGCAGAGGTCACCCACCTGGATCGCTGCCAGAAACCTCCGGGAAGCCTGATCATCCGACGCTTCGTCCATGCCGTCAAACCTCTCACGAGGAGCCGCGCGCTTGCCCGGAAGTGTGCTCACGCTGCAGTCTTGAGGGGACGTCCGCCCCAGCGAAACCTGTCGCTCACCCTGCTGAAGGAAGTGGAGAGCCAGCATGCACCTCAGTAACGCCCGGTGGCGGAAGTCGACCCGCAGCGGCACCAACGGTGGAGAGTGCGTCGAGGTGGCCGACAACCTGCCCGGCGTGGTTGCCGTACGCGACAGCAAGGACCCGACCGGCCCGGTGCTCAGCTTCGGGCCGGAGGCGTGGCGAGCCTTCGTCGGCCTCGTTGCCAGCCAGCACTAGTGCTGTGACCGCATAGGTTTGCCGGGTGAGGAGCGGGAGTCTCCTCTTCGCCCGTCTGCCAGACGAGCGGAGGGCGCTTCACCCTGTCCGCCGTGCGAGCCCTCCGCCCTGTTGTCCGTCCAGCCGAACCTCGCACCATCGTGGTCAGCCCGCTTCCGAGCCTCGATCGGCAACGATGGGCGGCATGGCTCGGCGGATGAAACTGAAGACGTGCAACGACCTACCCGGGGAGGCAAGGTGAGTCAGCGCTCGCAGCACCAGCGGGGCCGGTGCCCCGTCTGTAAACGCCTCGTAGCCCTCACCGCTGACGGAAGAGCTGCGCGGCACAACGGCACCATTCGTGCCTACGCCCCGCCCGAGGAGTGCCCCGGGGGTGGACAGCCAGCGGAAGCCACGGGGTCATGAGCAACAGCGCGGCCCTGGCGTAGACGCCGAGTCCGGTCACCGCACGAGGTAGCTGCCAGATCAGCCGAGCCGGTCCCGCGCGGCCTTGGCATTGGCGCGAAGGGCGGTCAGGTCCGCGACCAGCTCTCCGGCCCGTTTGCGGGCCTCGCCAGCCACGAACACCCAGGCGATGTTGCCCGGGTGGGCCGCGTGAACCACGGCGTCACGCGGGTCGGTGAGGAACAGGTTGAGGTCGGTCGAGTCGATGACGATGAGGTCGGCTTGCTTGCCCGGCGAGAGGCTGCCGATCTGCCAGGTAATCCCCAGCGCGGCGGCGGGGTTGGTGGTGACGTAGGACAGCACGTCGCGTAGCCCGGGTGGGGGCAGGGTGGAGAGCGGCGTGCCGGCCTTCAACGCGGCCTGCTGGGCCAACATCCGGTGGCTGGCGACGGAGGCACGGAGGTTGTCGAAGAGGTCGCCGGTGTTCGCCGCAACGATGTCTGCCGAGACCGCCGGGCGAATACCGGCCGCGACGCTGGCCGGCAGGATGTCCGGGCCGACCATCTGCATCTCGACGAGCGGTGAGGCGGTCAGTTGCGCTCCCCGGGACCTGATGAGCTGAAGGTCGGCCGAGGTGAACAGGTTGCCGTGGACGAATGTGACGTTTCCGTTGAGCAGGCCGACGCTGTCGAGCATGCGGGGCGCGTAGGTCGACACCGGTTGCAGACCGGCGTGCAGGGTCACCGGCACCCCCAACTGTTGGGCAAGGCGGATGTCCTGCTGGATCCGCTGCCAGACCTGGGCGGTGGCGGTCTCCGGGTTACGGGTGCCGATCGCCAGCCCGATCATTGGCTCGTTGTCGGTCAGCGCCTTTGCGGCAAGGATGTCGTCGTTGCTGGGTGGGCTGTCCGGCGCGGTGGCGGAGGCGGGCGGGCCGTACGCGTAGACGGCGCGGATACCGGAGTCGCTCAGTGCGCGGATACCGGCCAGCGCATGCGCTCTGGTGTTTGTGCCGTGCGCCCAGTCGAGGACGGTCGTGATGCCGCTGTCGATGGCCTCGTACGCACCCAGCAGAGTGCCGTAGTACACGTCGTCGGGGGTGAGCCGGGTCGAGACGCCGAGGGGCACGTCGGCGAAATACTGCCCGAAAGTGCTGTTTACCGATCGGCCGCGAACGAGGCTCTCCCACAGATGCCGGTGGTTGTCGATCAGACCGGGCATGACGATCATCCCGCTGGCATCGATGACCTCGGTCCCGACCGGGACAGACAGGTTGGGCCCGACCCCGGTGATGGTGCTGCCGATGAAGAGGACGTCGCCACGGGTGATGTTTCCCAACGAAGAGTCCATTGTGATCAAGTAACCGCCGCGTATCACGATAGAGCGGTCGGCGGCGGCGCTCGCCGGTGCCGCCGATTGCAGCGCCACTCCGCCGAGTCCGGCCATGGCCGCCAGCGAGAACAATTGCTTGCGGGTCACCGGAAGTTGGGCCAATCGGCGCACATCGTCCACGGACATGAATACTCTCCACTTTGGAATTGGCTGAGCCGGCGGCAGCGTATCGGGCAGCCGTTGTCGGATCAACTCCGCCGGGCCATATGGTCGTTGACCAGCGGAAATCAGCGAATAGTGGAAGGAAAACACGAGCGGCCCTGAATTTGCCTAATCGCCTGTCCGTAATCCTCCATTATGGAGCCCAATCAGCCGGGAAGTGGCCACTGATTGTCCGAGATAGTTCATTACGGCGGCCGACAGGCGAGCCGAGAGAGGGTTGTATTCCCGCCTCGATCGCACCGAACGGAACTATTGGTACTTTGTCGCCTCTCGAATGAGTAGCCGTCACCTTCGAGCTGTTGATTCGTGAGGTGGGGTGTGCGCTGACCCGTAGCGGCTGGCGGGACCGGGCCGCGTCCTACCTGCGATGACTGGCTGGTGCGCGGTCCGGGCCTGTGCGTCCGCTCGGGTTGTGGTCGGTGACCCGGAACCGACCGGGGCTTCGGCCCGTCTGATTGGCATGAGAACGTGGCGAGGTGTCCGGATAACCTGTCTCGGCGTGGTGCTTCTGCTGGCTGCGGCCTGTGCCCGGGAGGGCAGTGGGGCGGGCGACGACGGACCGGGCGGCTCGGGCGGCGATCCCGGCCCGGCCGACCCGAACGGTGTGGTGCTCCGGGTGGAGCACGTCGGCGGGTTCGTGGCGCCGGCCGCCCGGCTGACCCGGGTGCCGATCGTGACGGTCTACGCCGACGGGCGGGTCATCACGGAGGGCCCGCATCTTGCCATCTATCCCGGCCCGGCACTGCCGAACCTCCAGCAGCAGCGCATTCCGCTCGACGAGGTCGACAAGCTGATCGAGCAGGCCCAGGCCGCCGGTGTCGGCTCCGCCGCCGCCGCCGATTTCGGCCGGCCGTCCGTCACGGACATGCCGTCGACCCGGTTCACCGTGTCGTCCGCGACCGGCACGGAGGAGCTGGAGGTGTACGCGCTGTCCGAGGGCACCCAGGGCGCGGGCGGCCTGACCGAGGCGCAGCGTACGGCGCGGACGGAACTGCAGAAGCTGATCACCGTACTCACCGACCTGGCCGGGACATTGGGGCCGGACACGGTCGAGGCGGCGAAGCCGTACCAGGCCGAGGCGGTGGCCGCAGTGGCGAGTCCGTGGCAGGCCGACGACAACGGGATCGCCGCTCCGCCCGAGGTCGCCTGGCCCGGCCCGGCCCTGCCGGGGTCGCCGGCGGCACCCGGCCTCGACCAGGGCTGTGTCGACGTACGCGGTGCCGAGGCGACGGCGCTGCTCGATGCGGCGGCGCTGGGCGGTGCGGCGGCCAAGGCGAACGCCCGTACCCCGTGGACCTCCGGCGGCAAGCGGTGGCTGGTCAGCCTGCGTCCGCTGCTGCCGGACGAGGCGGGCTGCGCCGACCTGCCGGTCGACTGATCCCCGGGGCCGTCCCGCGTCCTGTCGTGAATACGTCTCGGTTCGGTCGACGGATCGGACCCGGAGAATTGCACCGGGGGCGCACAATGGGTGACGCGGCGGCCTCGACGCGGAACGGCCCGTTTCCGACCTGCGCGAGCGGTGCGGAACGGGCCGCTCCGGGCTTCGCCCGGGTTTGACCCGCAACGGCCGCCTCCCACCCCGCCCGCCAGGGCCCGGTCGAAGGCGAGTTCATGGAGCAGGACAGGCGTTTCGCGGTAGATCCACCGGAGACGAGCGCGAATGACACACCCGGTCCACAGTTGCTCGGCCGGCTGTACCAGCCGGATGCGCGGGACTGGGACATTCCACGTCTGCTGGAGATTGCGGAGCCACCCGAGTCGATCCGTCAGATGACCATCGAGCAGGTGTTGACGGACACGTCGTACTTCTCGGACTGGCGGTCGTACCTGGTCTTCTGGCGGTGGCTCCGGACCCAGCGCGAGCCCGTCGCCACGCGCGACACGGCACCCGCCTGGGAACTGACCACCCAGCTCGACCAGGGGCAGACCGGGCACTGCGTGGGGTTCGGCTGGGCGGGCTGGGTGGACGCCATGCCGGTCGCCGGCACCTACCAGAACGCCGACGCACACGCGCTCTACTACGAGTGCAAGGTGATCGACGGCGAGCCGGGCGCGGAGAACGGCTCGTTCGTACGGTCCGGAGCGTTGGCGGTGCGGGAGCGGGGCCGGCTCGCCGCCTTCGCGTTCGCGCACACGCTCGCCGAGATCGACGAATGGATCGACAGTCAGGGGTCGATCGTGGTGGGCACCCAGTGGACGAATGACATGTTCGAGCCGGACGCCAATGGATTCGTCAGGCCGACCGGTGCCGGTGCCGGCGGGCACTGTTATCTGATGCTTGATCGGATTGCGGACGAGGACGCCTATCTCTTCCAGAATTCCTGGGGTTCGGGCTGGGGCCAGAGCGGTCGGTTCAAGATGAAGCGCGGCGACTTCGACGGCCTGCTTCAGGATCAGGGGGAGGCGTGCTGCGCGGTCGAGCTGCCGCACTGACCGGATCGGTCGGCTCCGGTCGGAGGGCCGCGAGGCGGGATCCGGTATGGCGAACCTTGAGCTGACCGAGTCCGACGGCGGACGGTCGTACAGCCCGTCGCCCGGTGACGTCGTGGTCGTCCAACTGCCCGAAACACCGAGTTCGGGTTTCCGCTGGCAGCTCGATACGGTCGATGCCAGCGTGCTCGCGCCGGCCGGGGACAGCTTCCGGCCCGACCAGGCGGGGCTGGGCGGCGGCGGGATCAGGCAGTTGCGGTTCACCGTCGTCGGGCCGGGGCGTACCAGCGTACGGCTCGGCCTGCGGCGAGGCTGGGAGACGGATGGGCCCGCCACCCGGCGATTCGAGGTGGCGATCCACGTGGCCGGGGACTAGTCGATTCGGTCGGTAGGGAGGCGCCTGCTCTGGCAGGAATGGGAGTCTATTGACATCCATCAATGTCACTGGATAACGTGGCGTTGCCGTGGGACCCGATAGCTACCCCTGCCAGTCGCAAGGAGTGTCCCATGACCAATGCCAAACTCACCGATCTGATCACGACGCTGTTCCGAGTGGTACTCGGGCTGCTGTTCGCGCTGCACGGCGCCGCATCCCTGTTCGGACTCTTCGGCGGCAATCGCGGCAGCGGTGAGGCGATCCCGCTCGGTACCTGGCCCGGGTGGTACGCCGCCGTCATCCAGTTCGTGGGCGGGCTGCTCGTGCTGGTCGGCCTGAGCACCCGGATCGCGGCCGTGATCTGTTCCGGCTCGATGGCGTACGCCTACTTCGTGGTGCACCAGCCGGACGGGCTGCTGCCACTGAACAACGGCGGCGAGACGGCCGCGCTGTTCTGCTGGTCCTTCCTGCTGGTCGCCGCGCTCGGCGCCGGACGCTGGTCGCTGGACGGCACGCTCAGCCGCCGCCGGGGCCGTGACGTAGCCGAGAACACCGGCCGGGTGGCCGCGCCCGCGAGGTAGCCGCTCTGCCCACCGGTCCGCACCGGGTCCCGTCCGCCGATCGGCGCAAACGGACGGGACCCGGTGTGTGCCGGAGGGCTCACACCTCGGCGAGCCCGACGTAGTTCTCCGCCAGGCTGGTGGCGTACGCCCGGGACGAGGTGAGGTAGTGCAGGGTGGAGACCTGTAGCTTCGCCTCGTACGGGTCCTGGGTCTCCAACCGGTGTAGCAGCGAGGTCATCCACCAGGAGAAGTGCTGGGCCCGCCAGACCCGGCGCAGCGCGGTGTCGGAGTAACCGGTCAGCAGATCGTCACGGCCCTCGTGGTACCAGGCGGCGAACGCGTCGCCGAGCAGCGCGACGTCGGCCATTGCCAGGTTCATCCCCTTCGCGCCCGTCGGCGGCACGATGTGCACCGCGTCGCCGGCCAGGAACAGCCGTTCCCACCGCATCGGCTCCACCACGAGGCTCCGCATCCCGGTGACGCTCTTCTCCAGGATCGGGCCGGTGTTCAGCGACCAGCCCGGCACCGTCTCCAGCCGGGTCCGCAGCTCGGACCAGATCCGGTCGTCCGGCCAGTCGGCGATGTCGGTGTCCGGCTCGACCTGTAGGTAGAGCCGGGATATCTCCGGCGAGCGCATGCTGTGCAGGGCGAAGCCCCGCTCGTGGTGCGCGTAGATGAGTTCCTCGGCCGCCGGTGCGGCGGCAGCGAGTACGCCCAGCCAGGCGAACGGGTACTGCCGCTCGTACTCGGTCAGGACGCCGGCCGGCACCGCGTCCCGGCTCACCCCGTGCGAGCCGTCGCAGCCGGCGACGAAATCGCAGTGCAGCTCCTCCTCGCGCCCCTGGTGCCGGTACCGGATCACCGGCGAGGTGGAGTCGAGCCCGGAAAGGCGTACGTCCTCGACCTCGAACCGGAGCTGTCCACCGACGGCCGTACGGGCGGCGATCAGGTCCTTCACCACCTCCTGCTGCCCGTAGACGGTGATCGCCCGGCCGGTCAGCTCGGTCATCGCGATCCGGTGCGCCGTACCGCCGAAGCGCAACTCGATGCCTTCGTGCCGCAGTCCCTCGCGGTCCAGCCGATCCCCGAGACCGGTACGCCGGAGCAGGTCGACGGAGCCCTGTTCCAGTACGCCGGCCCGGACCCGGTGCTCCACGTAGTCCCGGCTGCGACGTTCCAGCACCACCGAGTCGATACCGCTGCGGTGCAGCAGGTGCGACAGCAGCAGGCCGGCCGGCCCTGCCCCGACGATCCCGACCTGGGTACGCATCGTTCCACTCCCTGAGGTTCCGACTCCACGAATCATCGCCGCGATCCGGGCCCGTCACACCTGGCGGTTGCGGCCCGCGCCGAGCGCGCTCACTGCCATCCCCACCGTCACGACCGTCAGCGCGGCGAGCGGTACGCCCCAGCCGGTGGACAGGTCCCGCAACCAGCCGACCAGCACCGGACCGGTGGCGCCCAGCAGGTAGCCGACCGACTGTACGGCGCCGGACAGCTCGCGTGCCGACCCGGGCGTCCGGGCCCGCAGCACGAGCAGGGTCAGGGTCAGGCTGATCGCGGCACCCTGGGCGAGCCCGGCGACCGAGGTCCAGAGCGGGTAGAGCGACGGGACGGTGAGCAGCCCGATCAGCCCGACCGCCCAGCCCGCGCAGACCACCAGCGCCAGCCCGCGCTGGTCCCGTCGCCGGACCGCGAGCGTCGGCACCAGCAGCGCGGTCCCGATGCCGAGCAGGTTGAACAGGGCCAGTGCCGCACCCGCGCGGGTCGGGTCGACGCCCTGGTCCCGCAGCAGGCTGGGCAACCAGGTCAGCATCGCGTAGTAGAGCATCGACTGGGTGCCCATGAAGAGGGCCAACTGCCAGGTCACGGGGGAGCGCAGGATGCTGCCGCGACCGTCGCCGCTCGCGGTCGAGGTCACCGTCTGATGCCGGCGGCGCAGTTGGGGCAGCCAGCCGAGCACCGCGATCGTGGCGAGGCCACCCAGCGCGAGCAGCGACCCCCGCCAGCCCAGCCCCACGCCGTACGCCAGGGGCGCGCTGACCGCCGCGGCCAGCGTCGCCCCGGTGGTCAGCGACGCGGTGCTGAGCCCGGTGGCCAGCCCCGGCCGTCCGGCGAAGTGCTGCTTGACCGCGCTGGGCACGAGCACGTTGCCGACGGTGATCCCGGCACCGATGATCGCGGTCCCGACGAACAGCCATCCGGCGTGCGGCAGGGTCCGGGTCAGACTTCCCACGACGATTCCGAGCATCGCGCCGAGCAGCGCCAGTTCGATGCCGATCCGGCGGCCGAGCAGCGCGGCCAGCGGGGAGAGCAGGCCGAAGCAGAGCACCGGCAGGGTGGTGAGCAGGCCGGCCGCGCCACGACCGAGACCGAGGTCGACCTGGAGATCGGGTAGCAGTGGCGGCACCGCGGCGATCGCCGCGCGCAGGTTCAGCGCCAGCAGGACGATGCCGAGCAGGGTCAGCCAACCGTGCCGGATGGACCCGGGTCGGCCGCTGGGCCCGTCGGCCGAGCCGCCCGGTGCGACGCCCGCCGTGCCGCCCGGTGCGACGCCCGCCGTGCCGCCCGGTGCGACGTCGGCCGGGTCGCCCACGGGGGTACGGTCGGCCGGCGGCGCACCGGGAAGCCGGGGTTCGCGGTTCAGAACGGGTACCTCGTGATGTCGCCCTGCACGGTGACCCACTGGGTCTCGGTGAACGCGGCGAGGTTGGCCGCCGGACCACCGAGCCGGGGCCCGTTGCCGGAGCCGGCGACCCCGCCGAACGGGGCGACGGCCTCGTCGCTGACCGTCTGGTCGTTGATGTGCACGATGCCGCTCGGCACCCGTTCGGCGAACGCCATCGCCTTCATCACGTCGCGGCTCAGGATGCCCAGCGACAGCCCGTACTCGCTGTCGGCGGCCAGCTTCGCCGCCTCGTCGAGGTCACCGAAGCTGAGCACCGGCGCGACGGGGCCGAAGACCTCGTGCGCGTACGCCGGGGTGGCCGGGGTGATCCCGGAGAGCACCGTCGGCCGGTAGAACAGATTCTCGTACGTCCCACCGGCGACCAGCGTCGCTCCGGCGTCGACGCTGCTGGTGACCAGAGAGTGGATCTTGTCCCGCTGGCGTTCGTCGATGATCGGGCCGAGCGCCACGTGTTCCCGGGCCGGGTTGCCGACCGGCAGGTGTTCCGCCTTCTCGGCCAGCCGGCCGATGTACTCCTCGGCCAGCGACTCGTGCACCAGGTGCCGGCCGGTGGTCATGCAGATCTGACCCTGGTGCAGGAACGAGCCCCAGGCGCCGGCCGAGACGGCCAGGTCCAGGTCGGCGTCGTCGAGGACGACCAGCGCCGAGTTGCCGCCGAGTTCCAGGAGCACCCGCTTGAGATGACGGGCGGCGGCCTGCCCGACCTGCCGTCCGGCGGCGGTCGAACCGGTGAAGCTGATCAGGCGCACGTGCGGGTCGGCGACCAGCGCCTCTCCCGCGTCGGGTCCGCCGGGCAGCACGTGCAGCACCCCCGGCGGCAGCCCGGCCTCCTCGAAGATCCGGGCGATCGCGACCCCACCGGTCACGGCGGTACGCGGATCGGGCTTGAGCACCACCGCGTTGCCCAGGGCCAGCGCCGGGGCGACCGAGCGGATGCCGAGGATGATCGGCACGTTGAACGGGGAGATCACCCCGACCACCCCGACCGGCAGCCGGCGGGCCAGGCTGAGCCGGGGCTGCGCACTCTGGATGATCTCGCCGAGCGGGTGCGAGGCGAGCGCGGCCGCCTCGTAGCACTCCTGGGCGGCCGTATCCGTCTCCAGGGTCGCCTTGGGCGGCACCGAGCCGGTCTCCCGGATGATCCAGTCGCCGACCTCGGCGGCGTGCTCCTCCCACAGCCGCCCCGCCCGGCGTAGCACCGCGGCCCGCTTGTCGTAGCTGGTGGCGGCCCAGTCGCGCTGAGCCTGCGCGGCGCGGGCGGCGGCCCGGGTGATGTCGGCGGCGTTGGCGATCCCGGTGCGGCCGATCTCCTCGCCGGTGGCCGGTTCGAGCACGGCCGCGTCGCCACCATCGGCCCGGACCCAGCCGTCGCTGTAGACCTTGCCGTGCCAGGTCGTCGAATCGAGAAGAGTCATGGAATCCTCCTTGGGGTGGTGGTGCGCCGCGGTGGCGACGCCGAGCGGGTCAGGCCTTGACGTGCCGTCGGGAACTCACCGACACGTCGAGCAGCAGTGGTTCGGTCCGGTCGGCGAGGGTCGGGACCACCTCGTCCAGCACGGCGACCAGCTCGGCATGGGTCCGGATCCGGCGGGACGGGCAGCCGAACGACCGGGCCAGCCCGTGCACGTCGACCTCCTCGAACGCCGGCCAGGGCGCGGTGCCGCCGTACCGCTCGGTGAGTTCGTTCATGACCGCGTAGCGGCCGTTGGACAACACCACGTACAGCACGCCGCAGGCGTACCGGGCAGCGCTCCACAGTCCCTGGATCGCGTACAGCGAGGCACCGTCGCCGAGCAGCGCGACCACCGGCCGGCTGGGATCGCCGAGGCGCAGTCCGGCCGCGGCGGGCAGGCCGAAGCCGAGCCCGCCCATTGCCGCGGAGACGAAACCGCGCGGTTCGCGGGCCGGCAGCAGCCGTTGCAGGTCGGGCCGCGACGAGGGCGTCTCCTCGACCAGTACGACGTCGGCGGGCAGCCGCTCCGCGAGCGCGGCGAAGACCTGCGCCGCCCGCATCGGCTCGCCGCTTCCGGGCAGCGGTTCCGGGGTCGGCGCCGCACGCCGGGGCGACACCGGCCGGTCCCGTGGTGCGACCCGGTCGGCGAGCGCCGCGCAGAACGTCGCCGGATCGGCCCGTACCGCGAGGTCGGCCTGGCTGCGGTGCAACTCGTCCGGGTCGGCCGAGACGACCGCCACGGCCAGCCCGTCCGGAAGCAGCGGGCCGGGCTCGTAGACGTACTGCCGGAAGGCGGCGGTCCCGACGACCAGGGCCAGGTCGTGCCCGGCCAGCACCGAGCGCAGTCGGGTCCGGTTCGCCGGCAGGTGACCGGCGAACCGGGGATGGTCCTGCGGGAAGCCGGCCCGGGAGCCGAACGCCTCCTGCCAGACCGGTGCCCCGATCCGGTCCACCAGGTCGACCAGCGCGTCCCAACTGGCCCGGTCGTCCGCCCCGGCCCCGACCACCAGCACCGGGGAGCCGGCCGCGTCGAGCAGCCCGGCCACCTCGTCGACGGCCGGGCCGGGCGCGGGCGCCGCCGGCCGTACCGTGACCGGCGCGGCCAGGCCGATCCACGGGTCGAGCTCGACGGACCAGTCGTCCATCGGCACCACCACGATCGCCGGCCCACGGTGCAGGACGGCCTCGTGCCAGGCCCGGCGTACCGCCGCCGGCACGTTCTGGGCCCGCACCGGCTGGTCCACCCAGACCGGGTACGGCCCGGCGAGCTGGTCCAGTCGGCCGGCGAGGAACGGCTCCTCGGCCAGATGCCGGCGATCCTGCTGCCCGACCAGTACGACCAGCGGCGCCCGGTTGACCCGGGCGGTGGCCAGTGCCCCGACGGCGTTGCCGAGCCCCGCCGTGGTGTGCAGGTTGACCACGGCCGGCACTCCGGTGGCGAGCGCGTACCCGGTGGCCATCCCGACCACGGATCCCTCGTGCAGGGCGAGGACGAACGTCAGGTTGTCGGGCAGGTCGGCGAGGAACGGTATCTCGGTCGAACCGGGATTGCCGAACACCCGGTCCACCCCACACTCACGCAGTACGCGCAGGGTGGCGTCCCGGACCGTGGTCATCGGCTTCCCGCGTCGGTCGGCTGCCGCTCCTCCGTCGTCTCCTCCGGCGTCTCCAGCGTCGTCTCCGGCGTCGGCCCCGGGTCGCCGGACTGGTGCTTGGCGCGCTGGATCTGCCCGAACACCTGAGCCCGCAGCTCCGCGAACCGCGCCGACGACCGGGTGCCGAGCTGGTCACGCTCGGCAGGCAGGTCGATCGCGACATCGTCCAGCACCACGGTCGGCGAGGAGGAGAGCACCAGCACCCGCTGGCCGAGGTAGACCGCCTCGTCGATGTCGTGGGTGACGAACAGGATCGTCACGCCGAGCCGCTGCCACAGCGACCGGACCAGGTCCTCGAGGTCCGCCCGGGTCTGCGCGTCGACCGCGGCGAACGGCTCGTCCATCAGGAGGATGTGCGGCTCGTACGCGACCGCGCGGGCCAGCGCCACCCGCTGCTGCATACCGCCGGAGAGCTGCCAGGGATAGGCCCTCGGTACGTCGCCGAGACCGACCGCCTCCAGCGAGTTCCGGACCAGCTCCTGGCGGCGGGCCCGGAGCAGCTTCTTCTGCTTCAGCGGCAGCTCCACGTTCTGCTGCACCGTCATCCACGGGAACAGGCTGCGGCCGTACTCCTGGAAGACCACTGCCATGCCCGGTGGCGGCCCCTGCACGGCGGCACCCTCCAGCACGACCTCACCGGAGGTCGGCGCGAGCAGCCCGGCGATGCACCTGAGCAGGGTGGTCTTGCCGGCGCCGGACGGGCCGACCACGCAGACGAGGTCACCGGTGCCGACGGAGAAGGTGAGGTCGCGGACCGCCTCGACCGAGCGGTTGCGTCCGGCGTAGACCTTGCGGAGCGCGCGGACGTCGAGCAGCGGCCCGGCGTCGTCCGGGGAGATACCTGTCGCGTTCATCGGTGCCCATCGTTTCGTTGTGACTGCCGTAGGCCGAAGTACCAGTGCAGGGCCCACCGCTCGAAGAGCCGCAGCAGTACGGCGAGCAGGAAACCGAGCAGGCCCAGCAGGAGGATGCCGGTCCACATGTTGGTGACCGCGAACGTCCGCTGGAACTGGATGATGCTGAAGCCCAGCCCGTTGTTCGCGGCGAACATCTCGCTGATCACCATCAGGATGATGCCCACCGAGAGCGCCTGCCGGAGGCCGGTGACGATCTGCGGCGAGGCGGACCGGACGACCAGGTGCCAGAGCCGGGCCGGGCCGCGGATGCCGTAACAACGGCAGGTCTCGGTCAGCACCTCGTCGACCGCCCGCACCCCCTCGACCGTGTTGAGCAGGATCGGCCAGACACAGCCGGAGAGGACGACCAGCACCTTCATCGTGTTGCCGAACCCGGCGAAGAGCATCAGCACCGGTACCAGCACCGGTGGCGGGACCGCCCGGAGGAATTCCAGCACCGGTTCGAGGAACGCGCGCACCCGACGGAACGACCCGATCAGTACGCCCAGCCCGACGCCGAGGACGACGGCGAGCAAGAACCCGGCGGAGAGCCGGAGCAGGCTCGGCAGGACGTCGGCCTGTAGCCGGTCGCTGTGCAGCCAGACGTCGTCGAAGGCGGCCAGGATCTCGGCCAGCGGCGGCAGGTAGAACGTCTCGCTGTCGGCGGAGAGCACCCACCAGAGGGTGAGCAGCGCGACCGGCAGGCCGAGCACGGCGGCGACCCAGCGGAGCACCCGCCCCACCGTGCCGGCGACCGCGCCCACGGAGTTACGTCCAGGCTCTGTCGTTGAACCCACACTCATGGCGACTCCTCGCCGCGTACCGACGGATGCCAGGAGAGCACCGCGCGTTCGAGTCGCCGAGCGAGGACGTTGACCGCGACTCCGAGCAGCCCGGTGACGATGATCAGGGCGTACATCGAGTCGACGGCGCCGCCGGACTGCGCGCGGTTGATCTCGTTGCCCAGCCCGGGTGCGCCGATGATCAGTTCTGCCGTGATGGCCAGGATCAGGGCCACCGCGGCGGCGAGCCGGATCCCGGTGAGCAGATACGGCAGGGCGGTGGGCCAGAGCAGGTGCCGGATCCGGGTCCAGCGGCTCAACCCGAAGGTGTACGCGGTGTCCCGGGCGACCGGATCGACGTCCCGTACGCCGTACAGCACCTGGACGAGGACCTGCCAGAACGCGGCGTAGACCACCAGGAGCAGCACGGATCTCAGCTCGCTGCCGAACAGCAGCACGGCCAGCGGGATCAGCGCCACCGAGGGGATCGGCCGGAGGAACTCGATCGTCGAGGCGGTGAACTCGCGCAGCACCGGCACGGTGCCGAGGACGAACCCGACCACGACGCCGAGGGCGACCGCGATCGCCAGGCCGAGGAACCAGCCCCGCAGCGTGTCGGTGACCGCGGCCCAGAACCGGCCCTCGCCCAGCAGTTCCGCCAGGGCGCCGGCGATCCGGCTGGTCGGCGGAAGGTAGTTCGCCGAGACGAGCCCGCTGCGTGGCACCACCTCGAGCACCACCAGGAAGGTGGCGAAGCCGAGCAGCCCGAGCAGCGCGTTGCCGCCGCGCCCGGTCCCGCCGGACCGACCGGTGGATACCGGTGCGGTCGCGGCGGGCGGCGGTACGGTGGCGGCTGGCGTCACGGGAGAATTTCCGACACGTCAATCTTTTCTTTGATCAGCCCGTCGGTGACCATCAGGTCGGCCAGGGTCTGCACCGACTCACGGTTGATCTCGGCGGGCCAGGCCGGCAGGACGATCTTCGCGGCCACGGCGGGGTCGATCTTCGTGTACGTCTGGAGCACCTGACGGGCCTCGTCCGGGTGCTCCTGGGCGTACTTCAGAGACGTGCCCATCGCGGTCTTGAACCGGCCGGTGAGGTCGGCCTTCTGGCTGATGGTCTGTTCGGTGGCGAAGTACGCGGCCACGGTCATGTTGGGGATGGCCTCGGCGAAGTTGTAGGCGACGACCCGGGCGCCCTGGTTCTGCGCGATGGTGAAGAACGGCTCGACGACCATCGCGGCGTCGACGCGCTTGCCCATCACCGCCGCCGGCATCTCCGGGAAGGGCAGTTCGGTCCACTTGATGTTCGACGCGTCGCCGCCGGCCTTGCGGATCGACGCCCGGGTGGTGGTGTCGGTGATGTTGTTCAGGTTGTTGATCGCGATGTTCTTGCCGGCCAGGCCGGCGGCGTCCTTGATCGGGCTGTCCGGCGGCACCACGACGCCGCCGAAGTCCTCACCGGGCTTGCCGGTGGAGGCGTTGCCGACGGTGACCGCCTTGACCGGGATGTTCTGCGAGCGGGCCTGGATCAGCGACACGACGTTGCCGA
This sequence comes from Plantactinospora solaniradicis, assembly GCF_042658085.1. Lineage (NCBI taxonomy): Bacteria > Bacillati > Actinomycetota > Actinomycetes > Micromonosporales > Micromonosporaceae > Plantactinospora > Plantactinospora solaniradicis. The sequence continues at coordinate 108,614 of NZ_JBHSPR010000007.1, read as the reverse complement.
AGGCGAAGTCGAACTGACCGCTGACCACGCCGGTGACGGCGATCGAGCCGCCGGTCGTGTTGACCACCTCGATCTCGATGTTCTGTTCCCGGAAGAAGCCCTTCGCGATGCCCAGGTGCAGGGGGGCGACGTCGACGATGGGTATCGCACCGACCTTCACCTTGTCCACGCCGCCGGATCCGCCCTCGGGCGAGTCGTCGGAGGAGGAGCCGCAGGCGGCGACGGCGAAGAGGGTGACGAGGGCGGTGGTGGTGGCGGCGAGACGGCGCATGGGGTCTCCCGGCGTCCGGCGGTCCTGTCGGGACCGGGCTTGGGTGGCTCCGCTGGAGCCTTGGGGGGTGTTGGTGGTCGCTAGCCGAACGAATGTTCTCATTTGGAACGTTGGCACAGTGACCGAGTTCACGTCAACAAGCGCCTCGCAACTTCTCGGCAACGTGCCGGAAAGCGGCGCCGAGCGGGCGGAGACCTCGTTGACGGATCGGGGGGCCGGGGATTACGTTCGACATAAGCACGGTAGTCCGCATATCGAACGGATCGTGGTCGCCGGACCGGACGCGACGAGGGGGCGTATGACGAAGATCGTCTCGTCGCTCGCCCGTGCTCGGCCGTCCGGCGGAAGCCTCACTCCGGCTTACCAGTCCGGCCGCCCCGCCGCCACGTGCGGCCGGTCACCGTCCGCCGTCGGCTGTGCCACCCCGGTCACCGTCGGCCACCCCACTCCGGCCCGATCGGCCGGTGCGGCGGACCGGCAGGATGATCCAGGCAGTAAGGAGAAATGGTGACGAACGACGTGTACGTCCTCGACGCCGTCCGAACCCCCATGGGGCGGTACGGCGGCGGCCTGTCCGGGGTCCGCCCCGACGACCTCGCCGCACACGTGCTGCGGGAGGTCGTCCGGCGCAGCCCCGACCTCGACCCGGCCCGGATCGACGACGTACTGCTCGGCAACGCCAACGGTGCCGGGGAGGAGAACCGGGACGTGGCGCGGATGGCCGTACTCCTCGCCGGCCTGCCGCCGTCGGTGCCCGGCGCGACGGTGAACCGGCTCTGCGGCTCCGGCCTGGAAGCGGTGATCGGCGCGGCCCGGGCGATCGCGGTCGGCGACGCCTCGATCTGTGTCGCCGGCGGCGTCGAGTCGATGAGCCGGGCCCCCTGGGTGCTGCCGAAGCCGGAGGCCGGCTTTCCACGCGGACCCGAGACGCTGCACTCCACCACCCTCGGCTGGCGCATGGTCAACCCGGCGATGCCGGCCGAGTGGACCGTGTCCCTCGGTGAGTGCACCGAGATCCTGGTGGACCGGTACGGGATCTCCCGGGCCGAGCAGGACGCGTTCGCGGCCCGCAGCCAGCAGCGCGCGGCCCGGGCCTGGGCCGACGGGGTGTACGCCGACGAGGTCAGCGTCGTCCCCGGCACCGACCTGGAGACCGACGAGAGCATCCGGTCGACCACCACCGTCGAGGCGCTCGCCCGGCTCAAGCCGGTGTTCCGGCCGAACGGCACGGTGACCGCCGGAAACTCCTCGCCGCTCAACGACGGGGCGAGCGCCGTACTGCTCGCCGACCGGGCCGGTGCCGAGGCCGCCGGGCGGACCCCGTTGGCCCGGATCGTCTCCCGGGCGGTCGTCGGGATCGAGCCGCAGCTGTTCGGGATCGGACCGGTACGGGCCGCCGAGGAGGCACTGCGCCGGGCCGGTGTCGGCTGGTCGGACCTTGCCGTGGTCGAACTCAACGAGGCGTTCGCGGCCCAGTCGCTGGCCTGCTTCGCCGAGTGGAAAGATCTTGACCCGGAGATCGTCAATCCGCACGGCGGCGCGATCGCCCTCGGGCATCCGCTCGGCTCGTCGGGATCGCGCATCCTCGGCTCGTTGGCCTGGCAACTGCACCGCCGAGGTGGTGGGCTGGGGCTCGCCGCGATCTGCATCGGCGTCGGCCAGGGCCTGGCCGTCGTCTTGGAAGCCTGAGGGGAAGGACGGCCATGACCACCGACCACATCCGATCCACCGGGTCGCAGAGCGGTCCCGCCGGGTCGGTCCGGCCCAGCGGACTCGTGCTGCCCCGGTACCGGCACGACGATCCGGACACGCACCCGCCGATGCTGCACCCCGACTACGGGTCGACCAACCTGCGGGCGCCGCGGCAGCCGCTGGCCCTGCTGCCACACCGGCTCACCGAGATCACCGGACCGCTGCTCGGAGCGGACCGGCTCGGCGAACTGGACCACGACCTGACCCGGCAGCACGCCGGGGAGCCGCTCGGACAGCGGATCATCGTGCACGGCCGGGTCCTCGACGGGAACGGCCGACCGGTGCCGAACACGCTGGTGGAGATCTGGCAGCCGAATGCCGCCGGCCGGTACCGGCACGCCAATGACAACTGGCCGGCGCCGCTGGACCCCAACTTCACCGGTGTCGGGCGGGCGATGACCGACGGCGACGGACGCTACCGCTTCGTGACGGTGCAGCCGGGCGCGTACCCGTGGCGGAACCACCCCAACGCCTGGCGGCCGGCGCACATCCACTTCTCGCTCTTCGGCCAGGCGTTCACCCAGCGGCTGGTGACCCAGATGTACTTCCCGGGTGACCCGCTCTTCTTCCAGGACCCGATCTTCAACTCGATCCGCGACCCGCTCGCCCGGGAGCGGCTGATCTCCCGCTACGACCATGCGGTGACCGAGCCGGAGTGGGCGCTCGGCTTCGAGTTCGACATTGTGCTGCGCGGCCGGGAGGCCACCCCATTCGAGGACGGCGACGACGATGACTGAACGCCCCGACCTGGCCCCGGCCTTCGTCTCGACGCCGTCCGCCGGCCCGGCTCCGGCCACCGCCCCGACTCCGGCGTCCGGATCGACCCCGACGCCGGGACCGACGCCGACGCTCGGCTCCACGCCCGCGCAGACGGTGGGGCCGTACCTGCACATCGGGCTGCTCTGGCCGGACGGGCCGGAGGTCGTGCCGGACGGGACCCCGGGGGCGATCTGGATTCGTGGCCAGATCTTCGACGGCGCCGGTTCGCTGGTGCCGGACGCGCTGGTGGAAACCTGGCAGGCGGACCCGGACGGCCGGTTCGACCATCCCGACGACCCGCGCGGCGCCCACCCGTCGGACGTACCGGGTTTCCGCGGCTTCGGCCGCAGCGCCACCGACGCCGACGGCCGGTACGAGATCCGTACCGTGAAGCCCGGTGCCCTGCCCGGACCGGACGGCGTCACCGAGGCGCCGCACCTCAACCTGTCGATCTTCGCCCGTGGCCTGCTGCACCGGCTGGTGACCCGGCTCTACTTCCCGGACGAGGAGGCGGCCAACGCCACCGACCCGGTGCTCGGCAGCATCGACCCGGCCCGCCGGGCCACCCTCGTGGCGAGCCCGGCACCCGACGGGTTCCGGTTCGACATTCACCTACAGGGTACGGATGAAACCGTCTTCTTCGCGGTCTGAGGACGCGTCGCGGTCTGAGGACACGCCGCGCTCTGCGGACATGCCGCAGTCTGCGGACACGCCGCCGTCCACCTCGGCGGGACCGGCCGCCGGAGGACTCCTCTCCGGACTGTTCGGCACCCCCGAGGTGGACGCGGAGCTCGCCGACCCGGCGCTGCTGCGGGCGATGCTCGACATGGAGCGCGCCCTCGCCGAAGCCGAGGCCGAAAGTGGCGTGCTGCCGGTATCCGCCGCCGAGGCGATCGCGGCGCAGTGCCGGGTCGAGCGGTTCGACCTCGCCGCGCTCGGCGCGGCGGCCGACGCCGCCGGCAACCCGGTGGTTCCGCTGGTCCGTCAGCTCACCGCCGCGGTACCGGCCGAGGCCCGCCCCTGGGTGCACCACGGCGCGACCAGCCAGGACGTGCTCGATACCGCGCTCGTGCTGGTCGCGGTCCGGGCCACCGGACCGATGCTGCGCCACCTCGACGCCGCGATCGCCGCCGCCGCCACGCACGCCGAACGGCACCGGAACTCCGTCATGCTGGCCCGCACGCTCGGCCAGGCGGCCGCACCGACCACGTTCGGGCTCAAGGCCGCCGGATGGCTGGTCGGTCTGCTCGATGCCCGGAGCCGGCTGGTGGCGGCCCGGTCGGCACTGCCGGCACAGCTCGGTGGGGCGGTCGGCACACTGGCCGCGCTGGGACCGCTCGGACCGGAGGTCGCCGACGGGCTGGCCGCCCGGCTCGGCCTCGCCCCGTCCCGGCTGCCCTGGCACACCCGGCGGCAACCCCTGCTCGACCTCGGGTCGGCGCTCGGTGGCCTGCTCGCCGCGACCGGCAAGCTCGGCCTCGACCTCGGACTGCTCGCCCAGTCCGAGGTGGCGGAGGTGGCCGAGGGCGGCGGTCCGGACCGGGGCGGGTCGTCGGCGATGCCGAACAAGCGCAATCCGGTCGACGCGATCCTGGTCAGTGCGGCGGCCCGGCGCGGTCCGGGCCTGCTGGCCACCTTGTACGCCGCCGCCGTACAGGAACACGAGCGGGCCACCGGCGGCTGGCACGCCGAGTGGGAACCGCTGCTCGACCTGCTGAGGCTGGCCGGCGGCGTGGCCTCGCGGACCGCCCGGGTACTGACCAACCTCGACGTACGTCCACAGCGGATGCGGGCGAACCTCGACGCGCTCGGCGGCCGGGTGCTGGCCGAGGCGGTGGCCACCCGGCTCGCCCCGGTGCTCGGGCGGGCGGAGGCGCACGACGTGGTGGCCCGGGCGGTCTCCGCACCCGACTTCCGGGCCGGGTTGCTCGCCGACCCGGCGGTCCGGGCACAACTGCGCGAGCCCGACCTCGACCGGGCGCTCGATCCGGCGAACTGGCTCGGTTCGGCGGGCGTCTTCGTCGACCGGGCACTCCTCGCCTACCAGGAGTCCGACGCGTACCGGGGGAGCGTGGCTGATCGTGAAGTCGCGACGGACCCGTCGACGCCCACCGCACCGGAGGACGGGTCATGACATCTCGCCTGCACGCCAACGTCGACGGGCCGACCGACGCCCCGGTGGTCGTACTCGGCAGCTCGCTCGGCACCTCCGGGGCGATGTGGCAGCCGCAGTTGGCCGCGCTCACCGAGCACTTCCGGGTGATCCGGTACGACCACCTCGGACACGGCGACTCCGACGTACCCGACGGTCCCTACACCATCGCCGAACTCGGCACCGCGGTGCTCCGCCTGCTGGACGACCTCCGGGTACACCGGGCGTCGTACGCCGGGCTCTCCCTCGGCGGGATGGTCGGGATGTGGCTCGCCGCCAACGCGCCCGACCGGATCGACCGGATGGTCCTGCTCTGCACCTCGGCCTGTGTCGGGCCGGCACAGGGCTGGCGCGACCGTGCCGCCGCGACCCGGGCCGGCGGCGTCGAGGCGGTCGCCGACGCGGTGCTGGCGCGCTGGTTCACGAAGGGGTTCGCCGCCGCCCGGCCGTCGGTGGTCGCCGAGTACCGGTCGATGCTGACCGCCGCCCCGGCGGAGGGCTACGCCGGTTGCTGCGAGGCGATCGCCGCGATGGACCAACGGGCCGACCTGGCCCGGATCACCGCGCCGACCCTCGTCATCGCCGGCGCCAACGATCCGGCGATCCCGATCGAACACGCGCGGGTGCTGGTCGACGGCATTCCCGGCGCCGGGCTGCGGGTGGTCGGCGACGCCGCCCACCTGGCCAATGTGGAGCAGCCGGAACGGATCACCCGGCTGCTGCTCGACCACCTCCTCGGCGGCGACGGTCCCGGCACGGAACACCGGCCGAACGGCGGCCTGCGGAAGGAGCGGGTGGATGGATGACCGGGAACGGCACGAGGCGGGCATGGTGGTGCGGCGCGAGGTGCTCGGCGACGCGCACGTCGACCGCGCGGTCGCGAACACCGACGAGTTCACGGCGGACTTCCAGGACCTGATCACCCGGTACGCCTGGGGCGACATCTGGACCCGGCCGGGGTTGGACCGGCGTACCCGCAGTTGCATCACCCTCGCCGTGCTGGCCACACTGCACCACGACGAGGAGTTGGCGATGCACGTGCGGGCCGCGCTGCGCAACGGGCTGACCCGCGAGGAGGTCCGGGAAGTGCTGCTCCAGGTGAGCGTCTACGCTGGCGTTCCAGCGGCGAACCGGGCGTTCAAGGTCGCCCAGGAGACCCTGCGGCAGGAGGACGGTTGACTTCCTCCCCGTCCTAGCTGGCGGGGATTCCCTGGGTCGCCCCAGGGGTTTCCTGTTTCCCGGCCGATCGCAGAAGGGAGAGCCCTTGCTGTCTCACATCAGCTCCGCAGGCATCGCCGGGTTCGGTCCCGGCTACGGCTCGACCAGCCGCAAGGATGTTCTTGGCCGCGTTGTGGTCCCGATCGTGTCGGGTGCGGCAGTCGGGGCAGGTCCAGGCCCGGGTGGACAGGTTCAGCGTGGCGAGCAGGTGCCCGCAGGTCGAGCAGGTCTTGCTGGACGGGTACCAGCGGTCGACGACGAGGGTCCGGCCGGCGCGTTCGGCTTTGTATTCGAGTTGGCGTCGGAACTCGCCCCAGCCGCAGTCGGAGATCGCTCTGGCCAACCGCCGGTTGCGGACCATGTTCTTGACGGCGAGGTCTTCGACGGCGATCAGGTCGGCGCGGCGGACCAGTCTGGTGCTGGTTTTGTGGAGGAAGTCGTGTCGGGCGTTGCGGACCTTGCGGTGGGCGCGGGCGACTTTCGTCCTGGCCTTGCGCCGGTTGGTGGAGCCTTTGCGGCAGCGGGCCAGGCGCCGCTGGTAGCGGGCCAGGTTACGTGTCTTGCGGTCCAGGTGGCGCGGGTTGGCGATCCGGTCGCCGTCGGAGGTCACGGCGAAATCCTTGACACCGAGGTCGACGCCGACGGCGTGCTTGGCCGGCTCGGCGGGAATGGGACTGACGGTGTCGGCGGCGAAGGTGGCGTACCAGCGGCCGTCGGTGTCCCGGGAGATCACCACCATCGTCGGGTCCAGCGCGTTCAGGTCCAGGTTCGGCCACGACCACGCGACCGTCAGGGGTCCGTCGGTCTTCGCGACGTACAACTCACCGTTCTTGATTCGGAACGCGGAGCGGGTGTAGTGCGCCGATTGGCGGCCACCGCGGGACTTGAACCGGGGATGGCGGGCGCGGCCGGCGAAGAAGTTCACGAACGCGGTGTGCTGGTGCCGCAGCGTCTGCTGCAACGGTACGGAGAAGACCTCGGACAGGAACGCCAGTTCGGTGGTCTTCTTCCAGCCGGTCAGGGCCGCGTCTGTCTGCCGGTACGAGGTCCGTTCGCCACGTTGCTGGTAGGCGATGCGCCGGTCGGCGAGGGTCTTGTTCCAGACCACGCGTACGCAGCCGAAAGTGCGGTGGAACACCGCCGCCTGTTCCGGGGTCGGATAGGCCCGACACCTGTATGCCGTACGCATGTTCGAAAGTTTATCCGAGGAGGAACGTTGAGGAACGCGACCCGACGCGAGGGGGAGGGATGCGATCCGGGACCGTCCCGGCTGCGCCGGGTCGCTCCGGACGGAGTCCGGATTCCTCCCCAGCCTGAACGCCGGGGCATCCACAGGAGGATCCGGTGACCGAGGAGACGGCACGGACCGGTGAGTTCGTCCAATCGCTGGAACGAGGACTCGCGGTCATCCGGGCGTTCGACGCGGATCACTCCCAGTTGACCCTGAGTGAGGTCGCCCGGGCGACCGGTCTCACCCGGGCGGCGGCCCGGCGCTTCCTGCTGACCCTGGTCGAGCTGGGTTACATGCGTACCGACGGCCGGCTGTTCTCGTTGCGGGCCCGGATCCTGGAACTCGGCTACGCCTACCTGTCCAGCCTGAGCCTGCCCGAGGTCGCCCAGCCGCACATGGAGAGCCTCGTCGGCGAGGTGCACGAGTCCTGTTCGATGTCGGTCCTCGACGGTGACGAGGTGGTCTACGTCGCCCGGGTACCCACCAAACGGATCATGACGGTGGCGATCAGCGTCGGCACCCGGTTTCCGGCGTACGCCACCTCGATGGGCCGGGTGCTGCTGGCCGCCCAGCCGCAGGACTGGCTGGACGAGTACTTCGGTAAGGCGGAACTTCGGGCGTTGACCCGGCGTACGGTCACCGATCCGACGAAGCTGCGGAGCATCCTGACCCGGATCTGCAGTCAGGGCTACGCGATCGTCGACCAGGAACTGGAGGAGGGGCTGCGCTCGCTCGCGGCGCCGATCCGCGATGCGGACGGTTCGGTGATCGCCGCCCTCAACGTCTCGGCGCACGCCAGTCGGGGCAGCTCGGACGTGATCCGCCGGGAACTGTTGCCGCCCCTGCTCGCCACCGCGAAGCGGATCGAGGAGGATCTGCGCGGCGGACAGGTCCGGTAGCCGGGAGCTACCGGCCGTCGCGCAGGTCGTCGAGCCGGGTGGCGTGGAAGGCGATCCGGTCGAACGTCACCGAGCAACCCGAGCCGGTCGGCGCCTGTGCCTCCAGCCCGATCCGTACCGGTTCGCCGCCCGGGTCGAGTCGGAAGTGCCGGACGAACTCCCACCACTTCCCGTCGGTGCTGGCGTGGAACGCCCAGGCCGGGCCGAGTCGGGCGATTCGCAACCAGAGCGGTGCGCCGTCGGCCACGACGAAGCCGTTGGCGTCGTCGGAGACCTTGCGGGTGATGACCGAGACCACCATTCCGCTCCCCTGGGGCGAGCGTTCGTAGGCGAGCTTCGCCCAGTGCCGGGGATCGGCGTACACCAGTAGACATCCGGCGTCGAAACTGTCGGCGAAGTCGACCCTGACCCGGGCGGAGAACTGGAAGTCGCCCTCGGGCGCCGGACCGAGCAGCCGGGGCGCGGTCACCACCGGCTCGCCGCCGGCCGGATCCACGAACATGTCGGTGCGGGCCGGCGCGACCACGGTGAGCGTCCCGTCGTCCTCGCTCCGGCACTGGGCCGGCGCGACCTCCCAGCCCATCTCCATCGGCAATCCGATATCGGTCCGCATCCGAGCAGGATGCCAGAACCACGCCGGTCGTGCCGTCCCTCGCGCCGCCCGCTCGTCCGGCGACGGCGACGAGGGGACACGAGGGACACGAGGGGAGCGGTCCGGCTGTACCCCCCGACCGACACCTCGCCGCTGGCGCCGTGTTCGGCCCGTACGCGGCAAGCCGCCGGCCCACCACGGGTTTACCGCCTGGTTGAGCGGCGATTCCGGGGTATTGGCGGTTCTCGCCGGAACGCGCTCCCGGAGGATCGGGCGCGCCACTGAATGCGACCAGGAGCGGGAGGAAATGGGGTGGGGGGAGCATGATACTGAGGCGTCGAGCGGTGTTGTTGGTGATGCTGTTGTTGACCGCCGTGCCGTTGGTCCTGGCGGGCTGCACGGGAAATCCCATCAAACGGGCCTCGCGGCCGGCACCGGCACCACCCAAGCTGGCGATTACCCCGGCGCCGGACAGTAAGGATCTGCCGACCAGTGTCGAGATCGGTACGACGGTGACGGGTGGGAAGGTGACCGAGGTCGTCGTGACCGATCCCAACGGTGTTCGGGTCGATGGTGCCCTGCGGCCGGATGGCTCTGGTTGGATGCCCGGCAAGGCTCTGGCGAACAAGCAGGCGTATACCGCCCAGGTAACCGCGAAGAATGACGCCGGGAAGAAGGTCACCCAAAAGACCAACTTCACCACGATGGACAAGCCGGCCAAGCGGACCGTAACCAACCTTAATCTGCAGAGTGACCAGACCTACGGCGTGGCGATGCCGATAACGGTCGCATTCGACTCCGACATCCCGAAGGACGCCAGGGCGGGGATCCAGCGGCGGTTGCTGGTCAACACCGATCCGCCGCAGCCGGGGGTGTGGGCCTGGGAGGCGAACGGCCGCCAGGTTTCCTACCGGGCGCCGGACTTCTGGCGGCCGGGCACGACGATCAGTGTTCGCGCCGCGCTCGACGGGGTGCCGATGGGCGGTGGCAGTTTCGGCGACACCGACCGGACCGGCACCGCGAAGATCGCCAGCAACCGGCTCTTCCTGGAGATCGACAACGCGACCAAGCAGATGTCGGTGTTCAAGGACGACACCCTGGTGAAGAAGATTCCGGTCAGCCTCGGTAAGAGCAGCACCCCGACGTCGAGCGGCAAGATGGTGATCATGGAGAAGCACGACTCGACGGTCTTCGACACCACGGGTTCCCCGGATCCCTACGTGGTCACGGTGCAGAACGCGCAGCGGCTGACCTGGGGTGGCGAGTTCATCCACGCGGCCCCGTGGTCCGTCTATGCCCAGGGGGAGGCCAACGTCTCGCACGGCTGCACGAACGTGTCGGACGCCAACGCGGCCTGGCTGATGGAGACCACCCGGATCGGTGACCTGGTCACGATCAAGGGCACCGAGGTGACCCTCGACCAGGGCAACGGCTGGACGGCCTGGAACGTCGGCTGGGACGAGTTCGTCAAGGGCAGTGCGCTGCCGGTGCCCGCGGACCTCAAGCCGGCGCCACCCGCGCCGCCGGCTCCGGGCGGCCCCGCGAGCGGCGGCCCGCCCGCCGCGGACAAGCCGGCGGGACCGGCACCGGCACCGACGTCGAGTACCGGCGGCCGGTAGCCGTCCGGAGGGAAACGGCGGCACCTGCCGACCTCGACACCCTGGTGCCACCGGCGACACCTGTCGCCGGTGGCACCTTCGCGTTCCGGATGTGTCCGTCAGGGCGTGGTCCGGCCGGGGGAAAGCCGGGGAACATCAGGAAACCGGGCACTGCCGGCGTCCCGGGCCTTCAGCGCTGGCTGTTGTACGCCTGCACCACGGACGACGGAATGCGTCCGCGCTCGGAAACCTCGTAGCCGTTCTGCACGGCCCATTCCCGGATGGCGCGGTTCAGGTCGCGGTCACTTCGAGTCGGGCTCGTGGTGGGGCCGCGCCGAGCGGATCGACGGCTTTCCACCGAGCCGCGTCCTACCCGGCTGCCCGCGTGGATGTAGGCGTCCAACGCCTTGCGGAGCTTGCCGGCGTTCTTATCCGACAGGTCAATGGTGTAGTTGACCCCGTCCAGACCGAACTCGACAGTGCGGTCGGCTTCGCCGCCGTCGAGGTCGTCGGTCAGAAGTGTGATTACCTGCTTCGCCATGGTCGATTACTCCTCGTGAACATTTATTGCTAGGGGTTGAGTTTGACTGATCAGGAGCGAATTGTGCAAGACATTGGACATTTCCTGGGCGAAAACCACAACCTCTGCGGACTTCTGTTCCACGCGTTGGTGCCCGGGGTTTCACGATCCTCGTATCCACCCGTGCTGTCGGCTACGGCCTACGTGACCGCGGCTCGCAAGGGCCGGATTACCGCCGGGCCAGCGCATCCGGCGAAATCCCCCGGTAGGCATTTCGGACCGGACCCGGTTCGCCGGATCGCCTGTCGCGGCCGCGTTTCCGGTGCTCCGAGCCGGGTCGCCGCCGCCTTGGCGGGGAAGGCCCCTCGGGTCAGGCCGAGGGCGGCCCCGAACTGGTCCGGGCGACGAACGTGGGAGTCAACGAGACCCGGCGGTTCGTCCGGGAACCGCCGTTGAGCTGCTCGATCAGCAGGTCCAGACTGCGTCGGCCGAGTTCGGCGAAATCCTGTCGAACCGTGGTCAGCGGCGGCAGGAAGTAGCCGGATTCCGGTACGTCGTCGAAGCCCACCACGCTGACATCTTCCGGCACCCGCCGACCGGCCTCGTGCAGGGCTCGTAACGCGCCGAGGGCGATCTGGTCGTTGCCGCAGAACACCGCCGTGACCGACGGGTCGGTGGCGAGCAGCCGGCCCTGCTCGTATCCGGACCGGGCGCTCCAGTCGCCGAGCCGGGGCGCGGGTACCGGAGCGGCGACGGCGTACAGCGCCTCACGCCAGCCGTCGACCCGGTCCCGCGCCTCCGGCCAGTCCGCCGGCCCGGCGATGTGGTGCACGGTGGCATGACCGAGGGCGAGCAGGTGCCGGGTGGCCAGCGCGGCGCCGGTGGCGTTGTCGATGCACACCGTGGGCACGGACTCGCCGCCACCGCCGACGCCGACCACGGCCAGCCCGGCCGGCGCCTGGGAGAGCGCGGTCACCACGGTGTTCTTCGGCGCGATCGCCACGATGCCCTCCACCGACTGCTCGCAGAGCCGGTCGATCGCCTCCAGCACCGACTCGCGGTCCAGGGCCCGGATGCTGGCGACGCTGACGAAGTAGCCCGCGGCGCGGGCCGCCTGCTCGATTCCGTACAGCGTGGAGGCCGGGCCGAACAACGTCGTCTCGAAGGCGACCAGTCCCAGGGTGCGGGACCTGCGGGTGACGAGGGTACGGGCGGCGGAGTTGCGTCGGTAGTTCAACGCCCGCATCGCGGCCAGCACCCTGTCCCGGGTCTCCGGCCGTACGTTCGGGTGGTCGTTGAGCACCCGGGAGACGGTCTGGTGCGAGACACCGGCCAGCCGCGCGACGTCGCGCATCACCGAGCCCCGGGTCCGCTGCGGCACACCGGTCGGCTGGTCATCGGCGTCGATCCGGTCAGCAGTCAACGGCCGCTCCTTCGTTCCGACCGGCCGCCCGGGTACGGGCGGCGAAGGTGTCGCAAAATCACGGATGCATACCGTCGCCGGAGGTACCTCTTGACGGGCAGCATGAGAACGTTAACATTCTCGGCACAGGAAGCCCCACAGAACGTCTGGCATGCCCTCAGTGCTGGCGTTTCACGTGGAAAAGTGGGCCGGCGACAGCGAACCCGGGTGTCGTGGAGGTGGCGGTAAGCCGGCCGTACCTGGCTCCCGGTGTGAACGGTAACCACGACAGTTGACGATGTTCCCAAGGCGAGGAGGAAACGGTGCTGAAAAAGATCTCCGCCGTTGTACTCGGCGGACTGATGGTGACCGCATTGGCCGCCTGCGGGGGCGACAACGGTGCGGGCGGAAGCCAACCGGACGACGGCAAGATCACCCTGGGCTTCGCCCAGGTGGGAGCCGAGAGCGGCTGGCGTACGGCCAACACCAAGTCCATCCAGGATTCGGCCAAGGAGGCCGGCATCGATCTGCAGTTCTCCGACGCGCAGCAGAAGCAGGAGAACCAGATCAAGGCGATCCGGTCGTACATCACCCAGAAGGTCGACGTCATCGCCTTCTCCCCGGTGGTGGAGTCCGGGTGGGACACGGTGCTCAAGGAGGCCAAGGACGCCAAGATCCCGGTCATCCTGACCGACCGGGCGATCGACTCCCCGGACACCACGCTCTACAAGACCTTCATCGGGTCGGACTTCGTGCTGGAGGGCAAGAAGGCCGGCGAGTGGCTGGTCACCGAGTACCAGGGCAAGCCGGAGCCGGTGAACATCGTGGAGTTGCAGGGCACCACCGGTTCGGCGCCGGCCAACGACCGCAAGGCCGGTTTCGCCGAGGTCATCAAGGCCGACCCGAAGTTCAAGATCATCGCCTCCCAGACCGGCGAGTTCACCCGGGCCAAGGGCAAGGAGGTCATGGAGGCCTTCCTGAAGGCCAACAAGGACATCGACGTCCTGTACGCGCACAACGACGACATGGGTCTCGGTGCCATCGAGGCGATCGAGGGGGCTGGCCTCAAGCCGGGCGTGGACATCAAAATCATCACTGTGGACGCGGTGAAGGACGGGATGCAGGCGCTGGCCGACGGAAAGATCAACTACATCGTCGAGTGCAGCCCGCTGCTCGGGCCACAGCTGATGGAGCTGGTGGAGAAGGTCGTCGCCGGTGAGACGGTGCCGGCGCGGGTGCTGACCGAGGAGACCACGTTCACCCAGGAGCAGGCGAAGGCGGCACTGCCGAACCGCCAGTACTGAGCGGCGCGGTCAGCGGCGCGGGCGAGCCGGCACGACGGACGGAGGCAGGAGGATGGCCACGGTGGGGGAGCCCGCAGCGATCCTGACCATGACGGGCATCAGCAAACGGTTCCCCGGCGTCAGGGCCCTCGACGGGGTCGACTTCCGGCTCGTCCCCGGCGAGGTACACGCGCTGATGGGCGAGAACGGCGCCGGCAAGTCGACGCTGATCAAGGTCTTGACCGGGGTGTACGACGTCGACGAGGGCGATATCGCCCTCGACGGCACGCCGGTGCGCTTCGCCGGCCCGTTGCAGGCGCAACAGGCCGGCGTGAGCACCGTCTACCAGGAGGTCAACCTCTGCGCCAACCTGTCCGTCGCGGAGAACATCTACATCGGCCGGGAACCGCGGCGGTTCGGGGCGATCCAGTGGGGCGAGATGCGGCGCCGGTCCCGGCGACTGCTCGACGGGCTGGGGCTGGACATCGACGTCTCAGCCCCGCTCGGCGCCCACTCCCTCGCCGTACAGCAGATGGTCGCCATCGCCCGGGCGATCGACATCTCCGCCAAGGTGCTCATCCTCGACGAGCCGACCTCGAGCCTGGACGCCAGCGAGGTCGACCAGCTCTTCCGGGTGATGCGACAACTGAAGGGGGAAGGGATGGCGATCCTGTTCGTCACCCACTTCCTCGACCAGGTCTACGAGATCTCCGACCGGATGACGGTACTGCGCAACGGCCGCCTGGTCGGCGAGTACGCCACCCGCGAACTGAGCCAGCTCGACCTGGTCAGCGCGATGATCGGCAAGGAACTCGCGGTCCTGGAGGAGCTGGAGGAGCAGCCCCGGCGGTCGCTGGCCACGCTGGAACGGGACCGGCCGGTGGTCGAGGCGGCCGATCTCGGGCGCACCGGCGCGGTGGCCCCGTTCAGTCTGGCCATCCACCGGGGAGAGGTGGTCGGGCTGGCCGGGCTGCTCGGCTCCGGCCGGACCGAGGTGGCCCGGCTGCTCTTCGGAGCGGACCGGGCCGACCACGGCCAGCTCCGGGTGGACGGCGAACCGGTCTCGCTGCGCGGCCCCCGCGCCGCGATGTCCCACGACATCGCCTTCTGCTCGGAGAACCGACGTACCGAGGGGCTGGTGGCGGACCTCACCGTCCGGGAGAACATCATCCTGGCCGTGCAGGCCGCCCGGGGCTGGTCCCGCCCGCTGCCACGGCGCCGGCAGGACGAACTCGTCGACCGGTACGTCCAGGCGTTGCGGATCGTGCCGGCCAATCCGGAGGCGTTGGTCGGCCAGCTCAGCGGCGGCAACCAGCAGAAGGTGCTGCTCGCACGCTGGCTGATCACCGAACCTCGGCTGCTGATCCTCGACGAGCCGACCCGGGGCATCGACGTCGGCGCCAAGGCCGAGATCCAGCGGCTGGTGGTCACGCTGTCCGACGGTGGGATGGCCGTACTCTTCATCTCCGCCGAACTGGAGGAGGTGCTCCGGCTGAGCCACAAGATCGCCGTACTACGGGACCGGCGGATGGTCGACGAACTGGCCAACGACGACGAGGTGACCGCGGGACGGATCATGTCGATCATCGCGAGCGGCAACGGCTCGGCACCATCGGAGGACGATCCTCCGCCGCCAGATCCTGACATGGTCGTGATCCGGAAGGAGGTGTGATGGCCGGCGTGATCCGGCACCGGTTCTTCTGGCCGGTGGCCACCCTGCTGATCCTGTTGGCGAGCAACCTGTTCTTCAGCCCCGACTTCTTCGCCGTCGACGTACGCCAGGGGCACCTGTACGGAAGCCTGATCGACATCGTGCGGTTCGGCGCACCACTGATCCTGGTCTCGCTCGGCATGACCCTGGTGATCGCGACCGGTGGGATCGACCTCTCGGTGGGTTCGGTGGTCGCCATCTGCGGAGCCCTCGCGTGCCTGCGGATCAGCGGGCTCAGCGACCAGAACAGCGTGGTCGGCGTGCTGCTCGCGGTCGGGCTCGCCCTCGGGCTGGCCCTGCTGCTCGGCGCCTGGAACGGCCTGCTGGTCGCCCAGGCCGGTATCCAGCCGATCATCGCCACGCTCATCCTGATGGTCGCCGGACGCGGTCTGGCCCAGCTCATCACCGACGGCCAGATCATCACGATCAACAGTTCGCCGTACAAGTTGATCGGTGGCGGCTACTGGCTCACCGTGCCGTTCTCGATCCTGGTCGCGCTGGTGGTGTTCGGCTTCGCGCTGCTGCTCACCCGGCGTACCGCGCTCGGTCTGCTGATCGAGTCGGTCGGCGGCAACGCCGAGGCGAGCCGGCTGGCCGGGATCCACTCCCGGCGGATCATCTTCACCGGCTACGTCTTCTGCGGGCTCTGCGCCGGCATCGCCGGACTGATGATCAGTTCCAACGTGTCCAGCGCCGACGGCAACAACGCCGGACTCTGGATCGAACTGGACGCCATCCTCGCGGTCGTCATCGGCGGCACGTCGCTGGCCGGCGGACGGTTCTCGCTGGGCGGCACGGTACTGGGTGCGCTGATCATCCAGACCCTGACCACCACCATCTACAGCATCGGCATCCCGCCGGAGACGACGCTGCTCTTCAAGGCCCTGGTGGTGACCCTGGTCTGCCTGTTGCAGTCGCCGGCCTTCCGGGCGAAGGTCTTCCACCGCAGGCGGAAGCCCCCACCCCCGCAGCCGGACCGGCAACAGCAGCCGAAGGTGGAGGTGCCAGCATGACCGGGCGCAGCGAGGAGGGGACATGAGCGAGCGGAGCGAGCGAGTCGGTTGGCTCGGCGCGGTACAAGCTCATGGGTCCGACGAGCGCAGCGAGGAGGGGACATGAGCGCCGTACCGGGGACGGTGGACGCGGGCCGACCGCGCGTCCTGCGACCGCAGCAGAAGTACCTGCCGCTGTTCGCCACCGGAGCGCTGCTGGTCGTGATGTACAGCGCCGGAGTGCTGCGCTACGACGGGTTCTCCGACACCCAGGTCGTGTTGAACGTATTCGTCGACAACGCGTTCCTGCTGGTCGTCGCGGTCGGCATGACCTTCGTGATCCTGACCGGCGGGATCGACCTCTCGGTCGGCGCCGTGGTGGCCCTGACCACGATGCTCTCCGCCACGTTGCTGCAGGACCAGGGCTGGTCGCCGTACCTGGTCCTGCCGTTGGTGCTGTTGATCGGCGCCCTGCTGGGGCTGGGCATGGGCTGCATCATCCACTACTTCGAGATCCAGCCGTTCATCGTGACCCTGGCCGGGATGTTCCTGGCCCGCGGGCTCTGTTACACGATCAGTACGTCGTCGATCCCGATCAGCGACCCGCTCTGGACCTCGATCGCGCAGCAACGGATCCGGTTCGGCGGATTCTTCATCTCCATCAGCGTCCTGATCGCCCTGGCGGTGGTCGCGATCGGCATCTACGTGCTCGGCTACACCCGACTCGGCCGCAACACGTACGCCATCGGCGGCAACCCGCAGTCGGCGTTGCTGATGGGACTGCCGGTGGCGCGCACCCGGATCGCGGTCTACACGATCAGCGGATTCTGCTCGGCGCTCGGAGGCGTGCTGCTCAGCTTCTACATGCTCTCCGGGAACAGCCTGCACGCGGTCGGCATGGAACTCGACGCGATCGCGGCCGTGGTCATCGGCGGCACCCTGCTGACCGGTGGCTCCGGCTACCTGGTCGGCACGGTGCTCGGCGTCATGGTGCTGGGCCTCATCCAGACCATCATCACGTTCCAGGGTGACCTGAGTTCCTGGTGGACGAAGATCGTCATCGGCGTGCTGCTGTTCGCCTTCATCGTCTTGCAGCGCACCGTGGCGAGACGACAACGCTAGCCATGGCCGGTGCGGCGCCAGCCGTCCCGCACCGGCAGCGCGGTAGCCGTGCCCCGCTGGTAGCGGTAACACTGTGAACGGCAACAGAGAGCGGGAGTCCAGGAGGAATGCAAGTGAGCGCTAACGGTGACCGGTACGTCGTGGGGGTGGACTACGGCACGCTCTCCGGTCGGGCGGTGGTGGTCCGGGTCTCGGATGGCGCCGAGGTCGGATCAGCGGTGCACGAGTACCGGCACGGAGTGATCGACGACCGCCTCCCGGAGACGGGGGCGCCGCTGCCCGGCGGATGGGCGCTGCAGATGCCGGAGGACTGGCGTTCGGTGCTGCGTGAGGCGGTGCCCAAGGCACTCTCGGCCGCCGAGGTCGATCCCGGGTCGGTGATCGGCATCGGTACGGACTTCACCGCCTGCACGGTGCTGCCGACGCTCGCCGACGGCACGCCGCTGAACGAGGTACCCGGGCTCGCAGACCGGCCGCACGCCTACCCGAAGCTCTGGAAGCACCATGCCGCCCAGCGGCACGCCGACCGGATCAACGGGCTCGCGGAGGAACGCGGCGAACCGTGGCTACCCCGGTACGGCGGACGGATCTCGGCGGAGTGGCAGTTCGCCAAGGCACTACAGGTGCTGACCGAGGATCCGGAGATCTACGACCGTACCGAGCGGTGGATCGAGGCGGCCGACTGGATCATCTGGCAACTGTGCGGCGTCGAGACCCGCAATGTCTGCACCGCCGGTTACAAGGGGATCCACTCCGACGGGCAGTATCCGTCGCGGGACTACCTGACCGCACTGAACCCCGACTTCGCCGACTTCGTCGAGACCCGGCTCGCGCATCCGCTCGCCCCGCTCGGCGGGCTCGCCGGCCAGTTGACTCCCCAGGCCGCGGCCTGGACCGGGCTGCCGGCCGGCATCGCGGTCGCGGTCGGCAACGTCGACGCCCACGTCACCGCCGCCGCCGCGAACGCCGTCGAGCCCGGCCAGATGCTGGCGATCATGGGTACGTCGACCTGCCATGTCATGGTTTCGGACGTCCTCGCCGACGTGCCGGGGATGTGCGGGGTGGTCCGGGACGGCATCGTGCCCGGTCGATGGGGGTACGAGGCCGGGCAGAGCGGTGTGGGCGACATCTTCGGCTGGTTCGTCGAGCACTGCGTGCCGGCCGGCTACGTCGAGGAGGCCGCGCGGCAGGGCATCGGCGTACACGAGCACCTGACCGCGCTGGCCGCCGCCCAGCGTCCGGGCCAGCACGGCCTGGTCGCCCTGGACTGGCACAACGGAAACCGTTCGGTGCTGGTCGACCACGACCTGTCCGGCGTCATCGTCGGGCAGACCCTGGCCACCCGTCCCGAGGACCAGTACCGGGCGCTCATCGAGGCCACCGCGTTCGGCACCCGCACCATCGTGTCGGCGTTCGACACCTCCGGGGTGCCGGTGACCGAGTTCATCGTGGCGGGTGGGCTGCTGAAGAACCAGTTCCTCATGCAGGTCTACGCCGACGTGCTGCGCCGGCCGCTGAGCGTCATCGACTCCGAGCAGGGTCCGGCGCTCGGCTCCGCGATCCACGCGGCGGTGGCCGCCGGGGCCTACCCGGACATCACCGCCGCGGCCGCCGCGATGGGCAAGGTCCGCCGGGCGGTCTACCAGCCGGATCCGGCCAGCGCCGACGTCTACGACCGGTTGTACGCGGAGTACGAGCGGCTGCACGACTACTTCGGTCGGGGTGGCAACGACGTCCTGCACCGGTTGCACGCACTACGCGAGGAGACGCGGGCATGAGCGAGCGAAGTGAGCGGAGCGGAGGTCGGGCATGAGCGAGCGAAGTGAGCGAATCGGTTGGCTCAGTGGTACTCATGGGCGGCCGGAGCGGAGCGGAGGTCGGGCATGAGCGAGCGGAGTGAGCGAATCGGTTGGCTCAGTGGTACTCATGGGCGGCCGGAGCGGAGCGGAGGTCGGGCATGAGCGACACGGTCAGTGACACCATCGCCCGGTTGCGCCGCGAGGTGTGTCAGTTGCACGAGCAGTTGACCCGCTGGGAACTCGTCACCTGGACCAGCGGGAACGTCAGCGCCCGGGTTCCGGGTGCCGACCTGCTGGTGATCAAGCCAAGCGGCGTGTCGTACGACGAGTTGACGCCGGAGTCGATGGTGGTGACGACCCTGGACGGAAACGTCGTCGACGGCAACCACTCGCCGTCGAGCGACACCGACGCGCACGCGTACGTCTACCGCGCCATGCCGCACGTCAACGGGGTGGTGCACACGCACAGCCCGTACGCCACCGCCTGGTCCGCCCGGGGCGAGTCGATCCCGTGCGTACTCACCGCGATGGCCGACGAGTTCGGCGGGGAGATTCCGATCGGTCCGTTCGCCCTGATCGGCGGGGACGACATCGGCAAGGGAATCGTGGCCACGCTCGCCGGGCACCGCTCCCCGGCGGTGCTGATGCGCAACCACGGCGTCTTCACGATCGGCGCCAGCGCGAAGGCGGCGGTGAAGGCGGCGGTGATGTGCGAGGACGTGGCCCGTACGGTGCACATCGCCCGGTCCGGTGGCGCACTGGTGCCCATCGAGCCGCAGCACATCGATGCCCTCTACGAGCGCTACCAGGGCGTTTACGGCCAGCGGTGATCCGAGCGGCGGCGGTCGGCGCGGCACGCCCGCGGGGCTGGTGTGCCGACCGCCGCCTCTGGCATGCTCGCCTACAGCTATCCGTGGGTGGTTGCCCGATTCGTGGCTGGCTGCCCGCGTTCGCCCGTCTGCCCCGCGACCGATGGTGGTGACCGTTGACCGGATCTCCTCGCCCGTCCGCCGAGCCGACCAGGCTTCCGGCGCCGAGGTCCGAACCAGCGTCGAGGTCCGAACCAGCGCCGACGTCCGCACCGTCGACGTCCGCACCGTCGTCGGGCCCCGGGCCGGTCGGGTCGCCGTCGACGTACTCCGGTGGGCCGGTCGTGCCGACGGCACCGACGGTCGGCGAGTGTCAGGTGTGGCGCCTGCCGATGGGTTCCGGTCACTGGGGCGGGTTCGACGTACTCGACCAGGACGAGCGCGAGCGGCACGGGCGCTTTCTCCGGGCCGCCGACCGGGACCGCTACCAGGCCGCGCACGTCGGCGTACGGCTGCTGCTCGGTCACTACCTCGGCGTGCCCCCGGCCGAGCTGCGGTTCTCCCGGCACTGCCGGCACTGCGGCGCCGGACACGGCAAGCCGGTGGTCGAGTGGCCGGCGACCACGCTCGACTTCTCGCTGACCCACTCGGGCGACTGGGTCGGTCTCGCGGTGGCGGCGGAGCCCGTCGGCCTCGACGTCCAGGAGTTGGCGGAGGGCACGGAGGTGGCGGCGTTGAGCAGCACGGTGCTCGCACCCGCCGAACTGCGCTGGTGGGCGGGGCAACCGGCGGAGACCGCCCGGACGGCGTTCTTCGGCTACTGGGCCCGCAAGGAGGCCCTGTTGAAGGCGACCGGGCACGGGCTCGCCGTGCCGATGAGCACGATCACCCTCACCCCGCCCGACGTACCGGCCCAACTCGTCGAGTGGTCGGGTGACCGCCCGTTGGACGGGCCGGTGCGGCTGTACGACCTCGACGCGGGTCCGGGCTACATGGCCGCCGTCGCCGTACTCACCACCGAGCCGGTTCGGATCACCCAGGCGGAGTTCTCCGGCACGACCCTCAGCGGGGAGCCTCGGCCGGCGGGCTGACCGTACCGGCCCGGACCGGTGCCGCTCCGCGCATCCGGTTCCCCGAGCCGTCGCGGCGGTGGTGGTGGCGCGACGTCACGCGTGGACGGCGACGACGTCCAGGGTCAGGTGGAGCCGTCGGCCCGTCATGCCTCTGGCGTTGGTCAGGCCGAACGCGTAGCGGTCGATCGACGTACGGGCCCGCGCCGTCAGGGTCGCCCCGCCACCGGCGACCGTCTCGACCGTCAGCGGCACCGGCCGGCTGACACGCTGGACAACCGGTTCCAACTGCTGTCCCGGGGAGACCGTACGGCGCCGGTCCGGCACCAGACCCTGCGCTCGGTGGTGGCCTGGAGCTGGGGCCTGCTCACTCCGGAGGAACGACGTCTGGCCGCGCGGCTGAGCGTCTTCACCGGAGGCATGAGCCCGGCCGCCGTCGCGCACGTTTGTAGGTTGACGTCCGATCCGTACCCGGACGACCCCGGCTGCTCCGCGCCGAGCAGTTGACCTGGCTACGCCGCCTCGACATCGAGCGGGACAACCTGTATGCCGTCCTGCGCTGGGCGCTCCACGACGATCTCCGGCTCTGCCTGCTCGTCGACGCGGCGAACCGACCGAACGTCACAGACCTGCCGACCCGGCTGGAGAGCGGGCGGCATCCGCTGACCTATTCGCCGGTTACGGGTGCCGACCGGATTCTCCGGCGAAGCTCACGCAGGGTGGCGAGCGCGGAATTCAATTCGGGACGTTGCGGCCAGCCGTGCTCGTGGGGGTGGGCGCACTGGTTGCGTACTTGCCAGGCTGTCGCGACGGCGTGGTTCGACAGACCGCTCCGATTGGCCAGCACCTTGACGCGATCTCCTCCGGGCGCCGACGCGGCGAGTTCGTCGGACAACGACAGCACCTCGGCCACGCCTCGGATGAGCCATGCCGGTAGCCGGTCTGCGGTGCCGATTGACGCGTCGGCGGGACGGCCGGCCGTCAATCGAGCCAGCTCCGGATCGAGGTCACTGATCCGGATGTTGTCCGCCGAAACGACGTACCGGAGCCGGCGAGCGCGCAGTGCGCTTTCGGCCAGGCTCGGTCTCGGCCAGGGCGCCACCCTGGCCGGGCCCCAGCCGCGTCCGGCGCCGAGTACGGCGAGGCCGCGCATACGGCTGGTTCCGCCAACGAACCAGACTGGCACGGGCTGACGCCTGGCGGTCGGACCCAGATGTTCGACCACGTCGTCGATCGCCGCCGCGATGACCTCGAGTTGAGGGCTGCCGAACCTCTCCACGTCGAGCGCTGTCAGCCGGACGGCCCGGCCAAGGTCCGGAAGCTCGACGGACGTGGACGCCGTGGCGGACACCATCTCCCTGGCCCGCCGGATATTGCGCCAGAGCAGCCACTGTTCGCCGGTGGTTCCGTGCGGTGGGCCGAGCAACGACGGAGCCGTATCCTCCCGGACGATGTGGTGCCGGTGCAGCAGTCCCCTGGCGACGGCGGCATCGAGGCTGACACCCCCGAGATGCTGGATCTGCACCCCCGCCCGCACCTCGACGCCATCGTCCTCCCGGACGACCAGGCTGACCGTGGTGTCGCCGCCGCCGATGTCCACCACGACGACGTGTTCCCACGGCGGCACGACGCAACGGCTGTGCAGTAGGCCGGCCATGGCGGCCGCCGCCGTCGGGACACGGACCGGATCCGGGAGGCCGATTCGGGCGGCGGCCTGTTCGATGATCCAATGCGGCATCCGGTCACGCGGCTTGGCGACGACTCGCAACTCGGCCAGATCAGCAGCATTGACGCCGCGGGCATTGGCGAGCACCTGTTGCAGGAAGGCGGCCATGAGATCCACCGGCTCGACCGGGCTGATGACCCTGTCCTCGAGATAGCTCGTCGCGCTCGGCTCGACGACTCGAGGCTGCTCGGAGCTGGCGATCTCGGCATCATGTCCGATGCGCAGGACGCCGTCCGAATCGATGCACAGCATCGCGGGAAGGAGATCTTCCCGCCCAAACCGTAATGGTCTGACCTGTCCGGTCCGGCTGGTAAGCGCGGCGGTCACATGGACCCGCCCGAAGTCGACGGCCAACCGGCGGCCTCTCATCAGCCGCATACTACCGGCCAGATCCATAAAGGAGCAGCCGCCTGTTCCATCCGAACGGTGGCGGGTCCTGTCGGTCCTGTCCGCATTGGCATCGAGGCGTGGGACGTTGGCACCACCAGCAGGTGGGTGCCCGGTTCAGCCGGGCGGACCGGCCTCGATCCGCCGCCGTAGCGCGGCGAGCCAGTCACCGGAGGGCTCGTCCGGACCGATCACCGACCAGGTGACCCCGGCGGCGGCGTGTTCGTCGATCGGGACCGCCGGGTCGTACGGCAGCACGATGTCCCGGTCGGGACCGAGGATGGCGCGTACCTCGGCCACCTGGTCGGGCGTCAGGCCGCCCACCGCGTCGCGGCCCAGCGCGAACACCCCATCGTAACGGGCGGCCCGGGCCAGTGGGCGCCGGTGGGGCCAGGTCGCGGCGACCCAGATCGGCGGCCGTGGCCGCTGGACGCTGCCCGGGGTGAGTCGGGCCCGTACCTGGAACCGGGGACCGGCATGGTCCACCTCGGCGCCGCGCAGCAGGCCGTCCAGCACGACCAGCGCCTCGTCGAGCGTGGCGGCCCGGGTACGCGGGTCGGCCGACTCGCCGAAGGCGGTGAAGTCGCTGTCCGGGATACCGAGCCCGACACCGACCACGACCCGTCCACCGGTGAGCTGGTCCAGGGTGATCACCTCCTTGGCCACCTTCCACGGCCGGCGCCGGGCCAGTGGCGTGACCATCGCGCCGAGCCGGACCCGGTCGGTGGCGGCCCCGATCGCGCCGAGCAGCACCCAGGGATCGTGCAGTGGCATCCCGTCGGACCCGTAGACGTGATCCCAGAGGAAGAAGGCGTCCCATCCGGCGTGCTCCGCCGCGACGGCGCAGGCGACGAGATCGGCCGGTGGCCCGGCGGGCGGAATGGAGATGGCGTACCGCATGTCCGCATGTCTACCGGGCGGCGTCGATTTCGGCTGTCCCGGCCGCTTACCGGGATGGCGGGATCCGCCGCCCCCGGCTCCGAACCGAGGGCGACGGAGGCGCGGCGCCCCGTACCCGTCGGGATCAGGCCGAGCAGATCGCGTACGACGTGACGGTCCAGTTGCCGGCGAACGGGCCGTTCTCGGCGCCGGTCGCGGTCGCCGTCAGCAGGCCCACGTTGGGGCGCAGGTCGTCGATGACGACCGCTCCGAGCGCACCGCTGAGTTCGGCGCCCACCCCGTGCACCCTGGTACCCGCCGGACAGGCGGCCGTGGTGGCCGAGGCCGCCACGGGTGAGGCGGCGGCACTGGTCAGCACCCGACGCACCATGTTCGCCGAGGGGTTGCCACAGATCGCGTACCCGGTGATGTTCCAGTTGTTGGCGAACGCGCCGTTCTCGTACCCGGTGACGGTCGCCCCGGTCAGCCCCGCGTTCGGGGTGAGGTCGTCGAGGAAGACGTTGCCGCCGGCACCGTTGAGTTCGGCACCGAGGCCGTAGAGCCGGAGGCCGGACGGACAGCCGGCGAAGACCGACTTGGGCGTGACGGAGTTGCTCACGCTGGTGAACTGGATGCGTTGCAGGTTGAGCGTGTTGACGCCGCAGATCGCATACGCGGTGACGGTCCAGTTGTTGGCGAACGCGCCGTTCTCGACCGCGGTCACGAGCACGTTGTTGAGGGCGAGGCTGGGGGTGATGTCGTCCATGGTCACGTTGCCCCCGCCACCGTTGATCTCGCCACCGGCGCCGTAGACCCGCTGCCCCGCCGGGCAGGTGGCCACGATGCTCTTGCTCGCGAGCGAGTTCGACGCGCTGGTTGCGGCGACGCGTACCGGGGCGGCGACCCGCGTGCCGGAGTCGCTCCGAGCGCCGGCGCCGCCTGCCCGGGCAGGCCCGCCGATGCCGATCGTGCCAATCGCCATGACCAACACAAGGGCCTGCGCGGTCCCGCGCCATTCCCTGATCCTCTTGACAGCCATCGCTGCAGATCTCCCTTCGTCGCCCGCCGCCGGAGCTGGCGGTGGCACACGGTCCAGCCTGGTCAGGGCCGTCACGGTGCGGTCCGGGCCGGATCAGGACGCGATCAGGGCCGGATCAGGGCCGGATCACGGCGCGGTCACGGCCGGATCAGGGACGCCAGCGGACCGGCGGTGGAACTTCCTTGGCGGAGGTGTCGGCGTTCCGACTTGTCGCAGGCAAATGCCCGCCTTGTATCGATATGCTGTCGCCCGGCGCCCCCCAACCGTGTCGATACCGGCCACCGGGGGAGGAGCTTCAGCTTGCGCGCGTCACCCGTGCCACCGTCGATCCGCCCTGCGCCGTCCGTCCGGCCAGGGCCCGAACGCCGACAGCAGTCGCCGATCCCGCCGAGGCTGCCGGGCCGGCGCTGTACCTTCGTCGTGGCGGCGGCCGGCTACGGCAAGACGACCACGGTACGGCGGATGCTGGCGCAGGCCAGCAGCCGATGGTGCACCCCGGCGGAATGCGGCGCGGTGTTCGACGGCGGTGCCGACGATGGCCCGGACGTTCACCTGACCGAACTGCTGAGGTCCACTGACGACGACGTCGGGCACGATCTGTGGCTCGTGTTCGACGACGTCGGCCGAATGCCCAGCGCGCGGCTGCGGGCCGTACTGGCCGCGGCGCGACGGCTGCCCGACCGGGTCCGACTGGTGATCCTCACCCGTCACCCGCCCGCGTCCGCCCTGGTCGATGGCGGGTGCCGACGTGGCGAACTGGGCGTGCTGGGCCCGGCGGACCTGGCACTCTCGCCCGCCGAGGTGGCCGACGTGCTGCGCGACAACTACGACCTGCCGGACCCGGCACTGGCCCGGACGGTGCACCGGTCGACCGCCGGCTGGCCGGTGCTGGTCCATCTGCTGGCCGAGGGGCTCCGGGACGGTGGAAGCCACGATGACGCCCCGACCTCGCTGCCCGGCGCCGCCGCGTGGGCCGAGGCGTACCTGATCCGTGAGGTCTTCCCGGAGTTGCCGACGGAGGCCGCCCGGCTGCTGCGTCTGGCCGCACGGCTCGACCCGGCGCATCCCGAGCTGGTCGGCGGGGCGGATCCCCGGCGGGCCGGGCGCCTGCTGCGCTCGCTGGCCGCCGTCGGGCTGTTCGGTCCGGAGCGGCCGGACGGAACCGGATATCCGGCGATCCCGTTGGTCGCCAGCGCGGTGCACCGGCACCTGCCGCTGCCGTCGGCACAGGTCACCGCCCTGCGGGTCCGGGCGGCCGACTGGTACGCCGAACACGGTCTGCCGGCGGCGGCGCTGCGCGGTTACCAGGACGCCGGCCGCGTCGAGTCGGCGGTCCGGGTGCTGCGGCGATCCGGCGCACGGCTGCTCGCCGACGGTGAGAGCGCGATGGTCGCCACCGCCATCGAGTCGCTGCCGCTGGCCCTGCGTACGCCGCTGCGCCAGTTGCGTGCCGACGCGTTGCGGACGGTCGGCGAGGCGGACTCCGCACTCGAGGTCTACCGGACGCTCGCTGGCCGGCGGGCCGGGCTGACCCCGGCACTCGCCTGGCGATACGGGCTGGTGTACCTGTCGCGCGGCGAGCCACTCGCCGCGATCGAGCTCTTCGAGCAGGCGTCGGCCGGCACCGGACGGACGGTCGACGAGGCGCTGCTGCTCGGCTGGGCCGGGTGTGCGTACGCGCTCTCGGGAAACGCCGGCCCGGCCCGGGAGCGGGCCCGACAGGCCCTGGTCGTCGCGGCCGCAGCCGCGGCAGCAGCCCCGGTTCCGACGATGCCGGTCCGGCCGCCCGGCCCGGCGGCGCCGACCGATCCGGGATCGGCGATGCCGTCCGTCCCGGGCCAGACCACGGCCCCGACCGGGCCGGAACGGAGGGTGCGGGCGACCGGGCCGGAGCAGGCGGCGCGGGCGACCGGCTCGGAGTTGGCGGCGCGGGCGGCCTCGCCAGGGCTGGCGGCGCGGGCGACCGGAGCGGAGCTGGCGGTCGCCCAGGCGTTGGCGACCGCCGGGGTGGGTGCGGGACTGACGGCGCGGTTGACCGGTGACCGGTCGGCCGTGTTCGGTCAGCTAACCGAGGCGCTACGGCTGGCCGATTCCGTCGGCGATCTCGGACTGGCGGCGTGGGCCCGGGTCAACCTCGCGGCGGCCCGATCCGGCGTGGCCGAGTACCGGGAGGCGGTGGCCGAGGCGGCCGATGCGGTCGAACTGGCCGAGGTCGCCGGACATCCACCGATGCTGGCGCTGGCGCTGGCCGTCCGAGGCGCCGGGCTGGCCCGGCTCGGCCGGCTCGACGAGGCGACGGCCGACTACGAACGGTCGTTGGCGGTGCACCAGCGGATCGGTTCGGGTCACATCGCCCTGCCACTGATCGGTCTCGGACAACTGCACCTGCTGCGCGGCCGGGACAGCCTGGCCCGGGCGGCATACGAGGAGGCGGTACGGGTCAGCGAACCGCGCGGAAACCTGTTCGCCCTGGTCCCGGCGCTGGCTGGTCTGGCCCTGGTCATCGCCAGGGAGGATCCGACCACCGCCACCGCCCTGGCCGAACGGGCCGTCGAGCTGGCCCACGGCCCGCACGCCGTCGTGGCCCGGTGTGCGCTGGGCTGGGTGGCGGTCTCCGTACCGGACCTGCCCCGGGCGGTCCGACTCGCGAGCGAGGTGGAGGAGCAGGCCCGGCTGCATCAGGACCGCGCCGGACTCGCCGAGGCGCTGCGGTTGCGGGCCGCCGCCGCCGACGACCCGCGGGTTGCCCGGCAGGCGTTGCTGGAGGCCGGCGCGATCCTGCGCGAGATCGGTGCGCGGATCGAGGCCGATCGGGTGTGCGTGCTGATCGGGCAGTCGCCCGGAGCGGGCGCGGCGGATCGGATCGACGCCCGGGTCGCCGCCACGCGGCTCGCCGAGGCGGAGGTGGTCGACCTCGCGTCGACCGGTCCGGAGCGGCTGGCGGCGAAGGTCGCGGTACGCACCCTGGGCCGGTTCGAGGTACGCGTCGACGGCCACCCGGTGCCGACCTCGGCCTGGCAGTCCCGCAAGGCCCGGGATCTGCTCCGGATCCTGGCCGCCCGCCGGGGGCGCCCGGTGTCCCGGGAACAACTCGCCGAGCTGCTCTGGCCCGACGAGGAGCCGGGTCGGGTCGGTCACCGACTCTCGGTGCTGCTCTCCCTTTTGCGCGGCGTCCTGGATCCGCACCGGCGGGGTCCGGTGGACCGGTACGTGGTGGCCGAGCGCGCCAGCGTCGCGCTGGATGTCGAACAGGTGGAACTCGACGTGGAACTGTTCCAGGCCGAGGCGCTGCTCGGTCTGCGCCGGTTCGAACGCGGCGAGACCACCCTCGCACAGGACATCCTGGGCCTTGCCGAGCAGCGCTACCAGGGCGACTTCCTGGTCGACGACCCGTACGACGACTGGGCGGTCCCGGTGCGGGACGAGATGCGCCGGCTCTATCTGCGCGTGGTCCGGGCCCTGGCCGAGCTGGCCCGGCACCGGGGCGACCAGGAGCAGGCGGCCCACCAGTTGCGCCGGGCGCTGGAAGCCGAGCCGTACGACGAGCGGACGCACGAGGAGCTGATCTCGGTACTGACCTCGGCCGGTCGGTACGGCGAGGCGGACGAGGCGTACCGGCGGTACCAGCGGGCGATGGCGGTGCTCGGCGTCCCGGTCCGCCGGACCCGGTGATGCCGTCGGTCCGCCGGCCCCGGGGTGGCCGCCGGTCCGCCTGGCGCGTCGCGGCTGCCCGTGCCCACGGAGTCAGAGGCCGAAGACGTCCTCCTCGGCGCCCTGCCGCGCACCGTCGACGAAGCCGCGGAACGCCGGGTCGTCCCGGTCGGCGGTCACGCTGGTGACCAGTTCCCCGGTCGCCTCGGCCACCGCGTCGACCAGCGGGGGGTAGGTGAGGTCCACGTCGGCGAGTTCGTCCTCGTCGACCTCGGCCAGGTTCAGCACGTCCTGCAGTTGGTCGGCGTCGGTGTCCGGGTCCCCGGCCCAGCCCTCGCCGAGGTCGTAGCACTCGTCGTACAGCGCGCGCTGGTCCTCGGTCCAGTCGTCGTCGTAGGTCTTCACGCCGTACCTCCTTCGCCGTCCACCACCTGAGCATGCCCCGAGGCGGACCGGGTCGTAGCCGGTCGGCGGAAACGGCTCGGCGCCAGGGGCGGCGGGTTGGTGCGCGGAACGTCACGGATCGTCACCTTCGTACCCCGGAGGCGCTTTCCGTTAACCCCGCCCCGCGTGGCGCCCCCGGGTCGGCGACCTCCACCGGCCGGGAGTGACCGGGGGCAACCGCCGCTCGGGAGGGCTAACCGTGCTCGGGCCGGGTCACCGCCGAGCCGGACATACCGGCGCCGAGCGAGGCGACCGGGCCGGTCGACTCCCGGACGACGAGCCGACACGGCTGGCGGATCACGCCCGAGGTCCGTTCGCCGTCCAGGGCCGCGAAGAGTTGCTTCACCGCGGTCGCGCCGAGCTGTTGCAGGTTCAGGTCCACCGTGGTCAGCGGCGGCCGGCAGTCGGCGGCGAAGACCTCCCAGTTGTCGTACCCGACGATCGCCACGTCGTCCGGGATCCGCCGGCCCAGGTCCAGCAGTGTCTCGGCGACACCGGTGGCGATCTGGTCGTTGCCGCAGAACACGGCGTCGATGTTCGGGTCGGCGGTGAGCAGCATCCGTCCGGCGTGCCGGCCCCAGCGCTGGGACCATTCGCCGTAGAGCGGATCGCCGCCGGCCAGCGGCAGACCGGCCTCGGTCAGCACCGAGTGCAGCCCGGTCACCCGGTCCCGGGCGGCGCGGTAGGTCTCCGGGCCGGTTATGTGGCCGATCCGCCGTCGCCCGAGCGAGACCAGGTGCTCCACCGCGAGCCGCGCCCCGCCGGTGTCGTCGGCGAGTACGGAGAGGTCGGCGGGGTCGTCCGACTCGCCGTACACGTAGACGACCGGGACCGGGATGTCCCGGGTGAGTGACGGGCGGATGTCGTTGGAGTCGCCCAGGATGATGAACCCGTCCACCTGGCGGGCCAGCAGCGTACGGATGTAGTGCCGGCGCCGGATGACATCACCCCGGGCGTCGCAGAGCAGCACGCACATCTGCTCGTTGCCGAGTGCGTTCTCGATTCCGAGCAGGACCGGGAAGGCGAACCGTTCTCCCAGCTCGTCGGTGAGCAGCCCGATCGTCCGGGTCCGTCCGGAGATCAGCCCCTTGGCCAGCGCGTTCGGGTGGAAGGAGAGTTCCTCCGCCGCCTCCAGCACCCGACGCCGGGTGGCCGGCGCGACCTCGTCGCGGGCGTTGAGGGCCTTGGATGCGGTGGCCACCGAGACTCCGGCCCGCCGCGCCACGTCGGTCAGGGTCACTGACTGAGATCGTTGTCTGACCACCGAAATCCTTTCGGACTGTCTTTCGAAAACGGCCGAGCGAAGGGAATCCTAGTCTAGGCGGCCGCTTCGCGATTTACCCCATCATGAGGCGGGTTGACATCGACATAGCCCGCTCGCTACCTTCCGAAAAGGTTTTCGGAACCGGGGGAGATGCTGACGATGATCACACCGGTCCTGCCGTCGACGGGTGCGCTGCGCCCGCTCGGCCTCGACGACGTACGGCTGACCGACGGCTTCTGGGCCGAACGAGTGTCCCGCAACGCGGCGGTGACCCTTCGGCACTGCCGGGACTGGATCGGCCGGACCGGCTGGCTGGACAACTTCCGGCTGGCCAGTACCGGCGGACTCGCCGACGGCCGGCGGGGTCGGGAGTTCTCCGACTCCGAGGTCTACAAACTGGCCGAGGCGATGGCCTGGGAGATCGGCCGGGGCGGCGTCGCCCCGGTCGCCGACCTCGCCGAGGCGGTCGCGGCGGCGCAGCAGCCCGACGGCTACCTCAACACCCGGTTCGGGCAGCCGGGCCAGCACCCGCGCTACTCCGACCTGGAATGGCCTACATGTCCCAGGCCGCCACGTCGTCCCGGTCCGCATTGGAGACCACCCGATGATCTGGTTCACCTGGCGTCGGTTCCGCACCCAGGCCGCGACCACCGCCGTTGCCCTGACCGTGCTCGGCATCCTGCTGCTGGTCACCGGGCGTGGCCTCACCGACATGTACGCGGACGTCGCCACCTGTCGAAGTGACTGCGCCACCGTGGTCGACCTCTTCCTCGCCCAGGTCCGCAACGGCGTCAACGGCACCCTGTACTACGCCGCCCTGGCCGTGATGTGTCTGCTGCCCGCCCTGATCGGCGTCTTCTGGGGGGCGCCGCTGATCGCCCGCGAGCTCGAGACCGGTACCCACCGGCTGGCCTGGAACCAGTCGGTCACCCGCACCCGCTGGCTGGCCGCCAAGCTCGGCGTCCTCGGCGCGGCCACGGTGGCGACCACCGGTCTGCTCAGTTGGGCCGTCACCGTCTGGGCACGACACATCGACAGTGCCGCCGCGGACCGGATCACGCCGCTGGTCTACGGCGCCCGCGGCGTCGTCCCGATCGGCTATGCGGTCTTCGCCTTCGTCCTCGGCGTGACCGCCGGCATGCTCCTCCGGCGCACCGTCCCGGCGATGGCCGTCACCCTGGCCGGCTACGCCGCCGCCGTCGCGTCGATGCCACTGGGGGTGCGAACACACCTGGTCCCGGCGC
Organism: Plantactinospora solaniradicis; assembly: GCF_042658085.1. Taxonomy (NCBI): domain Bacteria; kingdom Bacillati; phylum Actinomycetota; class Actinomycetes; order Micromonosporales; family Micromonosporaceae; genus Plantactinospora; species Plantactinospora solaniradicis. The sequence continues at coordinate 76,800 of NZ_JBHSPR010000007.1, read as the reverse complement.
GCCACGACACACCGGCCCTGGACTTCGACAACCTGGACCTGGTCGGAATTCGCCCCGACGGCGAGATGTATGTCCTGAGCGAGGACCTGCCCAACGCCTGGACCGTGTCCAACCGGACGATCACCCCCGGCGGCCGGGTCTTCACCGGACCCGCCGACCCGATCGCCTGCGGGCGTGACGCGGCACCCCAGACCTGCGACACCTGGCTCCGCACGCTCGGCCTGCGCCAAGACGTCGTCTACCACCCCGACAGCCAGTTCTGGCCGATGCAGTGGATCGAAGCCGGCATCTTCGTCGCCCTCGCCGCGCTGCTGGCCGGATTCTGCTTCTGGTGGGTCCGCCGGCGCCTGACCTAGGGCCCCGCCGGATCCCCTGGTGGCCAGCGCTCCGCCGCGAGCCCGAATTCCTGGCCGGGGTCAGGGCCCCGGCCAGGAACTCAGTCGGCTCATCGCGGTACGGAGCAGTTCGGGTAGCCGGTGCCGGTGGCCGGCCTCCGACCGATCGAGCGCGAGGGCGAGTACGACGTCGTCGTGCCGGCCGACGGCCTGCTCCGGCCGGAGGTACGCCTCCGCGCCGATCCCGGGTAGCGGTGTGCCACCCGGCTTGGCTCCGGCGAGGGTGAGCCTGCCGTACCAGCCGCCGAGAACGTGGAGGGTCAGCACCGGACGGCCCCGACTGCCGACGAACTGCACGGCCTGCACCTGCCCGTCCGGCGGTTCCGGCGCCCGGAGGGTCACCCGTTGGCCGAGCGCGCGACCGACCTCGCCGACCGTGAGTAGCGAACCGGCGAGCGATCGTGGCGCGGTCAACGCCCCGGATCCGCCCGCCGGGGCGAGCGGATCCACCCGGGCCGGACCGGGCAGCTCGTCGACCTCGGTGTCGAACGGATCGGTCCCCTCGGCCAGCCGTTGCACGGTCACCGCCAGCACCCGTCGGGTCCACGGCCGGACCCGCGCGCTGACGACGTCACCGACCCGGCAGGTGTCGGCGAGCCCCGCCGGCAGCACCCAGGCGCGGGTCCGGTCGGCGCGGCCGTCGTCGATGACGAGGTGGAAGTTCACGGGTATGGTCCGGGCGTCGAAGTCGTCGCTCGACTGCCGGCACTGCCACAACTGGTGCCGGAGCACCTCGCCGCTGACCGTGCGCGGTCCGGCGAGATCCAGCAGCAGCCGCAGGCCGAGGTACCCGCCGTAGCCGAGCAGCAGCAGCCCGGACAGGGTGAACCCGAGGGTGACCGGGTCGCTGGCGACGAGTCTCGGTGCCAGGTCGGCTGGGGCGGCGAAGGTCCAGCCGGCCAGCACGGCCAGCGTGGCGCGGAAGCCGATCCAGCCCAGCCGCTGCCCGTACCGGGGGAGCAGCCGTGGATAGCTGACGCCGACCCGTCGCGGGGTGCCGGTGTACGACGACCAGATCCCGGTCCGGTCCGCCCCGGCCGGGTTCGCCGCGCTCATCGCGCGGCCCTTGACGTCGGCCGGAGGACATCGCCCCGCCACAGCGCTGCCGATACCCCGGTGGTGGTGACCAGCGGCATTCCCGCCCGCCCTCTGCTCGGCCTCGCCGACCCGGTGTCGGCGGCGACCCTCAGCATGATCCACGTCGGCAAGCGGAAGATGGCCGCCAGGTGGACGGACTCCGTGGGACCGTAGGTCGCGGCCACCCGCGCACCGGACAGCAACGACGGCGGGAACTCAGACGAGCAGGCCGCCCGTCGCGCGGATGTTCTGGCCCGTGATCCATTGCGCGTCCGGTCCGGCGAGGAAGGCTACGACGGCGGCGATGTCGTCCGGCTGGCCGAGCCGGCGCAGGGCGGTGACGGCGGCGGTCTGGGTCAGGGCCTCGGCCGGGTTGACCGCCCGGAGCAGGTCGGTGTCGGTGGCGCCGGGCGAGACCGTGTTGACGGTGATGCCGCGACCGCCGAATTCCCGGGCGGCTACGGCGGTGAACTGTTCCAGCGCGGCCTTGCTGGCGGCGTACAGGGCGTGCCCGGCCGCCGGTAGCACGGTGCTGAGGGTGGAGAGGTTGATGATGCGGCCGCCGTCGCGCAGCACCGCGGCCGCCTCGCGCATCGCCAACAGCGGAAACTTGGTGTTGACGGTCATCACCCGGTCGAACTCTTCGGCGGTGATCTCGGTGATCGGCGTGCGCGGGTTGATGGCGGCGTTGTTGACGAGGATGTCGAGACCTCCGCGTACCGGCGCGAACATCGCCGTGAGGGTGGTCAGGTCCGCCTGGTCGGCGCGGACGGCGACCGTGCCGTCGAGCCGGCCGACGAGGTCGTCGGCCGCCGCCTGATTGCTGTGGTAGGTGAACACGACCCGGGCACCGGCCTCGGCGAACCGTTGCACGATGGCCCGGCCGATCCCCCGGGAACCGCCGGTCACGAGTGCCGTCCTGCCGGTGAGCGCCATGTGCCGGGACGCTACCCGGGGGCGGACCGGAGGTATTGAAGAAATGCGCACAGTTCGGTTGGCGTGACCCCGGCCATCGCCCGCACCTCGCGGTTGAAGTGCGGCTGGTCGGCGTACCCGCTCTCGACCGCCGTCCGCGGTAGGCCCGAGCCGTGCCCGAGCAGGTGCACGGCGCGCTGGAAGCGGGCGATGCGGGCGACGGTTGCCGGTGACAGCCCGATCTGGCGGCGGAATCCGAGTTCGAGGTAGCGGCGGCTGACGCCGAGTTCCTCGGCGAGGGCACCGATCCGGAGCCGGCGCCCGGGGTGCTGGAGTCGCCACCAGGCCGCGCCGACCGGCCCGTCCTGCCGCCGGTCCGTGGCGGACCAGGCGGCCAGTCGGTCGTCCAGCACCGCGAACCGACCGGCCCAGTCCGGTGCGTCGCCGAGCCGCTCGGTCAGTTCGGCGTCGCGGCGGCCGAGGAAGTCCGCCAACCGGCCGCTTCCCTCGGCCAGCTCCGGCATCGGTACGCCCAGCAGCGCGAGCACTCCGGCGGGGGTGAGACCGATGGAGACACCGTGTCCCCACCAGGTCCGCCCCGACACCGTCGACGTGCTGCGTGGCCCGCTCACCACACCGCCGGGACCGGCGAAGTCGACGATCAGGGTGGTGACGTTCAACGGCAGGACCCGATGCCGGACGGGCGCGCCCGTGGCCGAGCGGAAGCCGGCGTACCCGAGCACGTAGGGCCGGAGCCGTGGATGTGGCAGCCCGCTGATCGTTTCGCACGGCCCGGACTGTGACCGGACCGGTACCGAGTGGACCTGTGTCAGGCGCGCCATCATCCACCATCATCGGTGCGCCGGGCGTCGCCGGCAACGACAACGGGCCGGCACGGTCGGGGACAGTGATCGTGCCGCCTCCGGAGCGCCGGTCGGCGGCCTGCGGCGGTCAGCCCCGAAGGTTTCCCACCGAGTCGGCGTAGTAGACCGACCCGCCGAGGTGGAACGCGATCTGCCGGGGCGACCAGGCGTCGCCGTCGCGTCGGTCCAACTCTTCGTCGGTCAACACCCGCAGGCGTAGGTCGAAGATCTGGGCGAGGCGGGTCAGCCGACTACGTGCCTCGTCCAGATCCTCCGGGGTGAACGGGGCGAGGTCGGCAGGTGTGGTGGTCGCCGAGGCGTGCCAGTGGTCCGGGATCGGCGGTATCCCGGCGACCCGGGCCTCGATCTCGGCGAGATGGTCCACGAGGTGGTCCGCGAGGCGTCGGATCGCCTTGTGTGGTGTAGATCCGGTCGTCGGCCGGGATGGGCTTGCCGTCCCATTCGGTCCACGTCTCGGCCAGTTCGAGGGTGTGGTCGACCAGTCCGGTCACCACCTCGGCCGGATGGCGGTGGTCGGTCTGCGGTACGTCGGACATGTTTCCGTCTCCTGGGCTGTTGCTCCGGACGCGACGCGGTCGCGGCGTCCGGCGGAACGGTAGCCGGCACCCCCGACAGATCCTGCTACCCCGACGGTGGCCCGTACGCTGCGGGTTTGCGGCGGCGTGTTACCCGCGTCGGCCCTGGCGCGAGGGCGGGGTATCCGCCGCTGCCGGTTCGGTCCGCCGCCAGCGCCACGCCATCTCGCCGCCGGTCGGTGCCGGGCCCGGCAGTTCAGTGCCGCTGGTGTCGCGTAACCCGTCCACCAGCAGCGCCAGGTAGCGGCGGCGCAGCTCGTCGGTGCGGGTCGGGTCCGGGAGCCGGATGGCCGCGCACGCCTCGAGGATGAAGGCGACGTCGGCGACGACGACGTCGCGGCGCAGGCGTCCGCTCGCATGTGCCCGGTCCACCAGCGCGGTGGCACATTCGTTGGCCAGTACGGCGTCGGCGCTCATCTCCGCCGTCGGCGTGAACGTGCCGGCCAGCCGGACGGTCAGGGAATGGACGTCCGCCGCGACGACCTCGTCGAGGAAGGCGACCAGCGCCTGCCAGCCGTCGGGTTCTTCGGCCGCCTGCCGGGCCGCCGCCACGTAGCGGCGCAGGCCGTCGTGGCAGAGCTGGCGCAGCAGGTCCTCCTTGCCGGGGTACCGCCGGTAGAGGGCACTGATGCCGACCCCGGCCCGCTCCGCGACGGCGCCGATCGGGGCCTTCGGATCGGCGAGGAAGACCGCGCGGGCGGCCTCCAGGATGACCTGGTCGTTGCGGGCCGCCTGGGCCCGGCGCCCGGAGAGGGAGGGGCCGGACGGCTCGGTGGCGGGGGTGCTGCTTCCGGTGGACATGTGACGAGGATACCACCGGAACAGATCGTTCCGCTCTGCTATAGTAGAGCGGAACGAAGCGTTCCGATCCAAAGGAGTCGACATGTCGAACACCGAGATCCGCCCGTACCGGATCGACGTCCCGCAGGTGGAATTGGACGATCTGGCCGCCCGGCTCCGCCGGACCCTCTGGCCCGACGAACTGCCCGGCACCGACGGGGCGTACGGGATGAGCAACGCGCGCGTCCGCGCCCTCGCCGACTACTGGCTGGAGGAGTTCGACTGGCGGGCATTCGAGGCCCGGCTCAACGCATACCCGCAGTTCGTCACCGAGATCGACGGCGAGACGATCCACTTCCTGCACGTCCGTTCGGCGCGCGAGGACGCGGTCCCGCTGCTCCTCACCCACGGCTGGCCCGGCTCCGTCGTCGAGTTCCTCGACCTGATCGAGCCGCTCACCGCGCCCGGGGACACCGACGCTCCCGCCTTCCACCTGGTGGTGCCGTCACTTCCCGGGTACGGCTTCTCGGGGCCGACCCGGAGCGCGGGCTGGAACCGGAACCGCATCGCGGGGGCCTGGGTGGAGTTGATGCACCGACTCGGCTACCGGCGGTACGGCACGGCCGGCAACGACGCGGGATCGATGATCGCGCCCGAGATGGGCCGGCTCGACCCCGACGGCGTGATCGGCGTGCACGTCACGCAACTCTTCTCGTTCCCGTCCGGCGACCCCGCCGAGTTCGAGGGCTTCACCCCGACCGACTACGCGGCGCTGGAGCACCTGCAGTGGTTCTACGACAACATGTTCTCCTTCAACGCCCTGCACAGTCAGCAGCCGCAGACGCTGGCCTTCGCGCTCGCGGACTCCCCGGTCGGGCTGCTGGCCTGGAACGCCCAGCTCATGGGTGAGAGCCTCGATCCGGAGTTCGTCGTCGCCAACGTGGCGATCTACTGGCTGACCCGTACGGCCGGCTCGGCGATCCGGCTCTACTACGAGGACGCGCACACGGCACCGCAGGTGGCGCCGACGGGCCCCACGACCGCGCCGACCGCCCTGGCCATGTTCGCCGGCGACTTCCAGTCGATCCGGCCGCTCGCCGAGCGGGACCACGCCAACATCGTGAGTTGGCACGCCTACGATCCGCCGCGCCGGCAGGGCGGGTCGCGTGACGCGGGCGGTCACTACGCCGCACACGAGGCGCCGGATCTGCTCGTCGGCGACATGCGGCGGTTCTTCGCCAGCCTCCGTTGAGGCGGAGCGGGCCGAGGAGTCTCCGGGGGCCGTGACTGCCGGCCTCCCCGGCCGGCGGATTTCGAAAAGCGTTTCGGAGAGATCGGCGGACACAGCCCTAGCTCGTGTTACGGGACTAACTGGGTTGGTGACATCCCGGAAACCTTGCCGAAAAGGTTTTCGTAAGTCATCGTGACGGGGAGGCGGACGTCAACCGCGATCGATCGCTTCGGGTGCGGCGGTCCTCGCCGGGCCGGGAGCACCGCCGGGACAGTCTGGGCAACCCTGTTCCTCGTGTTCTCCGTGGATCGTTCCGTGGGGCGAGTCCAGCCGAGGATATTGATCTACATCGATCAATTCCCCAGGTGGCCGCCAACACTCCCGCCCGTGATGCCAGTTCCAACCGAGAGGAGTGGTTATGCGAGGACGATTGCTCGGCGCGGTCGTTGTCGCCGTCGTCGGGGCAGCGTCAGCCCTGGTGGCGGCGACGGGTCCGGCTTCGGCCGCGAACCCGATCATCACCAACATCTACACCGCCGACCCCGCACCGCTGGTCGTCGGCAACACGATGTACATCTACGCCGGCCGTGACGAGGCGGCGGTCGGGAACAACAACTTCCTCATGCGGGAATGGCGGGTGTTGTCGTCCACGAACGCCGCCAACTGGACCGACCAGGGCGCCAGAGCGAACATCGCGACCTTCCCGTGGGCCGGCGCCGACGCCTGGGCCAGCGAGGTCGAGCCCCGCAACGGCCGGTACTACTGGTACACCTCTGTCAACGGCAACGGCCCCGGCTGGATGAACATCGGCGTCGCCGTCGGCGACAGCCCGCTCGGCCCCTTCACCGACGCCAAGGGTGGCCCGCTGATCAGCGACAGCACCGCCAACTCGTCGGGCCTCAACATCGACCCCACGGTCTTCGTCGACGACGACGGTCAGGCGTACATGTACTGGGGCGGCTACTGGGGGGTTCGCGCCGTCCGGTTGGCCAGCAACATGATCGACACGGTCGGCGCGGTGGTGACCCCGCAGGGGTTGACCAACTACTGGGAGGCGCCGTTCATGTTCAAGCGCAACGGCCTCTACTACATGCTCTACGCGGCGAACGACACCCAGGGCTGCGTCACCTCGTCCAGCTACGCCTGCCAGCGGTACGCCACCGCCACCAACCCGATGGGCCCGTGGACCCACCGCGGCGTGGTCCTCGGTCAGGTCTCCTCCACGACCAACCACGCCGGCGCGGTGGAGTTCAACGGCCAGTGGTACATGGTCTACCACAACGCCAACGCGCCGAACGGCGGCAACTTCCGGCGCTCGGTGGCGGTGGACCGGATGTACTTCAACGCCGACGGCACGATCCAGCCGGTGGTGCAGACGACCACCGGTCCGCCGCCCAACCCCGGTGGCGGTGGCGGAGTCCAGCCGCCGGCCGGCACCAACCTCGCCCCCGCCGCCACCGGCTCGACGTCGTACGTCTCCCCGTGGGAGACGCTCACCGCGATCAACAACGGCGGGGTGCCGACCAGTTCGGCGGACCGGAGCAACCAGGCGTACGGCAACTGGCCCGAGCAGGGCACGCAGTGGATCGAGTACACCTGGCCGTCGGCCCGCAGCGTCAACCGGACCGCGGCCTACTGGTTCGACGACGACCAGGGCATCGACGTGCCCGCCTCCTGTCAGGTCCAGTACTGGAACGGCACGGCGTACGTGAACGTACCCGGCCAGTCGACGTGTGGCGTGGCGGCGAACACCTACAACGTGACGACGTTCAGCACGGTCAGCACGACCCGGCTGCGGCTGTCCATCACCGCCCGGCCCGGCCTCTCGACCGGTGTCCTCGAGTGGATGGCGTTCCAGCCGTGAGCGTCGCACCGACCCTGGTCGGTTCGTCCGCCTCCTGACGCCGGTCGTGGGGAGGGGCGACAACTCGCCCCTCCCCACGGGTCGTCGTCCGGGTCGGGGTGGACCGGTGACCCCACCCCCCGAGCATCGCCGGCCGTCCATCTTTACGTTTCGGTTCGGGGTCAGTAACGTTTCATCGACAAGCGGCGATCGGTCGGTGGCGGTGCCGCTCTCCGGATGTCGCGCCAGGTCCGGCGGCCCCGCGCGGGTCGGCGGGCCGTCGGCCGGCGGGGGCCCGACAGGAGGGACGCGCCATGCGCGGAAGACGGTCGCTGTTAGCCTTGGCCGCGGTGGGGATGCTTACGCTAGCGGTTGTCGTCGGCTCGTCCGGGCTCACGAACCTGAGGTACGGGGCCGACGGTTCCGCCCGGTCCGGCACGGTCCCGGTCGGATCGGGCGGGCGCTGGGTGGCGAGCTGGACGTCGATGCCGCAGTTGACCGAGCCGCACAACATGCCCCCGGCACCGTTCACCCAACAGAACCTGGTCCTGGCCGACAGCACGCTGCGGCAGACCGTCCGGGTCTCGGTGGGGGGCCAGCGGATCCGGCTGCGGCTGTCCAACGCCTTCGGCGGCGCGCCGCTGCCGGTCACCGCGGTCTCGGTGGCGCTGCCCGAGCAGGGCCGGGCCGGGGTCAGCGCGATCCGCCCCGGCACCTCCCGGCCGGTGACGTTCAGTGGCCGGTCCTCGGTGGCGATCCCGGTCGGGGCGCAGATGGTGTCCGACCCGATCACCTTTCCCGTGGCGGCGCGGTCCAACCTCACCGTGACCCTCTACCTGGCCCAAGGGCAGGCCTCGAACAACGTCACCTCGCATCCCGGCTCCCGGACCACCTCGCACCTGCTGGCCGGCAACCACCTCGCCGAGGCCACGTTGCCCGGTGCGACTCCGGTCGACCACTGGTACTTCCTCAGCGGCCTGGAGGTGTCGGCCAGCCACGCCGTCTCGGCGGTGGCCATGCTCGGTGACTCGCTGACCGACGGACGCGGTTCGACGACCAATGGCAACGACCGCTGGCCCGACCAGCTTCTCGACCGGTTGCAGACGCAGCGTCGCCCGAGCACCACCGTCGCGGTGCTCAACCAGGCTGCCGGGGGCAACCGGGTCCTCAACGACGGGTTGGGGCCGGGCGCGCTGGCCCGACTCGACCGGGACGTGCTGGCCCAGAGCGGGGTCCGCTGGCTGGTCGTGTTCGAGGGAGTCAACGACATCGGCACCGCCGAGGCCACCGAAGCCGGCCAGAAGGCCGTCACCGACGACCTGATCACCGCCTACGACCAGATCGTCACCCGCACGCACGCCCAGGGCATCAAGGTGTACGGCGCGACCCTGACCCCGTTCGGTGGCAACGGCTACGACGACCCGCAGGGCACCCGGGAGGCGAGCCGGCAGGCGGTCAACGAGTGGATCCGGACCAGTGGCCGGTTCGACGCCGTACTCGACTTCGACCGGGCCGTCCGGGATCCGGCGAACCCCCGCCAACTGCTGCCCGCCGCCGACACCGGCGATCACCTGCACCTCAACCCCGCCGGCTACCGACTGCTCGCCGACGCCGTTCCGGACCGCCTGTTCCGATCCTGACGCCGGTGGGCCGGAACTACGGTCCGAAGGTGGTCAGGAACCGGTCCCGGAAGGCGTCCATCGGCCAGACCGGGGTCTGCGGACCGGGTCGCAGGCCGTCCTGCCAGCCCCATCCGGAGATCCGGTCGAGCACCGCCCGATCGTGGGCGACGATCGTGATCGGCACGTCCCGGCTGGCGCCCTCGCCGGTGACGAGCGGGGTGGCCTGGTGGTCACCGAGGAAGACCAGCACCAGGTTGTCGTCGCCGTACGTCTCCACGTAGGACACCAGGGTGTTGAGGCTGTACTCGATGGAACGCCGGTACTCGGTGCGTACCCGGCCGGTGTCGCGCCACACGTCGTCCGGCGACTCGCCGGCGGCGGCGATGGGGCCGAAGACCGAACCGTCACCGACGTCCTTCCAGTCGACGAGCTGGGGGATGGGCGCCCAGGGCGCGTGGCTCGACACGAGGGGGATCGTCGCCATCACCGGGGGGCGGTTCGGCTTCGCGTGCTCGGCACGCTCGAACGCCGACAGGGTGTACTGGTCGGGCATGGGGGCGTAGCTGAACTTCGGGCCGCGGTACCCGAGTTCCGGGCCGGGGTAGATCTGGTCGTACCGGAAGAACGCCCCCTCCGGCCAGGCCTGGTTGATGGCCGGCATGACGCCGACGGTGCGCCATTGCGCGCGCTGGAAGGCGCCGTTGAGGGTCAGCCGGTCGCTCACGACGAGGTTGTTGTAGCGCTGCTGGTTGTCGATCCACAGCCCGGAGAGCAGCGTGGCGTGGGCCAGCCAACTGCCGCCGCCCGCCGTCGGTGAGGTGAGCCAACCACTCCGCGCGGTGTAGCCGGCCGCGTTCAGGCGGGCGTTACCGGCGTCGAGCACCGCACCCACCTGCGGTGCGAATTCCGGGTCCTCGACGGCGTCCCGCCCGTAGCTCTCGACGAAGGCGACGACGACGTCCTTGCCGCGCAGGGCGGTCAGCAGCTGGTCACCCGGGGTGTCGCGGAACGCGTCGACGTCGGCCTCCGTGGCGAACACCTTCTGGTCCTGGAAGCCGGCGCGGGCCTGGAGGACGCGGTCGTAGGCGAGGGTGCCGACCGGCACATCGGGGACGATCTGCACGCCGAACACGGCGCAGGCGATGCAGGCGGCCCCGAGGGCGGTGACGGTGTGTGCCGACGCGGACCGGTGCCGAAGCACGAGCCGGGTCAGGCGTAGGACCGACAGCGTCATGAGGATGGGTACGGCGATGGCGAGCAGGACGGCGCCGATCACGGCGGCGATCGCGCCGGCCCGGCCGACCGAGTCCGTGAGGAATCCCACGGCGGCCTCGATCGAGATCCAGTCGAGCACCGGGTTGAACGGTCGGGCGAGCGCCGCGTAGAAGCCCATGTCGACGATCTTCACGATGGTCAGCAGGCCGAGCAGCACGCCGACCGGCACCGCCACGATCCGGCGCGCCCGCTCTGGCAGGACGAGGACGAGAGCGACCCCGAGAAGTCCCTCCACCGGGATGCGCAGAAACTCTCCGGGCGTGAGCTGACCGATCCGGTTCGGCGCCAGCAGGGCGAACAGGACGAGCAGACAGGCCAGGGCGGTGGTCAGCCCCGCCGCGACGGCCCGTCCCCGTCGACGGCCGGTGACACCGTCGTCCGCTTCGCGGTCGCCCGCTTCGCCGTCGGCCGGTACCTCCTCGCCCGGCACGACCCCGTCCGGTGTCGGGCCCTCCTCCGCCGCTGCCCGTTCCTGGTCCGGCAACTGACGAGAGCGCGTGAAGAACGACAAACCAAAGGCCCTTCCGTACGAAGCCCGCCGGGGCTGGATCACCGCCGTGAACGCCGGCCGGTGCCGTCGTGCGGGATCGGCGGGGCCGAGCGTGTCCGGCCGACTACCAGCGGTTCGGCCTGGTGGACCGGGCTCAGTAAGTTAACGGGCCGACTCCCCATCTGACAAGCCGTGTTGCCGTGCATGCCCGACGTTTCCGACCTGGACGGGCGTGACGCAGCCGAAGTTCTCCATCGCGCCGGCCGGCAGGTCCGGTCGATGCTGGTAGGGACAGGGCCACCCTGCCGAGCGGACGGATGTGTACCGTTCGAACGGTGAGCGACAACGAGCTGGGTGTGTTCCTGCGTACCCGTCGTGAGGCCGTGACGCCCGCACAGGTCGGACTCCCCACCGGAGCCCGTCGCCGCACGTCCGGGCTGCGCCGGGCGGAGGTGGCGATGCTCGCCGGAGTCAGCGTGGAGTATCTGACCCGCCTGGAGCAGGGGCGGGACCGCCGGCCGTCCGCGCAGGTGCTCTCCGCCCTGGCCGACGCGCTGCGGATGACCGCGTCCGAACGGATCCACACGTACCGGCTCAGCAAGGGAGCCGAGGGCGGGTTCACCTGCGGCATCGGAGACACGACGCCCGGACGCGTCGTACGACCCACCGTGCGGGCACTGCTCGACGGTCTCGAGCCGGCCCCGGCCGTCCTGCTCAACCGGGTCAGCGACGTCGTCGCCCACACGGTCGGTTACGAGCGGTTGGCGGGGCCGATCGGGCTGCTGGACGGAACGCCGCCGAACCTCGCCTGGTTCGTCTTCACCGACAGTCGGGCGCGGATCGTCTACCCGGACTGGGACCAGGTCGCCGACGAGCAGGTGGCCGCGCTCAAGCAGGGGTCGTTCGGCACGGACCGGTATTCGGCGATGCTCGCGGACGAGTTGACCATCAGCGCCGGGAAGGCGTTCACGCGGCGGATCGAGACCCTGCCCGGACTGCCGAGGGCCAACGGGATCGTCCGGCTCGTCCACCCCGGGGCGGGCGAACTGCGGCTGGCGTACGAGACGCTCGACCTGCCCGCCGACGACGATCAACGTCTGGTCGTCTACCTTCCCGCCGACGGTGCGACGTCCGACGCGCTCGACGGCCTCGACCGTCGCCGGCAGCCCGTACTGCGGGTGGTGTCCGGCTGACCCGGCCGCCCGGCGAGGGCGGCCGGGGTCACACCGCCGGGCCGGAGATTTCCATGATCGGACGTACCTCCACGGCGCCGAACCGGGCGTCCGGGAACCGGGCCGCGATCTCGGTCGCTCGTTCCAGGCTCTCGCAGTCGAGGACGAAGAACCCGGCCAGCTGCTCCTTGGCCTCGACGTAAGGGCCGTCGGTCGTCGCCGGGACTCCGTTGCGTACCCGGACGGTCCTGGTGTTCACCGAATCGGCCAGGGCTGTGCCGCTCACCATCTCCCCGGACTCGGCGATCTCCTTGTACAGGTCATCGGCCTGTCTGACCAGTTCGGCGCGGTCGGCCGGCGACATCGCGAGGGCCTCCGAACTCCGCAGGAACATCGGGTGCTCCCAGTTCTCCGGGTTGCTGTAGATCAAGAGCAGGTACTTCACCTCGACCCCTCCCCACTCCGCGACGCGGTTGTCATCCGACCCGGCACCGTCGGCTAGGCGGGCGGCCCGGCGACGCCGACGAGGTTGCCCTCGGGGTCGGTGAAGTGCCCGACCGCGAGATCTCCACCGGATGTCGGCTCGGGGCCCATCCGACGCGTCCCGCCGAGGCTCTCGGCCTTCCGGAGTGCGGCTTCGACGTCCGGAACACCCACGTAGAACAGGACGCGGCGATCGTAGCCCGCGCCGCCGCCGATCCCACCGTTGATACCGGTACCGTCACCGGTCGGGCTTCCGGCCACGAATCCGTAGTTGCCCGGCTGGGAAACCGCCTCGGTCGCGGCGTCGCCGACCTGGAACTCCCAGCCGAACAGGTCTCCGTAGTAGCTACGGAGCCTCGCCGGATCGTTCCCGATGATCTCGAAGTGCACCACCGCTTGCTGTCCCATGACTGATCCTTCCCGCGCCGATCGATCGGCGTCGTGCCGTCGCGCGCCGAACTGGCGCCTCAGGACAGAGGTCGGAGCGGAGGCGGCGGTCTCGACATCCTTCCCGTGACAATCTGCCGCCGGACCGGAGCCGAGCATCCCCTGTGGAACACCTCGACCGGATCGGCGCGCGAATGTCTCACCGACCCTCTGCGGATCATCGGCGACCGATACCCCGCCTGCTGGACTCTCCCCGGGTGGGAGGGTTCAGGATGACTCCGTGACCAGGGATCTACTGCCGATCGGGACCTTCGCCCGGCTGTGCCGGCTCACCGTCAAGCAGCTTCGGCACTACGACGAGTCGGGACTGCTCCGTCCGGCCAGCGTCGACCCGGCCACCGGCTACCGGTACTACGCCCGGGACCAGGTGCGGGAAGCCACGGCGATCGCCCTGCTACGCCGGCTCGACGTACCGCTCGCGGCGATCGGACAGGTGCTCGGCGGCGACGACAGCGTTCGGACCGAGGTACTGCGGGCGGAGCAGGGCCGGTTGGAGGACCGGATCGCGGCACAGCGACGCAGTTGGCTGCTCCTGGACCGGCTGCTGACCGGTGGGCTGCTGGCCGACGGGCTGCTCCAGCAGGAGGTCAGCCTGAGCCGGGAGCCGGCCCGCCGGTTGCTGGTGCGCCGGACCACGTGCACGCCCGAGGAGATCGGCGTGGCCGTCACGCGCTGCGTCGGCGAGCTGATGGCCGCAGTGGCGGGGATCGGGTGGACGCCACCGCTGCGGGGACTGTTCCCGGTCGACCTCGGCGCGCAGGTACGGGTCGGGGTCGGCGTCGAGAGCGCCGAGCCGGCCTCGGGCGACGGGACGGTCCCGGGCACCGAGGTCGAGCAGCTGCCGGCGGGACCGGCCGCGGTGGCGGTGCACGTCGGCCCGTACGAGCACCTGGCACTGACGTACCAGGCGGTCTTCGCCTGGATCCACGAGCGCGGCCTACGACCGTGCGGAGGCGTGCTCGAGGCGTACCTGACCGACCCCGGTACGACCGACCCGACCCAGTTGGTGACCCGGATCGTCGTACCGGTCGATGACGAGGAGACGAGTTGACGAGCATCCCGAAGACCGACTTCAAGAAGGTCCTCAAGAACCTGTACGTGGCCAGCGCCGCGCCCGCACTGGTGGACGTACCCGAGTTGGCGTTTCTGGCCGTCGACGGTGTCGGCGATCCCGACGGACCCGGGTACCGGGAGGCGGTCGAGGCGCTCTTCGGCGTCTCGTACGGCGTGAAGTTCGGGCTGAAGAGGGCCGGCGTGCTGGACTACTCGGTGATGCCGCTGGAGGGACTGTGGTGGGGGGCGGGGGAGCGGCAGGACCTACCCGCCCTGGACCGGTCAACCTGGCACTGGACCATGCTCGTCATGCAGCCACCGCAGGTGGACGCCGACCTGGTCGCGGAGACCGTCGCGGCGAGGACCCGGAAGAAGCCGTCCGGATCGCTGGAGCGGATCGAACTGCGGAACGTCGTGGAGGGGCCGAGCGCGCAGGTGCTGCACGTCGGGCCGTACCGCGAGGAGCCGGCGACCCGCGACCGGCTGATGGCCTTCGTCGGCGAGTCCGGATACCAGATCTCGGGAAAACACCACGAGATCTACCTGTCGAGCCCGACACGTACGGCGCCCGAAAAGCTGAGGACGATTCTCCGGTATCCGGTCACCGCCGTTTCCGTCGCGGGTGGTGGCGGCTGAGCGGAGGCCAATTCCAGCGCCCGGACTGTGCCAGGTCATCGCGCCTGAGCGGGGTGTGTAAGGATCAATTTCCAGGGGATCGACCTGATCCGTCCGGACGATCGTGATGTAGAGCAGGGAACATGCGCCAGATCTCCACGCAGATAGACATCGACGCGACTCCCGTCGAGGTCTGGGCCGTCCTGGTCGACTTCTCGCGGTACCCGGACTGGAACCCGTTCATCCGGGAGGCGTCCGGGCGGGTCCAGGTCGGAGAGATACTGACGCTCCGGATGTTTCCCATCGACGGCCGTCCGATGACGTTCACCCCACAGGTGCTCGTCGCGGAGGCGGGCGTCGAACTGCGCTGGCTCGGTAAGTTCGCCATTCCGGGGGTCTTCAACGGCGAGCACCGCTTCGTGCTCACTCCGCACGAGGGAGGGACCCGGCTCGTCCACAGCGAGAAGTTCACCGGGCTGTTGGTGCCCTTCCTGGGCAAGATGATCGAGAGCACCGCCGAGAGCTTCCGGTTGCTCAACACCGCCCTGAAGAACCAGGTCGAGAGCGGGCGGTAGGGGTGCGGGGCGGGACGACCAGGAGCGCTCTGCTGCCGCCGAACCGTGCTGGCTGGTGCCACCGGTGCGGCTAACGTGCCTCGTGCAGCAGTCGGAGTTGACCGATCTCGGCGACGTTCTTCATCAGCTCGGCGTTGACCCAGCCGAGCAGGTGCGCGACGGTGTGTTCCGGATCGTTCTGCCACGGGAACGGCGCGATCGTGTCGAGGTCGGCGTCGGTCAGCCGGTCGAGCACCGCCAGCCACTCACTCCGCAGGTCACGTAACCAGGCGACCGTCGTACCGCCGTCGCCCGGCCACTCGATCTCGGTGCGTTCGCGCGGTGTCCGCCCGGCGAGGTGGTCGGTGGCCACGCTCCACCACCAGCCGACGTGCCAGGTGATCCAGCCGATGGTGGGGACCGGGATCGGGTCGGGCTCGGTGTCCGCCCAGTCCGGTACCCAGCTGCCGTCGTCGCCCGGCCGCATGGTCCAGCAGTGCGCGGCGGGCTCCCAGTGGAAGTGCTCCGGCGCCAGCCGTTCCAGGTGGTATTCGAACAGCGACCAGGTCAGGTCGAACTGCCAACGCAACAGCTGAGCACGGGACACCGTCATCGCGTGATCTTCGCATCGCCACGGGGACCGGGTCGAACAGGTTATCCGTCCTGACGCGCTGGCCAGGCACCTCCAAAATATATCAATCTTGTTTGATCGAACGATCCCATTTGATGTATCGTTCGGGAATGGGTCACACCATGTCCCCGGAGACACCGGTAACACCGCCCACTGTCCTGCGCCTGACCGGGCACCCCGTGCGGTGGCAGTTGCTGAGTGAGCTGGCGCGGAGCGACCGGCAGGTCCGCGAACTGGGAGAACTGATCGGCCAGCGGCAGAGCCTGACGTCCTACCATCTCGGCCAGTTGCGTGAAGGCGGACTGGTAACGATGCGGCGGAGTTCGGCCGACAAACGCGACACCTACTACAGCCTCGACCTGGCCGCGTTTCGCGGACAGCTTGCCGAGGCTGGCGCTGCCCTGCATCCGGGCCTGCGACTGGTCCCGGCGGCGCTGACGCCGTCGGCGGCAGGTCCCGGCCGGCGGTCGTCCCGGCCGCCCGTCCGGGTGCTGTTCCTGTGTACGGGCAACAGTTCCCGCTCGCAGATGGCCGAGTCCCTCTTGGTGCGGCTCGGCGGTGCACGGGTCGAAGCCGCCAGCGCCGGCAGTCAACCCAAACCCGTGCATCCGCACGCGGTGCGTGTCATGCGTGAAAGTGGCATCGACATCAGTGGTCGTCACCCCAAGCACGTGAGCGTGTTCGCCGAGCAACGGTTCGACCATGTGATCAGCCTCTGTGACCGGGTTCGGGAAGTGCGCCCCGAGTTCTCCGGGGCTCCCGCGATGGCGCACTGGAGCATGCCCGATCCGGCGGCCGAAGCCGAGGGCGGACCCGCCTACCCACGGTTCGTGCGTACCGCGAACGAACTGAAGACGCGTATCCATTTCCTGTTGGCGGCGATCGACAGTGCCGCGGCGGCCCCAGAGAGGATCTAGCGATGGCCGACGACCTCGCAGAGACGGTCAATGTTCGATACATGGTCGACGACGTCGACACTGCGGTCGAGTTCTACACCCGGCACCTCGGCTTCACCCTCAGGACGAGCGCGGCACCGGCGTTCGCCGACGTCCTGCGCGGCAGGCTTCGCCTCCTGCTGAGCGGGCCGACCAGTTCGGCGGGTCGGCCGATGCCGGACGGGACCAGGCCGTCGCCGGGTGGATGGAACCGCATCCATGTCGTCGTCAGCGACATTGCCGCCGAGGTGGAACGATTGCGGGCCGCGGGCCTCACGTTTCGCAACGACATCGTCAGTGGCCCCGGTGGCCAGCAGATCCTGCTGGAAGACCCGTCCGGCAACGTCGTCGAACTGTTCGAGCCCGCCCGCTGACAGCCGCCACTGCCGGATCAGCTCGTCCTCCGGATCGTCGACCGGAACCGCCTCCGCACAGCTCGCCTTCAGTCCGTCGCGAGCAGGTGGAACAGCACATGATCCTGCCAGCTGCCTGCGATCTTCAGATACGAAGGCGCCACACCGTACGGCCGGAACCCGTTGCGCAGCAGCACCCGCTGCGATGCCGTGTTGTGCAGCAGCGTCTCCGCCTGGAGCCGGTGCAGGTCGAGTTCGCCGAAGGCGATGGCGATGGCATCGGCAACGGCCGCCGTGCCGAGCCCCCGGCCCTGGTGCGACGGGCTGACCCAGTAGCCGATCGCCGCGGACTGCAGTGCGCCCCGGGTGATCCCGTTGATGTTCAGTCGGCCGACGACCTTGTCCCCGTCGAGAATGACGAGCGGAACCATCGTTCCCTGGGCATGAGCCTCCAGCGATGTCTCCAGGATCGTGCGCTGGTTGTCCAGCGTGAACCACGAGTCGTCGCGCATCGGTTCCCAGGGTGCAAAGGCTTCCCAGTTCGCGCGCAGCAGCGCGGTCACGGCGGGGGCATCGTCGACCGTGGCGACGCGGGTGACCGGCATGTCATGACTCCATCTTCACAGCGACCTGACCAGCGCAAACCATACAAGTAGGGGCTCGCGCACCAGATCGGTGCTCTGCACATTCGTGAAGGGCAAGCAACGCGGCGACACGCCGTAGTCGATCCGTCGCAGTCGGGCGTACTCCTCGCTCATTCCGGTCCGACGCGACGAGCGGTGACGATCCAGGCGCGAGAGTCGAACCAGACACCGTCGTCACCCAGGTGCTCGGCGAGCGCCTGGCGTAGACGCTCGTCCGCGCGGGTCGCGGCGGCGGGGTCCAGCCTCTTCAGGACCTCAAGGGTGCACGTGAAGCCGCGGACCCACTCGAGGGCGGCGGCCACGTCCGGACCGTAGTAGACCGGTTCGTGGACGTCGGCGAAGGCGATGTCGGTGAACCCCGCCGCCCGCAGGATCTCCCGCACGGTCGGCGGGTCGGCGAGCGAGAACGCATCCGGTCCCGCGGAAGCACCGGCCACCGGCCCCTCGGCTGCTTCGAGGGATCGGCGGACAGCAACGTCCCACTCGTTGCGCTCGTGGGCCTGCCAGACCATCATCACCAGGCGCCCGGCAGGGCGCAGCGCCCGCCCGATGTTGGCGAACGCCGCCACGGGGTCGTCGAAGAACATCGTGCCGAACCTGCTCATTGCCAGGTCGAAGCGCTCCGGTGGAAAGCGGTGGACCTGCGCGTCGGCGTGCTCGAAGGTGACGTTGCGGAGTCCTTCCGCCCTGGCCAGCTCGCGGGCGCGCGTGATCGCGGGCGCCGAGACGTCCACCCCGAACGCACTGCCCGCCCGGGCCGTACGCGCGGCCTGCCGGGTCGTCTGCCCGGTACCGCAGCCGATGTCGAGGACGTGGTCGTGCGACCGGACGCCGACCACCCGGCGCAGTACGCCGTCGTGCCTCCGTAGCTCGGCGTCGTAGCCGCTGGTGCCGGGCGGGTGCTCGCCCGCAGCGTGTCGCATCGCGGTCCCTTCACTGACGGCCCGGCGCCGCCTGTCGCCGGCCCTGCAGAGACATTCTGGACCGCTGGCTACGTCAACGTCATCGCCGGCAGTTTCTCCGTCGGGGAGGGGAGGGGAGGGGAGGGGACAGGTTAGGGGAGGGAGTTGAGGAACGGCCGGTGGGCGTTTCGGAACTCCCAGCCGTAGTAGCGGTCCCAGTTGATCGACCAGGTCATCAGGCCGCGGAAGTTCGGGTTGGTGCCGCTGCGCGGGGTGTAGCCGCCGCAGGAGGTGCTGCGTACCAGGCAGGTCACCGCCTGCTGGACGGCGGCCGGGGCCACGTATCCGTTGCCGGCGCTGGTGGCTGCCGGCGTACCGAATGCGACCTGGTCCTCGCGCAGCGGCGGGAAGACATTGGCGGCGTTTCCGGCGACGGGGAAGCCGGCCAGCAGCATGTCGGTCATGGCGATGTGGAAGTCCGCGCCGCCCATGGTGTGGTACTGGTTGTCCAGTCCCATGATCGGTCCGGAGTTGTAGTCCTGGACGTGCAGCACCGTGATGTCGTCGCGGAGCGCGTGGATCACCGGCAGGTACGACCCGGCGCGTGGATCCTGCCCGCCCCACGGGCCGGAGCCGTAGTACTGGTAGCCGAGCTGCACGAAGAAGGTCTCCGGTGCCATGGTGAGGACGAAACCGGCGCCGTAACGCTGCTTGAGGGCCCGGATGGCCGAGATCAGGTTCACGATCACCGGGGTGGTGGGATTCCGGAAGTCGGTGTCCCCGGTGTGCAGTGACAGGGAGTGGCCTTCGAAGTCGATGTCGAGCCCGTCGAGCCCGTACCGGTCGATGATGGCGCTGACCGAGCTGACGAACCGGTCCCGGGCGGCCGTGCTCGTCAACTGCACCTGGCCGTTCTGCCCGCCGATCGAGATGAGGACCTTCTTTCCCTGTTGCTGCTTGGCCCGGATCGCGGCGGTGAACGCCGCCTCGGTCTCCACGCCGGGGCATTCGCTGGCCGGGCAGAGCTGGAAGCGGATGTCGCCGGAGGTGACCGACGTCGGCTCCCCGAAGGCCAGGTTGATGATGTCCCAGTCGACGGGTACGTCCGCCATCCGCAGGTAGCCGGAGCCGTTGGCGAAGCTGGCGTGCAGGTATCCGATCAGTGCCCGCTTCGGCAGCCCTCCGGTGGGTGGCGGGGTGCTCGGTGGCGGGGAGGTGGGTGGCGCGGTGGTGGGTGGCGGGGTGCTCGGCGGTCGGGTCGTGGGTGGTGTGGTGGTGGGCGGCGTGCCGGTGCCCCCACAGGAGGCTCCGTTGAGGGTGCAGTTGGTCGGGGTGCCGGCGCCGGTCGCGACGAAGCCGAACGAGGCGGAGGCGCCCGGGGCGAGGGTGCCGTTCCAGGATCGGTTGGTGAAGGTGTACCGCTGGCCGGAGGAGGTCAGCAGGGCGTCCCAGTAGGTGCCGACGTTGGTTCCCGCCGGCAGGTCGAACGCGACGGACCATGAGGTCAGCGTGGTCGTGCCGTCATTGCTGACGGTGTACCTCCCCTCCCAGCCGGACCCCCAGTCAGCGGTCTTGACGAACGTGGCGGTGGGCCCGGCGGCGAACGCGGGCAGCGCGACGGCTACGGCGCCGCTGGTCGCCAGCACTGCGGCGACGGCGGTGAGCAGCAGTGATCTGGAACGTTTCATGGAGGTCCTCCGGAGGCGTTGCCGGGCATCCACGGCCATCGACAGGATGGTTAATTATTAAGTCTATTAACAATTCCTGTCCAGGCCCTGGACGACCCGACTGGCCCGGCCCACCACCGCGCGCCTTCCGGTCGTCAGCTCAGGTCTCCAGGTCGGTGGGTACGCCGATCCGGAGCCAGCGGACCCGGTCCCGTACGTCGTCCGGCGCCGCCGCGAACTCGCGTTCGATGACCGTCCGGGGCTCTTGAAAGTGCTTCCACCCCTCGTAGTGCACGGGTACGACCGTGCGTGGGCGCACGGCGCCGACCAGTTCGACGGCGTCCCGGGCGGTCATCGTGTAGCGCAGTGGGCCGGTGACCGGGAAGCGCACGCCGCCGAGGTGCAGCAGCGCGAGTCCGACCGGCAGTCGGCCCGCGACCTGCCGCACCCCGCCATAGAGGACGGTGTCGCCGGAAATCCACAAGGCACCGTGCTGCTGGCCGGTCCAGCGCAGGCCGAAGCCGACCACGTCGCCGACGATCGGCCGGGTCAGCGGCGGCCCGTGCCGGCACGGGGTGGCGGTGACCTCGACGGTCGGCCGCCCTTCGCCCTCCAGCGTGGTCGAGGCCCACGGTGCCAGGCCCCGCGCGCCGCCCCCGAGCCGAGCCGCCCCCGACACGGTGGTGACGACGGTGCCCGCCGACGGCAGCAGTTTCCGGCCGGCGTCGTCGAGGTTGTCGCCGTGGTGGTCGTGGGTCAGCAGCACCGCGTCGACGGCCCCGAGCGCGTCGGGGGAGATGGCCGGGTCGGCGAGCTTGCGGGACGAGGTGCCCCAGCCGAACGCGTACGTGCGTCCGGCCGGGTCGAACGTCGGATCGGTCAGCAGCCGCCAGCCCGCGAACTCGATGAGTGCCGTCGGCCCGCCGATGTGGGTGACGCGAACGATCGTCATGACTTGGCGTGCCGCAGTGCCCAGTCGAGGGCGTAGTCCGCGATCTCCTCCCAGCCCTTCTGCGCGGGGAGCAGGTGGGCGTACCCCTCGTACTCGCGGCGTTCGGTGATGGTGTTGGACTTGTAGTGCTTGGCGTTCGACTCCTGGATGGCCGGCGGCATGATGTGGTCCTCGCTGCCGGAGATGAACAGCAGCGGCGCCCGGTTGTCGTTGTGGTAGTCGACCCAGGTGTCCTGGTGGCCGGGTTGGAAGTTGGCCAGGACGCTGCCCCACAGGATGCCGCCGTTGGCCGGGATGTGGTAGCGCTCGTAGAGCGCGCGGGACTCCTCCGCGGTGAACGTGTTGGTGAACGCGTACGTCCACTCCTCCAGCGACAGGCCGACCGCCTTGTGCCGGTTGGCCGGGCTCTTGAGCACCGGAAACGTGGACTTCACCTGAGAGAGCGGCACGACCCGGACACCCTCGGTCGGCGCGGAGTTGAGCGCGACGCCGGCGGCGCCGAGGCCGTGGTCGAGCAGGATCTGCGTGAACGCGCCGCCGGCCGAGTGCCCCATGATGATGGGCGGGTGGTCGAGTTCCCGGATGATCCCTTCGATCTTCGCGATGATCGCGGGCACGGTGACGTCGACGATGATCTGCGGGTCGGCACGCAGGGCTTCGACCTCCACCTCGAAGCCCGGGTACCCGGGGGCGATCACCCGGTACCCCTTGGCCTCGTAGTGCGTGATCCAGTGCTCCCAGCTGCGCGGCGTCACCCAGAAGCCGTGGACGAGAACGATCGTGTCGGGCGTGGTCATGGCGGGGTCCCCCTAGAAGGTGCGAAGGAAGGCGAGTAGGTCCTCGGAGAGCTGCTGCTTGTGGGTGTCGGTGATGCCGTGTGGTGCGCCGGCGTACACGGTGAGGGTGGCGTTCTTTGATCCGTGCCGCCGACGCCTTGCCGCCCACCTCGAACGGGACGACCCGGTCGTCGTCGCCGTGGACGACGAGCGTGGGTATGTCGAACAGGTCCAGGTCGGCCCGGAAGTAGGTGGCCGAGAAGGCGGCGATCGACTCGTACGCGTTGCGGCGCCCGGCCCGGAGGCCCTGCCGCCAGAACGCGTCCCGCACGCCCTGGGACACGCTCGCCCCGGGGCGGCGTGCCATCGGCACTGGTGACGAACGGCCGCGTCGCGGATGTAGTCGAGGTCGCCGCCCGGCTCGGCGGCGGCCAGCAGCAGCCACAGCTGCGTCGGCTCGGGCATCTCGCGCACCTGCCGCAGGTAGTGCTCCTCCAGCCGGCTGCCGACCGGCATCGGTTCCGGCAGCGCGGCGAACACCAGGCCGACCCCGTCGGCGTGCAGCCGCCTGGCAACGAAGGCCAGCGCGCCGATCGACTCCTCGTCAACCCACTGGGCGTCGTCGACGCAGCAGAGCACCGGGCCCTGCACGGCGACCTCCGCCAGGAGCGTGAGCGCCGCCAGCCCGACGAGGAACCGGTCCGCCGGCGGCCCGTCGGCCAGCCCGCACGCGATGCGCAGCGCCCGATCCTGCGTCGGGGGCAGGGCGCAGCGCCTCTTCAGGTACGGGATCAGCAACCGGTGCAGCGTGGCGAACGGGAAGCCGGCCTCCGACTCGACTCCGGCGACCCGGATGACCCGCAGGTCGGCGGCCACACCGGCCGCGTAGTCGAGCAACGCCGTCTTGCCGATACCGGCGTCGCCCTGGAGCACGAGTACGCCACTCAGTCCGTCACGTACCGCCAGGACGAGCTCGTCCAGGCGTTCGCGTTCCTTGACCCGCCCCCTGAGCACGGCGCGCCCCCTCGCGTAACACTTCCGTGCCAACCTTATGAGCGGTGCGCGCCGCCGACGGGACTGTGCGTGCACCGTTGTCGGCTCACCGTGCACACCGGGCGGCGTACATGGGATTTGTTCTGGACACGGCGGACATACCGCGAGGCGATCGGATCGAGGCGGTCTATGCGGCGATGATGCAGGCGTCCGTCCCGTCCTACGTCATCCACGAGGACCCGGACGGCGAGGTCCGTACCCGCCTCGAAGTCTGGGACCTCGGCGACGTCAACGTCTTCACCGCCCGGTCCACCGGCCTCCAACTGGTCCGCACGGCCAGACAGGCCAGGCAGGACGCCGCGCCGGTCATCGCGCTCTCCGTCCAGTTGCTCGCCGACGGGCGCCACGAGCAGCTCGGACACCGCCAGATCGTCCGGCCCGGCTCGCTGATGATGGTCGACCTGTCCTCGGCGTACGACTTCTCCTGGTCCGGCGACGGCGCGGCCGGCTGCATCCAGATCCCGATCGACCAGGTCGGCCTCCCGATCGACGTCATCCGTCGCGCGGCGGCCAACCTCCGGACCAGCCCGCTGTACGACATGGTCACCAGCCACGTCGCCCACCTGGTGCGGGACGCCGGACGGCTCAACGCCGACCCGGCCGCGGCCACGCTGGGCCGCGCCAGCATCGAGCTGGCCCGTGCCCTCCTCGCCTCCGCCGCACACGTCGAGCCACACGCTCGTGCCGTGCTCGCCGAGACCCTGTTGACCCAGGTTCGCGCGTACGTCCGCCGGCACCTGGCCGACCCGGACCTGCGCCCGGCGACGATCGCGGCGGCGCACAACATCTCGCTGCGCCACCTGTACAAGATCTGCGCACAGGCCGACTTCAGTCTGGAGCAATGGATCATCGGCGAGCGGCTTCAGGGCGCGCGGGAGGAACTGCTGCGGCCGGAGAGCCGGCGACGGACGATCGCGGTGGTCGCCCGCCGCTGGGGCTTCAGCGACCCGACGCACTTCACCCGTCGCTTCCGCCGAATGTACGGCCTCAACCCGGGCGAATGGCGCCGCGCGTCAGCGCAGAACCGCACCGGGCCGGATGCGGAGCCGTAGATCTCCGGCCGGACACGGTACGGGCCCCGGTGCCGCAAGCCCGTACCGTCACGCGATTGTGCAGCTCACGACCGGCGCGGTGGCGGTGCCGTTCCCGGAGGCCAGGAAACCGAAGCTGGCCGAGCCGCCGACCGCCAGGCTGCCGTTCCAGCTCAGGTTCCGGGCGGTGACCGCCGATCCGCTCTGGGAGACGCTGGCGTTCCAGGCCTGTGAGATCTGCTGGCCGCCCGCGATGGTGAACGCTGCCGTCCACGCCGAGGACGTGGCGGTGGAACTGTTGGTCACGGTGACCTCACCCTGGAATCCGCCGCTCCACTGGGAAGCCACCCTGTAGGCCGCGGTGCACCGGCCGCCACCGGGCGCCGGGGACGCGGACGGCGTCGTCGAGGGGCTCGACGTCCGGGTCGGGCTCGCCGTCGGCAGCGGCGGGACGATCCCGTTGAGGACCTGGGCCAGCGCCGGGTACCAGCGGTCGGACATCTTCTGGAAGCCGGCGTTGTTCGGGTGCACCCCGTCGCCGGTGTCCGTGGCGGTGTTGAAGCCGCTCCACTGGTCCACGACGACGATCGGTGACCGGGTGGTGGTGAGGCCGGCGGCCCAGCCCGGTATCCGGTTGTTGAATGCCACGACGTCGGCCGGACAGGTGGCGCAGGCGTTCTGGCCCATCGGGATGATCTGCGCGGCGATGATCTTCACACTCGGATTGTTGGCCCGCATCTGGCCGACCAGTTTGGTGAGCGCGGACATCTTGGCGTCGGTGGGGAGGTGGCCGCCCCACATGTCGTTCGTGCCCAGGTGCATGAGCACGATGTCCGGGTTGGTGGCCGCGAGCCAGGGCGGGAGTTGGTTCTGGTCGGCGATGCCGGTCGCCGAGAAGCCGCCGTGCCCTTCGTGGTCGGTGTCGAGCGGCACCGAGCAGCCGCCGCCGCTCTGGGTGCCCACGAAGTCGATGTTGGTGTATCCGGTGCGTTGGAGCCGGTCCCAGAGCAGGGCGCGCCAGCAGCCGGGGCCGGCGGTGATGGAGTCGCCGAGCGGCATGATCCGCACCGGGGCGGCGGCCGAGAGCGCGGGTCCGGCCACGACGATCGCCAGCGCGGCCGTGAGCGTGGCGAGGAGGGCGTACCGGAGAGCCTTTCGGGGCATGGTCGCTTCCTTCCAGGTGGAGCGCGACAGCGCCCCACCTCGGCTCGGGTGTCAGGCGGTGCAGGGAGAGCCGTTCAGGGTCCACCCGGTGGGCGGCTGGTTGGTGCCGCCGTGGGTGCCCTGGAAGCCGAACGACGCGGTGCCGTTCGGGGCGATCGTGCTGTTGTGGCTTGCGTTCCGGGCGGTCACCGACGATCCGCTCTGCGTCACCGTGGCGTTCCAGCCGCTGGTCACCTGCTGGCCGTTCGTGAACGAGAAGGCCAGCGTCCAGCCGTTGACGGCGCTGGCGCCGGTGTTGGTCACGGTCACGTCGCCGGTGAACCCGGTGTTCCAGGAGTTGGCCGCGTACGCCACCCGGCAGGTGACGGTGCCGGCCGGCGGCGTCGTGGGTGGTGCCGTGGTGGGTGGGGCCGTGGTGGGTGGCGGCGTCGTCGGCGGCCCGGTGGTGGGCGGCGGTGTCGTGGGGCCGGTGCCGCCGGTGATGGCGAGCTCGTCGGAGGTGAACGTGCCGTGCGCCGGGTTGATGTCCGCCTCACCGCCGCCGCCGTCGCAGCTCCGGCTCGGGTTGAACATCAGGTACGTACCCGACGAGCAGCTTCCCCCGGTCGGCCCGGCCGGCGGCTCGGCGTCGCCGCCGATGATCGCGCTGCCGCCGATGGTGACCCCGCCGTGCACGATCGCGTTGCCCCTGACGACCGCGTTGCCGGTGACCGTACCGCCGTTGACCCAGGCGAGGTCCTCGATCCGGGCGTTGCCGCCGACCGTTCCACTGTAGACGGCGGCACGCGGCCCGACGTACGCCGTCGCGGCGACGTTCGCGTTACCGGCGACCCAGCCCCCGCCGTTGGCGTGCCAGCGTCCGCCGTTCGTGGCGGCCGGCTTCTGGTAACCGGGCTCGTGGCCGGACGGGATCGCACCGGAGATGCGGAACTCGTACGGGTAGCGGCGGTTCTTCGGCCAGCCGTCGAGGAAGGCGTACTTCGGCACCGAGCTGGCGGGTGTGCCGGTGACGACCAGGAACACGTCGCGTTCGCCGGGCTGGGTCTGGAAGCTGATCTGGCCGGAGGTGCCCTGGGTCAGTGGCCCGTACCGGGGTGTGCCGTTGCGTACCGCGACGAACCCGAAGGTCCAGCCGGTGGCACCGGTTTCCGCGTGCCCCTTCAGGTGCAGGCGAATCAGCGCACCGTCACTGTCCGGTACGAGCTGAACCTTGTTGTAGCCGTAGTCGGACGGTGCCATCGCGTCCGAGATGCGGTAGTGCCGGGCACCGGCGTTGACGGCTTCGACCGGCACACCCTTGTACGCGTTGAGGAAGCCGGCGCCGTACACGCTGTTGATGAACGGCATGAAGTCGGCGCGGTTCGTGTAGTCCCAGGTGACGTTGTGCTGGGCGTACTCGCCGATGCGCCGGTTGAGTTCGGCCTGGGTGATGCCGGTGATCCGCCGGTACACCTCCAGCGGATGTTCGGTGTTACGGGCCTCGTTCCAGATCCGGTTGAACATCGCGATGCCGTCGCGGTCCTTGATGTACTGCGGCAGCATCCAGGCGCCGTAGTGGTGCCGGGACGAGGAGTAGTACAGGTTCTCCGTGCGTAGCCAGCGGGTGAGGTCGCCGGCGGCCGTCCTGGGATAGACCTGCATCGCCATGAACTCGGCGCTGGCCTCCCAGAACGTGCCGGATGACGCGTGCGTGAAGCCCATCCCGGAGCGGCCGAGGAAGGTGTAGTTCTGGAAGACGTGCCCCAGTTCGTGCGCCAGACCCCAGGAACCGGGTTGTGCGGCGGCGGGTGCGATGTTGATGACGCCGACCCGACCGTCGGTCGAGCCGCCGGTCGCCCAGGCGTCGAGTGCGGTTCGGTTCCAGGTGCGCGTGACGATGACGATGATCTTGTGTTGAGCCAGCAGCCCGGTCTCCGTCGTGAACCTCATCGTGTTCACGTAGAAGGAGTACAGGGATTCGAGCTGACTGAGGATGTTGTCGGGGTCGAAGCGGAACTCGCTCGGCGCGCTCCTCGGGTCGGTACCCGACTTCTCGCCCCAGAGCAGGATGAAGTTGGCCGACTCCCTGGTGCGGTTCGTCGCCCAGGGCACCTCGCCGGTGCTCTGCCAGCGATCCGGAATCCAGACCGTCTTGGCGGCCGCTTCGGCGGGTGGGGTCAGTTGTGGTACGACCACCGGTGCCGTGCTGAGCACGACCAGCGCGAACACGGCCAGCCACCGGCGCCATCCGGATCGAGGTTTCATCGTCGCATCCCTACGTGTCTTCGGCAGGTACGGGGTATGGCCGCCGTGATCCCTGCCCGGATCAGGATGCGTAGTTGGGGCCAGCCACCACATTTTGAGCGGGGCGTACTGGCCTGTCAAGCGACGATTCTCGATGTAGCGGCCTGGCCTGCATCGATGAGACCGACCGGCCGCGCCGGCGGATCGTCGCCCGCCGTGTCGAAAGCCTTTCGAAAGCTTTCGGGGCCCAGTCCACATCATCTTCCATGGAACCCTTGACGCCACCGGAGTGGTACGCCTACATTCCGAAAAGGCTTTCGGCGGTCGTGGGCAAGCGACTGTCGTCGATGCCGAGGCTGCGGTGACACGCGCCCTACCTGGCAGTGGGGGCGGAAGGGCACCGCGCCCACCCACGGTCCCCGGCTGGTGGTTCCGACCTGCGCCCGGCTCGTCGGTCCACCAGCCGGTCCCTGGCCACGCGAGCCGACAGTGCAGCCGGTAAATAAGAATCATGCCTACCGGAATAGTAGGTGATGTGGTTCGGTTGGAGCAGGTGCGACGGTCGAGAGGAGACCTTCCCATGCCTGCCCACCGACCGGGGCGTGTGTTCCGGGCCGGGTTCGACGTGCCCGGATCCGATCGCCGCCTGACCACCATCGTCGGCGGGCCCGCGACGACCGAGGCACCTGCACGCATCCGCACCACCCGACGGCGATCCGCCTCGGAGCCGCGAGCCACAACCGGTCGGTGCACAGCGTTCCGCGACCACGTCAGAGCAGAAAGCTGAGCGGCGCCATGTCCGGTTCATCGCACCCGCTGCATCTCGCCGTCGCCCTGGACGGTGCGGGCTGGCATCCCGCGGCGTGGCGGGAACCGCGCGCCCGTCCGGCGGAACTGTTCACCGCCCGCTACTGATCCGAGCTGGTCGCCGAGGCGGAACGGGGCCTGCTGGACTTCGTCACGATCGACGACTCGCTCGGGCTGCAGTCGTCGCGCCACACGGAGCCGGACGGGCGTACCGACCAGGTGCGCGGGCGGCTCGACGCCGTACTGGTCGCCGCGCGGGTGGCCCCGCTGTCCCGGCACGTCGGCCTCGTACCCACGGCGGTGGTCACACACACCGAGCCGTTCCACATCTCCAAGGCCCCGCCCGCCGTGGGCGAGACCTCCGGGGTGAGCCGATGAGATTTCTGGTGCCGGCCGTCGGAGAAGGGTGACGCCATGACCGTTCCGCCACTTGCCGTACTCGACCTGGTCCCGATCTCCTCGGGGTCGACCGCCGCGGAGGCGTTACGCAACAGCATCGACCTCGCCCAGCAGACAGAACGCTTCGGTCCGGCGGCCGCCCCACCGGATCGAAGGCGGAACCGGCACTCGTCGGCGGCACGAGCGTGGTCGGCGGCCGGGCCCCGAACGGGTTGCTGATCCCGCCGAAGTTCTCCTTCGCCCACCTGCTCGCCTCGCCGCGCTTCGCCTTGCAGAGGGCCTTGCTGCAACTGCCCGGCGCCCAGTCGCGGAACTACACCGAACAGATCCGGGACATCCTCGACCTGCTCCAGGGCACGTACCGGTCGGCCGAGGGCGAGGAAGCCCACGTGGTGCCGGGCGAGGGGGCGCAGGTGCAGGTCTGGATCCTCGGCAGCAGCGGTGGCGAGAGCGCCAGTGTCGCCGGCGAGAACGGGCTTCGCTTCGCCGCCAACGACCACGTCAGTCCTGGCAGCGTCCTGGAAGCGGCCGAGGCGTACCGGGTGGCGTTCCGTCCGTCCGCGGAGCTGGACCGGCCCTACGTGAGCGTCTCGGCCGACGTGGTCGTCGCCGAGGACGCGGCGGTGGCCCGCGAGCTGGCGTCGGGCTACGGGCCGTGGGTACGCAGCATCCGGACCGCCGAGGGTGCCATTCCGTTTCCGACCCCGGCCGAGGCCCGGGCCCGTCACTGGAGCGACGCCGACCGCGAGTTGGTCGCCGACCGCGTCGACACCCAGTTCGTTGGTACGCCGGCCCGGGTCGCCGACCAGCTCGACCAACTGCGCGAGGCGACCGGCGCCGACGAGCTGATCATCACCACCGTCACCCATGACCACGCGGACCGGGTGAGGTCCTACCAGTTGCTCGCGCAGGAATGGCAGCGCCGGCACGGCTGACGAGCGGGCTCGCGGGCCCGACCCGGAGCGGACGCGAACGACGACCGGCAGGATGCTCGGCGTCCACCAGGAACAGGCGTGCCGGCAGTCCCGTCGACCAGTAGCAGCGACTCGTCGTGCTGGTCCAGGTTCCCCGGGATCTCGTACTCGCCGGTGGCCCGGTCCGCCGTCCCGCTGGTGGACGGCGGACCGGGCGGCGACCGGGAGCGAGGCGCCCGTCGTCGCCGGACAACCGCAGGGCACCGGGGTCGTTCAGGACAGGAAGGAGCCGTACCGACCGCTGAGGATCCGGTCCTTCTGCGCCTGGCTGAAGTGGGTGTTCGGGTAGTTGTAGAAGGATGCCGACATGGGCGTGCCGTCGGTGTAGGAAGAGTCCGGCAGGCCCAGGGCGTGGCCGAGTTCATGCACCATGCCGCCGTACCAGCGGTTCATGTTGCCGCCAAGGCCCGCCGCGCCATCGGCGTCGTGGCCGCTGAGGATGACCCAGCCGTTGCCGCCGCCACCCCCGGCGCCCTGGCCCTCCGCGCTGATCTCGCCGACGTTGATCCAGCGGCTGTCCGGCGCCCCCAACCCGAACTTGCGCCTGAGTTCGGCCTGCATGTTGCATACGGTCCACCAGTACTTGGCGCCGCAGGCCGGGGTGTTCTCGTACCATGCGCGTGCCTGGTCTCCGGTGACGACCTCGACGACCGGGTCGTTCAGCCGGAACGTCCTGCCGAGTTCCTGCCGGTAGTAGCGTTGCGCCTCACGCACCACGTTCGCGATGCCGTCCGGATACCGCTGGTCGTGCGGTACGTCGGCGGGCCTGAGCCAGAAGACCCGCACGGTCCCCGTCGGCGGAGCCGCGGACGCCGCTGGCGGAACGACGGTCGTTGCCGTGACGACGGTCGCCAGCACCACGCCCATCGCCATGCTGATGCGCCAGCCACGCCACCGTGCCCGGGATCGCTTCGGTTCGGTTGTTGTCATGCTCCTGTCCTCTCTGCTGCTGTGCCACGTCGGCCAAGCCGGAGCCAGCGGACGCGGAAGATGCGTCCTTTCGCGGTCCTGCGACATTCGGCGTCCCGGAGTCCGGCGACCGGCGCCGGCAGCGAGACGGGCCGACGGGGGCCACCCGACCGCATTGCTGGCCGGGAGACGAGAGCGCTGCCGGTACCCCGGCCGCAGGTCTCCGGTCTCATAACACACCATGATGGACGAAAACCTTTTCGGCAATACTTCGACAAAGATCGATGTCGAAAGCCTGATGGCGGCCGGGAAATACCATCCTGACAGCAACTGAATTCGTGTATATGGGCGTCGGGTTCCATCCGACGGACCTCTGCGGCGCGCCTCTACCTACCCTGATCTCGTCCGAAAGTTTTCGGTGACCGTACCCGGATGACGAAGCCACGGCTACCGGAACGCGGGCCCGATCCGGAAGTCGTCAGGCGGTCAGGCACGGTGCCTCGGCGGCGGCGGTTTGGCCGCAGGTGGCGAGGCTGCACCAGCGGCGCAGGCCCGCTTTGTCGAGGAACAGCCAGCCACACATCTCGTCGGGACAGACCCGGATGGTGAGGCGGCGCGGATCGGCCAGGAGTTCGGCGGCGCTCCACGCGGCCGCGTGGACGGGCAGTCGGATGCCGGCGGTGGGATTCGGCGACCATCGTCCGCAACCGTTGCTGTCGCGTCGAAACACCAAGGTCTTGGCGGCGGCCTCCGCGTGTCGCGCCACGGCGTCGAACGCCTGCTGGTCGTCCGGGCCGGTCAGGCAGGTGTACAGCCGGCTGCGCAGCGCGCGGGCCTCGTCGAGTACCGCCGTGGCCGTGTCCGGGTCGCACCGGGCGAGTTCGATGAGCAGGTCCACCGTGGCGTCCTCGACGAGTCCGACGTGGCCCGTCCACACGGCCAGGGTGCGGTACTCACGGAGCCACTCCGCGCCCGGCATCGGCGGTTCGTGCCCCCAACCGGCGAAGGTGTTGCAGAACTCCAGCGCCGGATGCCCGCCGACACTCCATGGCAGGCTTTCCGCGCGGACCCGCACCTCGTAGACGGGCCGGCTGGGGCGGTCGAGCGGGTGGTCGTCACGGAGGATCCGTTGGTGTACCTCGCGTAGCCGCATGCCCGGCTCGACCCCGAAATCTTCTCTCAGCGCCTGCCGGGTGCTCCGATAGAGTTGCAGCGCGTCGGCCTGCCGTCCGCCCCGGTACAGCCCGGTCATCAGGATGGCGACGAGCTGCTCCCGCGTGGGGTGCCGGGCGACCAGCGGAGGCAGCTCGTTGATCACCGAGGTGTGCCGCCCCAGAGCGAGCTGCGCCTCGGCCCGCAGTTCGATGCCGGTGAGCCGGAGTTCCTCGAGCGTGCCGTGCAACCGCTCCCGTAGTTCCCCGTCGGCGGTGTCGGCGAGGAACGGACCGCGCCAGAGGGCCAGCGCCTGGTCGACCAGGCGCACCCGCGCTGTCGGGTCGGTGGCGCGACTCGCCTGGTAGGCGAGCCGGCTGAACTCGTCGACGTCGACATGGTGCCCGTCTCGCTCCACCAGGTAGCCGTCGCCGCTGGTACGGATCCGTGCCCCGTACGGCGCCAGCGACGCGCGAAGCCGGCCGATGTAGGTGTGCACGGCGCTGCGCGCCGAGGTGGGTGGGCGACCGTTCCAGAGCAGCTCGATAAGGCGGCCGGTGCTGACCAGGCGACCCATGTCGAGCAGAAGGACAGCCAGGATGCACCGCTCTTGCCGTCGGCTGCCGAGCTCGACGAGCTGGCCGTGGTGGCGGGCCTCGAAGGGACCGAGTAGTCGAAATTCCACGTCAGGTGTAACTCCTCGGCGCCCGCCGTTGGTTGTCGGGGCTGGTGATGCACTGGTGAGCCCTGCGGGCCGGGATGTGGCCGCAGCCGCCCGTCGGACGACCCTGCCGGCCGCTCGACGGTGAGAACGTGGTCAGCGGCGTCGGTAATGCTCGTCGGGTTCGATGGTCTGACGATGCGGAGTAGGTATGAACTGGAAGAAGAAGGTTGGCGCCGTCCTGGCGGCGGTTGTTGCCGTCACGAGCCTGTCCGACGCGACCCCGGCCGCGGCCGACGGCAGAACGCACGGCGGTTGGATCCCCGCGCCCCAGGAGGCGTTCGAACAGCCAGCCGGGGCGCGGTGCGACTTTCCTGTCCGCGTCCAACCGGTCGTGGACGAGGTCCGTAAGCTGGTGCTGGCGGAGTACCCGGACGGTTCGCCCCGGCGCGAGCTGTACACCGGTGCCCTCGTCGACGAGGTGACGAACCTCGACACCGGTGCTGTCACGAGGGTCGACGCGAGCGGCACCTCGCTGGT
This sequence comes from Plantactinospora solaniradicis, assembly GCF_042658085.1. Classification (NCBI taxonomy): domain Bacteria; kingdom Bacillati; phylum Actinomycetota; class Actinomycetes; order Micromonosporales; family Micromonosporaceae; genus Plantactinospora; species Plantactinospora solaniradicis. The sequence continues at coordinate 43,616 of NZ_JBHSPR010000007.1, read as the reverse complement.
GGAGTACGCCGCCGATGGTTCGATGACCTGGTACGCGACCGGACCCGTGCTGCTCGGCTTTCGGGAGAACGCCGGCTCGCTGCCGCGTGGCATCTGGATCGTCGACGGGGTGTACGTCGTCGAGTTCGATCCCACCTACGTCCACAAGACCATCACCATGGTCCGCGGCACGACGCACAACGTGTGCACCGACGTCAGCTAGGCGTTCTGTGGGGCGAGTCTGTCGGACGGGGTCGGTAATCTCCGGTCCGTGACCGCACCTGGAGACGTCCCACCCATGGTCCTCGACCAGCTCCGACGGGTCTGCCTCGGGTTTCCGGAAACCTACGAGGAGCCCGCGTGGGTGGGCGTCCGTTGGCGGGTCCGCAACCGGACCTTCGCCCACGTGCTCACCGTCGATCCCGACCACCAGATGGCGTACGCCCGGGCCGTCCGGACCGACGATCCGGTCTGCGTGATGACGTTCCGGTCGCCGGGCGACGAGATAGAGGGGCTCGTCAAGAGTGGCCACCCGTTCTACAAGCCCGGCTGGGGCGCCGACGTCGTGGGCATGGTGCTCGACGATGGCGTCGACTGGGAAGAGGTCGCCGAGTTGCTCACCGAGAGCTATTGCGTACTGGCGCCGAAGAAGCTGGCCGCCCGGATCGACCGGCCATCCGGCCCGGTCGAACGCGGGTAGCGGGGTCCGTGATGTGGCGTCTATCCGCTCGGCGAAGCCCGCAGTAACATCCGTTGTACTCGATGTGCGGTGGGGGTGGGCCGGTGCGTCGCCTTAGCGCGTTCCTGATTCTGTCCGTGTTGGCCTCGGTGCTCGTGCTACCTGGTAGCGCGGCGGCAGCCGGGTACATAGGCGCCCTCACCATCGCCCCGAACTGGGTGTGGGACGGTGCGACCACGGAGGGGACGGTGACACTCCAGTACCCCGACACCGTGGACAACACCGTGGTGATCTTCAGCGGTGACACCTCGGTCGCGACCGTACCGGGGACCACGGTCATCCCCGCCGGTGCCACCAGCGTGACCTTTCCGATCGCCACGAACGCCTCGGCCCCGGAGACGATCGTGCAGATCACCGCGGCGGTCAGTGGAATTCCACGATCGGCGTACCTGACGGTGAACGCCGCGACCCCGAGTGGGCCGTCCCTGTCCGGGCTGTCCATCACCCCGACCTCCATCGTCGCCGGACAGAACGCGACCGCCACGGCGACCTTCACCGGTGCGCTGCGGGATGGAACGGTGGTGCGGTTCACCAGCAGCGACCCGACCGTGGCTCAGGTCCCGACCCAGGCCAGCCTGAGCGCCAACCGGTCCAGTACGACGTTCAACCTGGCCACCAGTGCGGTCACCGCGCCCACGACCGTCACGATCACCGCCTCCTGGTACGTGATAACACGTACCGCGACCATCACCGTCGCCCCCGGCACCCCACCGCCGGCCGACATCGTGCGGATCACCAAGGCCCAGTACAACAAGTCCAGGATCCTCACCATCGAGGCGACCGGCAGCGATCCGAACGCGATCCTGAGCGTCTACAGCGCCGGCGGCGGTTTCCTGTTCTCGTTGACCAACAATGGCAACGGCCGGCACTCCGACCAGCGCGGCTGGCGGACCAGCGCACCGGAACAGATCACCGTCCGCAGCAACTTCGGCGGCACGGCCGAATCAGTGGTGGCGCGGGTCTGACGGCGCGGGCCCTCGCCTAGTGCCACGTCAGGCAACGTTTGCCCTGTCCGCTACCGGCACCTCGGGGCGATGTCCCCTGTCGATATGTCCGCGCGTTCGGGGGCACGGCCAGCGCGGGGCGACGCGACCCCGAGCCGTCGTTCCGTCGCGAGGCAGCGACCAACGTGCCAGGACAAATCACGTCAAGCCGGAGCTCGCGTGGCTCGGTATCGCAGGGCGATCGCCCCCGACCGGAACGCATGGCGGTCCACGAGCTCGAGCTGGATGCGCTCGCGCAGACCGGCGAGCAACGTCGGCCCGTGTCCGGCAAGGACCGGCTGCACAAGGAACTCGTACTCGTCGATCAGTCCCAGATCTGCCAACGCCAGGGGGAGCGTCACGCCGCCCACCCACAGGCCCTCGCCTGGCTCCTGCTTGAGCCGCTGAACCGCTTGCCCCAAGTCGCCTCGCACCAGCTCGGCATTCCAATCGACCCCGCTCAGCGTGCTCGACACGACGTACTTCTTCGCCCGGTCGATGGTCTCGGCGAACGGGATCTGCCACTCATTCATCCAGTCAGGCCACGTGCCCGTGGCCGGCTTCCGCCACGCCGACTCCATCATCTCGTAGGTCACCCGGCCGAACAGCAGGGCATCGGCTCGTTCCATCTCAGCGGTCCAGTGGCGCATCGACTCCTCGTCCGGCGGGAGCCCTGCCTCGTGATGGCAGCAGCCGTCGAGCGTGACGTTGATCGAGTATCGAAGTGGTCTCATCTCGTTGCTCTCCCTTGATGCGCGCCCCGCGTTCACCGGTCCATATTTAGACGACTGCCGGCGCCATTTCTCATCGGCGCCCCGATCGCACCTACTCAACACCGTCGTGATGCGAACCAGACCGCAGACCGAGCGCGCGACCGATTCGGCGCTCGGGGCGTTCAGGTTCGCAACCGGACGGCGCCCATAACGCTCGACTTCGATGCACGGTGCCACGCCGCCCTACCGCCGGCTCAGGGTCAACGACGAACGTCGCAAACGTTGCCTGACGCGGCACTGGGTCCAGGCCGAGCGGGAATCGACGGCCGGAGCGACGGTGGCCGGATGGCCGAGGTCTCTCCGGCCGTCGGAGTTTCCGAGGCGGGCGGCGGTTGCCGAGGTGAGCGGCGGTCCTACGCGTTCAGGGCGGCGTCCTCCTCCGGCGTGAGCATCCGGGACCGGATCAGGAAGCGCACGCCCTCGGGCGCCTCCAACGAGAACCCGCCGCCCCGCCCCGGCACCACGTCGACGGTGAGGTGAGTGTGGCGCCAGGTCTCGAACTGCGCCCTCGACATCCAGAACGTGACCGGTGCCGCCACCCCGTCGACCCGCAGGGCGGCGAGTTGGATGTCGGACGCGCCGGTCCGGAACTCGCCCTGTACGTAGCACATTGGCGAACTGCCGTCGCAGCAGCCGCCGGACTGGTGGAACATCAACGGGCCGTGTACGCCGGACAGGGTGCGGAGCAGTTCCGCCGCCGCGTCGGTGACGGCCACCCGGGAGATGTCGGTGGTCGGCATGGCCTAGAAGAGTCCCAGCTTCTTGGCCGAGTAGCTGACCAGGAGGTTCTTGGTCTGCTGATAGTGGTCGAGCATCATCTTGTGGTTCTCCCGCCCGATGCCGGAGCCCTTGTATCCACCGAAGGCCGCGTGTGCGGGATAGGCGTGGTAGCAGTTCGTCCAGACCCGACCGGCCTGGATCGCCCGCCCGGCCCGGTACGCGGTGTTGCCGTCGCGGGTCCAGACGCCCGCGCCGAGCCCGTACAGGGTGTCGTTGGCGATCTTGATCGCGTCGTCGAAGTCGGCGAACGGCGCCACCGACACCACGGGGCCGAAGATCTCCTCCTGGAAGACGCGCATCGAGTTGTTGCCCTGGAAGATCGTCGGCTGGACGTAGTATCCGCCGGAGAGCTCACCGGCCATGTCGGCCCGCGCGCCACCGGTGAGGACCTTCGCGCCCTCCTTCGTGCCGATGTCCAGGTAGGACAGGATCTTCTCCAATTGGTCGTTCGACGCCTGCGCGCCGATCATCGTGCTCAGGTCGAGCGGATGACCACTCACGATCTGTTCGGTGCGGGCCACCGCGGCGTCTAGGAAGTCCTGGTAGTGGCCCTGCTGGATCAGCGCCCGTGACGGACAGGTGCAGACCTCACCCTGGTTGAGGGCGAACATCGTGAAGCCCTCGAGGGCCTTGTCGTAGAAGTCGTCGTGGACCGAGCTGACGTCGGCGAAGAAGATGTTCGGGCTCTTGCCGCCGAGTTCGAGGGTGACGGGTTTGATGTTCTCGCTGGCGTACTGCATGATCAGTCGCCCGGTGGTGGTCTCACCGGTGAAGGCGACCTTCGCCACCCGTGGGCTGGCGGCCAGGGGCTTGCCGGCCTCGATGCCGAACCCGTTGACGATGTTGACCACGCCCGGCGGCAGCAGGTCCGCGACCAGGCTCATCCAGTAGTGGATTGACGCCGGGGTCTGCTCGGCGGGCTTGAGAACCACGGCGTTGCCGGCGGCCAGCGCCGGGGCGAGCTTCCAGGTGGCCATCAGGATCGGGAAGTTCCACGGGATGATCTGGGCCACCACCCCGAGCGGCTCGTGGAAGTGGTACGCGACGGTGTCGTCGTCGAGTTCGGCCAGCGAGCCCTCCTGGGCGCGGATCGCGCCGGCGAAGTACCGGAAGTGGTCGATCGCCAGGGGGATGTCGGCGGCCAGGCACTCCCGGATCGGCTTGCCGTTCTCCCACGTCTCGGCCACGGCGAGGGCCTCGAGGTTGGCCTCCATCCGGTCGGCGATCCGGTTCAGGATGTTCGCGCGTTCCCCGGCGGAGGTACGGCCCCAACCGGGTGCGGCGCCGTGTGCCGCGTCGAGGGCCCGTTCGACGTCCTCGGCGGTACCGCGCGCGATCTCGCAGAAGGGCTGCCCGGTGACCGGAGTCGGGTTCTCGAAGTACCGGCCGAGCGCGGGCGCGACGTATTCTCCGCCGATCCAGTGGTCGTAGCGGGACTGATAGTTCAGCTTGGCGCCGGGTGTGCCGGGCGCCGTAAAGTCGGTCATGGGGGTGACCTCCGTCGGCTGGTGCCGTCCCGGTCGGACGGTCAGGCATGGATGGCGGTCACGTTAGTTTCGGTGACGTTGCATGAATGTTGCGTCGGTGGGGGAGGCCGTACTCCGTGCGGAGCTGGCGGCACCGCTCCTCGGCAATCGTGCGGTGCGTCGACGGGTACGCCGCAATCCGCTCCAGCCACTCCCACACCCGCAGGTCGTCGAAGCCGTGCCGGTCGGCCCAGCCGCGTACCAGGTCCGGGTCGGTGCAGGCGAGTACGGCGGCGCACAGCCGGGTGTGGAGCCAGTTCCGCTGCTCGACCACACCCGGTGCCTCCGAGTTCGGCAGCAGCGGACCGTGGTAGCCGCCGAGCGCGCGGCGCAGATCGTCGGCGCGCAACGCCGAGACGACGTCGAGGAAGTCGGCGCCACCCGCGCCCACCAGCCGGTACGGGCGGGAGGCGAGCCGGTCGCCGATGAGGCGGCGTAGCCGGGTCAACTCCACCCGTAGTGTCGTGGAGTTGGCCGGTCCGTCGTACAGGGCCGAGGCGAGCTGGTCGCCGGTCATCCCGTCCGGACTCAGCATCAGCAGGACCATGATTTCGGTGTGCCGGCGGTGCAGCCGGACGTCACGACCGTCCAGCCGCAGCAGCCCTTCGTCCCGGCCCAGTGCCGAGAGTCGGGGCGGGCCGGCGCCCGGCAGCCACAGACCCGACGGCCGCCGGGCCAACTCGGACTCGGCGGCACGGGCCGCGGCGCGGACGAGCGCGAGGCTCAGTGGGTTCGCCACCCCGTCATCGCCGGTGATGTCGACGACCCCGAGCGGTCGGCCGGTTGCCGGATCATGGATCGGCGCCGCCGAGCAGGTCCACGCCTGGACCGCGGGCCGGAAGTGCTCGGTGGCGAAGATCTGGACCTCGTGGTCGAGTGCCAACGCCGTACCGGGCGCGTTGGTGCCGGCGTGCTCCTCGTCCCAGAGCGCGCCTTCGACGAAGTTCATCCGCTCGGCCCGGGCCCGGGCGACCGGATGACCTTCCACCCACATCAGTCGGCCGTCGGCGTCCGAGACCGCCATCAGGTGCTCGCCCTCCTCGGCCACGGTGCCGACGAGTTGGCGGAGCAGCCCGATCACCGACGCCAGCGGGTGCCGGGACCGGTAGCCGGACAGGTCCTCGTCGACGAGCGTGACCGGGGCGTCGCCCGCCTGCTCGACCCGGGCGTCCGCCGACCGCAGCCACGACTGGGCAACCACCGGCCGTACGGCGTCGACGCCGCTCAACGCGTGCGTGGAGACGAAGGCCGAATGTGCCCGTCCGATCTCGCGGGCCCGCGTCAGCGGGTCCGTTCCGACCTCGGCGAGCCATGCGTTGCCCATGCCCTCCCGCCATCGACAGGTATCCCCTTGATACTCACCCCGTCGTCACCCCGGCGCAACGCCGGGCGGCCGCACCGGTGAGCTGGGGGTCACCGGGGCCACCCGATGGTGAGCAGGGCCACCTCGTCGTCCCGGAGCCCGAGGTTGCGGACCGGCCACATAATGATCTTCGTGCGCCCCTCCGCTCTCCTCCGGGTCTGCCTCGCCGGGGCGGCCCTGGCCGGCGTCCTGGCCACCGTGGCGGGACTGCTGATTACCTGGGATCGCACCTGGCCGCGCCTGGACGTCCTCGGACCGTTCGGCCTCACGATCGTGGCGAGCGTCGGGTGGTGGCTGTTGGCGGTCCGGGCCGGTCCCGCCGACGGCGCACCCCAGGGGATCGGCTGGTGGCCCGCCCGGCGCCGGATCGTCGCCGACACGGTGCTGGTCCTCGGCGGGGTCTGCGCGCTGTCGCTGCCCTGGGCAGCCAGCGCCACACCGTCGGAACTGGTCACGCTCCGGCAGGCCGATCCGGACATCTACGAGGCGGAGGTCGCCGCGCTGGGTCCGGTCGTCTCGCACCACGCGAGAGGTCCGGACTGGTACGAGGCCCAGGTGACCGTACGGCTGACCGATTCGATCCGGCCGACCCGGTCGATCACGGAGCGGGTGGCGTTCGACCGGTATCCCCAGCAGGGGCAGATCGTCTACGTGCTGTACTCCGCGACGGAGCCGACCGCCGGTGCCGTCATCGACGAGGACGCGGACGAATTGGCCGAGCTGCTGGTCGGGGGCGTACCCGACTGGTTCCTCGGCCTGCTGTCGTGCGGGATCGCGATGATCCTGGTCCTCGCGTACCGGTCCGGGCCACCGGGAGGTTGGCGGGCCCAGGCGAGACTGCGCCGCGTGCTTCTCCACGGGAGCGAGCCGGCGATCGTGCTCACCGGCCGGCTCGAAGAAGCCTCGGTCCGGACCGACGAGTCCGGCACCCTGCCGGCCGAGTTCAACGGGCCCGAGGCGAGAGGCACCATCCACTTCGACGGTTCGTTCGACCTCGCCCGGCTTCGCCAGGAGTTTCCCGGCGCGGTGACGTTGTGCTGGTTGCCCGGGACGGCGCGGGCGCGGTGGCGCCGGCTGCACGCGGCGGTACTGGTCAGCGACACCGGCCGGTACGCCCCGGTGGGTATCCGGAACCTGCCGCCGGTCCGGGACACCCGGCCGGGACCGGTGCTCGGGCCACCCGTCGGGCCCTTCCAGTGGGCCGCCGGACGGGTCGGATCGGTACTCGTGCTGGTCGGGATTCTGACGGCCGGCGTTCTCTGCTCCGGCGTATTCACTCCGACGTCCCGTGACCCGGGCGTCGGTTCGACAACGCGGCGTCGCTGGAGCGGCTCCAGCTTCCCAATCTCCAGTGCTGCCTGCTGCTCGTACCGCTGATCGGGCTGGTCTACTGTCTGGGCGGGGCGCGGTCCGGCGACCGGCCGGTGCCCGATCCGGCGCTGTCCGGCCGGCCGCTGCCCACCCTGCCGCTGCCCAGCCTGCCGCTGCCCGTACCGCCGCAGCCGGGTCCACCGTCCGCGCCGCCAGCCGGTCCCGCGCCGCCTGGTCCGCCGCCGCCGGTCGGTCCCGGCTGACGGACGGGTGGGCGAACCGGTGGTGGATCCGCCGCCGCTGGTCAGCCGGTGGCGGTGCCGTGCAGCACCAGGGCCCAGAGCAGGCAGCCGAAGGCGGCGGTGGAGGCCACCGCCCGAACGAGGTTGTACGCCACCCACCGGGCCTCGAAGCGGTCACGGACGGTCGCGAGGTCGGTGTGCTGATCGGGGTCACCCGCAGCCTCGAGCTGGTTGTTGAGGGGGACGTTGAGACCCATGGTGATGCCGAACATCACCAGGTACAGCAGCAACCCGGCGGCGATCCACGGCAGGGCCCGGCGCAGGTCACCGCTCAAGTGGGTGGCCAGGGCCACGATCGCCAGCGCCGGGGCGCCCAGGAAACCGCTCAGGAACCAGCCGTTGATGATCGCCCTGTTGATCTGCTGCATCGTGACGACCAACGTCCGGTCGTCGGCACGCCGGAGAGCGGGCATCACGGCGTACGCGAAGCTGGTGAAGAGTCCGGCCATCAGACCCGTGGTCAGTGTGGCGGCGATCAGCGACAGGGCTCCGACCAGTTCCACGTCCCGCTCCCGTTCCAGATCCGTTGCTGGTTCCGGCCTGCGCCGGGGGCCCTGTCCCACGGACCGGTCCGGCTCAGAGTCTCCCAGGTGGGCGACCCGGACCGCCGACCCGTCCGGCGGAGCCCGACGAAGGGGGCGGCGAGTTGGGCTGAGGCGAGTTCGGGTATCCATCAGATTCTATGCGTGGCCTTGACGGCCATCGTTGTTAGCGCTAACACTGGCACCGAACCGCCCGGCCCCGGTGTCGGCGGAAGCCCAGGGAACCCTGGCGTCCAGCAACCGAAGGTGGCGGAGATGGCGCGCTCCCGGACCCGATCCCGATGGACTCCGCTGGTCGCGGCGGCACTGCTGCTGACCATCGGCGCCGCCGTACCGGCGGCCCCGGTCCAGGCCGCGGCGCCGCCGCCCGGACAGGTCACCCGATACACCATGACGGCATTCACCAACAGCAGCGAGTCCAACATGTACGTCTACGAGTCGCCGGACGCGACCGGCTTCCGGCTGCTGCGCGGCCCGGCGTACACCCCGCCGTCCGGACTGATCCGGGACCCGAGCATCATTCGGCACACCGACGGCCGGTACTACATCGTCTACACGACGAACTGGACCGGGAACACGATCGGATTCGCCACCAGCACCGACCGGGTGAACTGGACCTTCCTCCGCAACCACACCATCCCCCTGACGGTGCAGAACACCTGGGCGCCGGAGTGGTTCGTGGACACCGACGGGAGCGTCAACGTCATCGTGTCGCTCTCCACCAACGGGGCCGACTTCAAGCCGTACCGCCTGCGGGCGACCAACGCGGCGCTCACCGCGTTCAGCGCGCCCGCCGTACTCGCCGGAATCGGCCCGAACTACATAGACACCTTCGTGGTCAAGGTCGGCGGCACGTACCACGCGTTCACCAAGCAGGAGACCACCAAGTTCATCGAGTACGCCACGGCGACGAGCCTGACCGGGCCGTACACGATGCGCCGGACCGGGAACTGGGCCGGCTGGGGAGGTCCCCGGGAGGGTCAGGCGCTGGTGCCGCTGGACAACGGGGGCTGGCGGATCTTCTTCGACGGCTACACCGTCGGGCAGTACCTGTTCAGCGACAGCTACGACGGCTTCGCCACCTGGACCGCACCGAGCCAGCTCCCCGGGCTGTCCGGCTTCGCCCGACACTTCACGGTGCTCAGGGAGACCGTTCCCGGCGGGGTCACCCTGCCGCTGAACAGCGCCCGCTCGTTCCAGTCGGTGAACTTCCCGGACCGCTACGTCCGGCACCGGGACTACCTGGGGTACGTCGAACCGGTCTCCGCGGCCAGTCCCGCGCAGACCCGGCAGGACGCCACCTTCACGGTGGTGGCCGGGCTGGCCGATCCGAACTGCTACTCGTTCACCGACACGGGCGGCCGGTACCTGCGCCACTACGACTTCCGGCTCCGGCTGGACCCGAGCGACGGCACCGCGATCTTCCGGGGTGACGCCACCTTCTGCGCCCGGCCGGGCTCGGTCTCCGGCTCGGTGGCGCTGGAGTCGTACAACAATCCGGGTCGGTACCTGCGGCACTACAACTACGAACTGCGGGTGGACTGGTACGCCGACAACGCCACCTTCCGGGCGGACAGCTCGTTCCGGCCCACGACCCCCTGGGCCTGAGCCCCGGGCCGCCCGGCTCAGCCGCTGGCGGGTGCGGCGGTGCTCTGCCGGACCACGAGGGTGGGCTCGATCGGCGTCGTGGTCGCCATGACGGCGGTCGGCAGTACTGCGGTCAGCCGGGCGCCGTGCTCGGTCGAGCCGAGCAGCCGCAGCAGCGTGGCCATCCCGCGCCGGCCCACCTCGTCGAAGTCCTGACGCACCGTGGTCAGCGGGGGCAACATGAACTCCGCCTCCGGGATGTCGTCGAACGCCACCACGCTGATGTCCGCCGGCACCCGTACGCCCCGTTCGTGCAGGGCACGCAGCAGGCCCAGCGCCATCTGGTCGTTGGCGACGAAGACGGCGGTCACGTCCGGGTTTCCGGCCAGTGCGGTTCCGGCGGCGTACCCGGAACGGGCGCTCCAGTCCCCGGCGATGATCGGCGGCACCGCGGCACCGACCTCCTCCAGGCTCTGCCGCCAGCCGGTGATCCGGTCCCGCGCCTCCAGCCAGTCACTGGGGCCGGAGACGTGCCACACCGTCCGGTGACCGAGTTCGAGCAGGTGCCGAACGGCCAGCCGCGCGCCGGTGACCTGGTCGACCGACACGGACGGCAGGCCGCTGTCCTGGCCCGCCTCCACCGCCACCGCCACCATTCCCTGGGGCAGGCTGTGCAGCGCGGCGGCGGCCGCCATCTGCGGTGCGATGATGATGACTCCGTCGACACCCTGGCCGTCGAGCGCCTCCACGGCGCTGAGCACGCCCCGGCGGTCGACCTTCTCCAGGGTGACGATGCTGACGCCGTAGCCGGCGGCCCGCGCGGCGCGCTCGATGCCGAGCAGGGTGGACGCCGGGCCGAACAGGATGGTGTCGAAGCTGACCACGCCGAGCACCCGGGACCGACGGCTGGCCAGGCCCCGGGCCATCGCGTTCGGTCGGTAGCTGAGTTCCGCCATCGCCCGGACCACCCGGTCCCGGGTCTCCGGACGTACCCGTGGATGGCCGTTGATCACCCGTGAGACCGTCTGGTGCGACACTCCGGCGAGCCGGGCCACGTCGGTCATCACCGCCGGGCGTCCCGCCCGCGACGGCGTCGTCATCGGATCATCCTCCGCCAGCACAAACGTCTACCGCCTTCCGCCCCCGCCGGCGACGCCGGACACCCGTCCCAGGTTAGCCCCACCATGCTGATTGGCGATCGCGACGGTCCGTGTTCCGGCCAGGTTGCGTTCCGGTTCCGGCACCGGGCCGGATCGGTCGTCCGACCGGGGGGATCGGTCGTCCACCCCGGGGATCGGTCGCCCACGGCGCCGAGGCGGTGCTGCCGCCCGAGCGCGCGCGGTTGCGGGCCGCGTCGCCGAGAGTGGACGGTGCCGGGTTCCGAGCGTCGGTGCGCGGCCGTAGGCTCTCCGGGATCGTCGGGGCCGCCCCCCGCAGGTTGAGCTGATTGGTTACCTTGAAGCCGGTCATCAAGATCTGACCGCTGGCGTACGCCCGGGGCGCGCCGTTCCGGTTGCTCGAATGGGGAGGTTACGGGTGGGTTCGCACGGGTCGGCGGTCGCTGTCCCGCGAGGCCAGTTGGCCGTCGCGCCGCAACCCCGCCCACCGGCCGTGCTGCGCCGGATCACCGCGCCGATGCGGCAGACCCCCGGCCGGCTCACCGCCATGCTGGCCGCCGTGGTCGTCCTGGGGCTGATCGCCGGGGTGGTCGCGCTGGTCGGTGTCCGGCAGCGCGCGGACCTGGTCCGCGGAGTCACCGCGCGCAGCGGCGAACTGGCGGTCGCGGCGCAGAGTCTGTACCGGGCGCTGTCCGACGCCGACGCGACCGCCGCGAGCGCGTTCCTGTCCAACGGTCTCGAACCGCCGGCCCTGCGGGACCGGTACCAGCGGGATCTCGCCGACGCCGCCGCGGCGCTGACCATCGTCTCGGCGGCCGCCGCCGACGACGGACGGGGCGCCACGGCGATCGCCAGGATCACCACCCGGTTGCCGGTCTACAGCGGCCTGGTGGAGACCGCCCGGACGTACAACCGGCAGGGCCTGCCCCTGGGCGTGGCCTACCTGCAGGAAGCCTCGGGCCTGATGCGTACCGAGCTGTTGCCCGCGGCCCAGGAGTTGTACGCGGTGGCCTCCGGTGAACTTGACGACGCCCGGGACCGGGCGGCAGGCTTCCCCTGGGTCGCGGTGCTGCTGGGCGTGTTCACCCTGGCCGGCCTGGTACTGGTGCAGATCCATCTCACCCGGCGCACCAACCGGCTGCTCAACGTGGGGCTGCTCGTCGCGACGGGGGCGACGGTGCTGCTGGTGGGTTGGCTGACCGTCTCGGCGGTGGTGGTGGCCGGATCCCTGGGTGCGAGTCGCGATGACGGTTCCGCCCAGGTGAACCTCCTCGCCGAGGCCCGCATCGCCGGACTACAGGCCCGGGCCGACGAGGCATTGACCCTCGTCGCCCGGGGTAATGGCGCCGCGTTCGAGGAGAACTACGGCGTCGTCATGGAACGGCTCGCCGGGACGGACGGCTCCGGCGGGTTGCTGGCGCAGGCCCGCGCGGCGGCGTCCGACGAGACCACCCGGCAGGCGGTGGACACCGCCATCGCGCGCAGCAAGGAGTGGGCCGCCGCGCATCGCAACGTGCGGATCCTCGACGACAGCGGCGAGTACGCGAAGGCGGTGGCCGCGACCGTGGGCACCGGCGACCAGACGACGGCGGCGATCTTCAACCAGCTGGACGAGGCGCTCGCCAAGGCCATCACCCACAACGGTGGCCGGTTCGAGCGCGAGGCGGAGAGCGCCGGCCGGGCGCTGACCGGAACCGATATCGGTATCGTCGGACTGACCCTCCTGCTGGTGATCGGAGCCGCGGTCGGCATGCAGCGGCGGATAGTGGAGTATCGATGAGAAACCGGCACCGTGCCGGCCGGTTGCTCGCCGGCACCATAGCGATGATGCTCGCGGTGAGCCTCGCCGGATGTGGCACCGACGATCCGGTACTGCCCGAGAACGCCGCCCAGGCCGATCCACCCCGCCCGGTCGGCATGCAGGATCCGGCGGTCATCCCGACCGGGCCCGCGGCGGCCTCCGGTTCCTGCAACCCACGGGCCAGCCTGCGGCCCTCCGGCGCGCTACCACCACCCCGCCAGATGCCGTCCGGTACGGCGATGGCCCGGATCGCCCAGCGCGGACGGCTGGTGGTCGGAGTCGACCAGAACAGCTACAACTTCGGCTTCCGTGATCCGTTGACCGGGCAGCTCACCGGCTTCGACATCGACATCGCCCGGGAGGTCGCCCGGGGCATCTTCGGGGACCCCGGCCGGATCCAGTTCCGGGCGATCAGCTCCGCGGACCGGATCAAGGTGATCCAGGACGGCACCGTCGACCTGGTGGTCCGGACCATGACGATGAACTGCGAGCGGTGGGAGCAGGTCTCCTTCTCCACCGAGTACTTCACCGCGGGCCAGCGGATCCTGGTCACCCGGGGTTCGGCGGCGAAGACGATCCAGGACCTGCGTGGAAAGAAGGTGTGCGCGGCGGCCGGCAGCACCTCGATTCGCAAGATCGCCGAGGAGGGCACCGCACCGGTCTCGGTGGTCAACTGGACCGACTGCCTGGTGCTGTTGCAGCAGAACCAGGTGGTCGCGGTGTCGACCGACGACAGCATCCTTGCCGGACTCGCCGCGCAGGACCCGAACACGGAGGTGGTCGGTCCCCGGTTCAGCGACGAACCGTACGGGGTGGCCATCTCGAAGGAGTCGCCGGAACTGGTCCGGTTCGTCAACGGGGTGCTCGCCAAGATCCGATCGGACGGCACCTGGGGCAGGCTCTACAGCCGCTGGTTGACGTCGCTGGGCCCGGCGCCCTCCCCACCGGTCGCCCGTTATCGGGACTAGCGTGTCTCGTGGAACTCGGTGCGAGGCGGCGACGTACCGGTGGAGATCACCGGGACATCGGATAGGTGTGCCGATGAACGTGTCGCCGTCGCCGTCGCCGATGAACCGCACCGAGGCCGACCGGCTGATCCGCGACCTCGGTGCGGCGTACGACCGGATCTCGGCCGCGATGTACGCCCTGGACACCCATCCCGACCTGGCCGTCCTACGTGGTACGCAGCCGGGCGGCGACACCGCGCGGGTCGCCGCCGGACGGCCGGCCCGGATCGACGTGCTCTGGTCGCAGTTCACCGCGTTCTCCGACCTCCTGCACCGGGCCCGGGAGGTCCGGGCCCGGCGCTCCCGACCGGGTGACGCCGAGTTGCGGGAACTCGCCGGCCTGCTCCGGGCCCCGGTGGTGCGGCTCGGCGCCGACGGGATGGTGCTGGACGATGCCGTCGCCGACCCGTCGGCCCATTCGTCGGGGCTGGTCGACCTGGCCCGGCGGATCGAGACGGAAGCGGCCGGACTGGCCGGGGCGTTGTCCGAGGTGGTGGCGGCACGGAGCCGGCTCGCCGAGGGGTTCGGGCAGCTCACCGCCACCGTTGCGCGACTTCGGACGGAGGTCGGGGCCCTCGGCGACGCCCCGACGGTCGCGGGCGACCTCGACAGGCTCGGCCGCCAGATCGACGAGGCGTACGGAGATGCGCTCGGGGACCCGCTCGCCGCGACCCGGAACGGGCCGGTCGCGTCCCGGATCCGGGACCGGCTGCGGGAGTTGACCGTGGAGGTCACCGGCCTGGCCGGGCGACTCGCCGAGCTGACCGAACTGCGGGACGGCTATCCCGGTCGGGTTGCCCGGTTGAGGGCCGAACTGGATGAACTGGTCGCCGCGACGACGGAGACCAATCGGGTCTACGCGGTCGCGCTGGCGAAGATCGCGAATCCGGGCCTACCCGACCTGCCCGCCGCGAACCCGGCGCTGCGGATCCACCTTCACCAACTCGACCAACTGCACCGCGAGCGTCGATGGCACCGGCTCGGCACGGAACTGGACGCGGTCGAGCGGGCCGTCGCGACCGCCCGGCGCCGGATGGTCGAGCTGCACGAGGCGGCCGACGGGCTGCTGCGGCGCCGGGACGAGCTGCGGGGCCGACTCGACGCGTACCGTGCGAAGGCGGGCCGGCTCGGCCTCATCGAACACGTCGACCTCTCCGCCCGGTACCGTCTGGCTCGCGATCTGCTCTACACCAGCCCGTGTGATCTGGCGGCGGCAACCCGGGCCGTGGTCGCGTACCAGCGTCAACTCAACGATCTCGCCGAGCGCCCGACGCCCGGTGCGAAGGGAGCCGTTCCATGAGCACCCGATGCCTGCGGCCCGGTTGCCCAGGCTCCTATCTTCCCGACGGATACTGCGACGACTGTGGACGTCGGGCACCGGGCGCCGGGTCGGGCCCGGATGCCACCGGCCAGAGCGGTGCCAAGGGCATCGGCGCCGCGACTGCGACCGGTACGGGCGCGGTGCCGACGGGTACCGGCCGGGCCGCGGCGCCGACCGGTAGGGGCCGGGCGTCGGTGCCGACCGGGACCGGGCGGGCGTCGGTACCGGGTGCCGGCGCGGGCCAGGCGACGGGACTCGGGACGGGGCCGGCGTCGTCCGGTCACGGTCCCGGCCCGGCACCGGCCGCTACGGGCCCGGCATCGACGGGCACCGGCCGGGGCTCGGGGCCGACCGGCGTCGGCACCATGCCCAGCCGGGGCACGGCGAACTCCGGCTCGCGGGGATCGACGCGGTCCCGGAGTGCCTCCCGGGGCGGGCTCGGTGCCGGCCTGGTGGACATCGCCCGGGTGCCGCTGCGCGATCCGGCAACGGCGGTGATGTCCGAGCCGAAGGTCGCCGAGTCGCGGCGGTTCTGCGTCAGCTGCGAGAAGCCGGTGGGCCGGGGCCGCGACGGCAAGCCCGGTCGGGCCGAAGGCTTCTGTCCGCACTGCGGCAGCCAGTTCTCCTTCCTGCCCAGGTTGGGTGCGGGCGACGTCATCAACGCGCGGTACGAGATCCTCGGCGCCCTCGCGTACGGCGGCCTGGGCTGGATCTACCTGGCCCGGGACCGGAACGTCAGCGACACGGTCAGCGACCGCTGGGTGGTCCTCAAGGGACTGATCAACACCTCGGACGCCGACGCGATGGCCTCGGCGGTGGCCGAGCGTCGGTTCCTGGTCGAGCTGGACCACCCGAACATCGTCAAGATCCACGATTTCGTGGAGCATCCCGACCCACGCACCGGCACCCCGGTCGGCTACATCGTGATGGAGTACGTCGGCGGCCAGTCCCTGCGGGACATGCTGCTCGCCCGGCGCCGGGACAGCGGCCAGCGGGCCCTGCCGCTGCCCGAGGTGATCGCGTACGGGGTGGAGATCCTGCCGGCGCTGGACTACCTGCACGACCGGAACCTGCTGTTCTGCGACTTCAAGCCGGACAACGTGATCCACGCCGAGGAGCAGCTCAAACTCATCGACCTGGGCGCGGTACGACACGTCGACGACAGTGCCAGCGCCATCTTCGGAACCCCCGGCTACCAGGCGCCGGAGGTCGGCACCCTCGGTCCGTCGGTCGCGTCCGACATCTACACGGTGGGCCGGGCCCTGGCCGTGCTCAGCCTCGACTTCCGTGGCTTCACGACCAGCTTTGCCAACCGGCTGCCGGAACCGGCCGACGCGCCGCTGTTCGCGGCCGAGATGTCGTACCACCGGCTGCTCCGGCGAGCGACGCACCCCGACCCCGATCGACGCTTCCAGAGCGCCGGTGAGATGAGCGAGCAACTGCTCGGCGTACTGCGGGAGGTGCTCTCGGCCGCGGACGGTGTGCCCCGACCGGCGGTGTCCCGGCAGTTCACGCCGGAGCGACGCGCGTTCGGAACGGACGCGGGCGAGGTCAACCGGGCCGTCGCCGGTCGGGCCTGGGGAGCCGGCGGCGGTGTTCCGCCCGGCTCGATAGCGCCGGCTCCGGCGACGGTTGCCGCCGCGTTGCCGCTGCCGCAGGTCGACGTGCTCGACCCGGGGGCCGGATTCCTCGCCTCGCTCGGCGCGACCGATCCGGCGGAGCTGGTCCGGCAGTTGACCGCGGCACCGATGCGGAGCGTGGAGGTCGCGCTCCGGCTGGCCGGCGCCCGGATCGAACAGGGTGACCTGGCCGGTGCGGCCGCCGACCTGGATCGACTGGCCGCGGCCGACCCGTTCGACTGGCGGGTGGACTGGTACCGGGGGATCGCGGCGCTGACGGCGAACCGGCCCGCCGAGGCTCGGGTGGCGTTCGACGCCGTGTACGACGTGTTGCCGGGCGAGCCGGCGGCCCGGCTGGCGTTGGCCGTGAGTGCGGAGTGCACCGGAGATCGGGAACTGGCCGCCAGACTCTACGACCGGGTGTGGCGGGCCGATCGCGGCTACCTGAGCGCGGCGTTCGGGCTGGCCCGGATCCGGTTCCTGGTGGGGGACCGGGCAGGGGCGCTCGCCGTGCTCGACCAGGTGCCGGACAGTTCGAGTCAGCACGTCGCCGCACAGGTGGCGGCGATCCGGGCCAGCCTGCCCGGGTTGAGTGGCGGCGGGACCGGACCTGACGAGCTGTTGCGGGCCTCCGCCCGGTTGGAACGGCTCGGGCTGGACGTCGAACGGCAGACCCGACTCACCATCGAGGTTCTGGAGGTCGCCCTGGCCTGGGTCAGGAGCCGTACGGCGTCGACGTCCGAGGCCAGGATCCTGGGGCACGATCTCACCGAGCGGGGTCTCCGGTTCGGGCTGGAACGGTCGTACCGGACGCTGGCCCAACTCTCCCGCGATCCGGAGCTTCGTATCGCGCTGGTCGACCACGCGAACGCGGTCCGGCCGAGGACGCTGGTATGACGGCCACGGGTGGTACCGGCCCCGCCGGCAGCATGGCCGCACCCTGCCCCGAGCATGGCCCGCCGGACGCGCCGGACCACCGGTACTGCGAGGTGTGCGGTCGGGAACTGGAACGCGTCGCGGCGGCGGAACCGACCGGGTCGCCGGGCTGGGCAGCGGCGGCGGGGTCGGCCGGGTCGCAACCGTCGTCGGCACCCGAACCAGCCGAGCCGTCCGGCGCGACCGAGTTGTCGAGGCTGGCCGCGTTGGCAGGGTCCACCGAGTCGTCGTCTCGGACCGAACTCTCCCGGCTCGCGGCGCTGGCCGGCCCCACCGAGGCGTTCCGGCCGACCGGGCCGACCGGATCTCCGGAACCATTCCGGCGTCCGGGGCCGGTCGGGCATCCGGGCGTAACCTCGCCTCCCGGTCCGTTCGCGCCGTCGGGGCCGGTGGCGCCTCCAGGGCAGTACGCGCCCACCGGGCCGCCCCCAGGGCCTTCCGGACCGGGCGGAGTTCCGGGAACGGCTGGTCCGATCGGTCCGGCCGCGCCCACGGGGCGGGGTGGGTCGGCGGAACCGGCCGGCTCGTCCGCGACCGGGGTCTGGAGTGTGTCGTCCGGTCCGATCGCCGTGCCCCGGCCGGCTGCCTGGAGCGCACCCGTGGCACCGCCCGCGCCGGCATCACCACCCGCACCGCCCGGGTGGGGCGGGCCGGCATCACCGCCGACGTCCTCCGGGTGGAGCGCGCCGGCCGCGCCGGCCGGCTGGGGTGTACCAGCGCAGCCGGCTCCCGCCGTGGCCGCTCCGCAGGGGCAGCTTGGTACCGGCGCACCGACCGGTCCCTGGCTCTCGTCCCGAGCGGTTGGTCAGCCCTGTCCGGGATGCGGCACACCGCCGTCCGGCAACCCGGGCCACTGTGACCACTGTGGACGTCGATGGCTCGTCGGCCGGGACCGCGCGGACCTGGACCTCGGCCCGGTCGCGGCGGTCACCGACAAGGCCCGGCGGCGGCGCAACGAGGATGCCGTGGCGATCGGCAGGCTCGGCCAGACGATCGCGGCCGTCGTGTGTGACGGGGTGTCCACCTCGTTGCGTGCCGACGTGGCCGCGCACGCGGCGACGGAAGCGGGCCTGACGGCAATGCTCTCCGCGCTGTCGGCCGGTGCCGGCGCCCCCGACGCGATCATGGCCAGCGGGCGTGCCGCCGCGGCCGCGGCCCGGGCGACCGCCGCGAGCGACGACGGACAGGTGCCGCCGAGCTGTACGTTCGTCTGCGCGGTGGTCACCATCGGCTCGGTGACGGTCGGCTGGATCGGCGACAGTCGGGCGTACTGGCTCGGCCCCGACGGCGCGGTGGACGAGGCCGTCTGCCTGACCATCGACGACTCGGTGGTCGGGCAGATCCGGGCCGGTCGGCCGGTGCCGCCCGGTGCCGAACTGGATCCCACCTCGAAGGCTCTGATCCGCTGGCTCGGCGCCGACTCCAGTGACGCGGAGCCACAGGTGGTGACCTTCCAGCCGAACCGGCCGGGACGGCTGGTGCTCTGCTCCGACGGGTTGTCGCACTACCTGCCCAATCCGGCCGCCCTGGCCGCCCGGGTGCCGGGACCCGGCGGTGCCGCCCCGATCGCGATCGCCCGGGACCTGACCCGGTTCGCGGTGGAGGCCGGCGGGCACGACAACGTCGCCGTCGCGGTGCTGCCGTTCCCGCCGGTCGTCGGACCGGGAGGGCCCGTTGCCGGACCGGGAGGGCCGGTCGTCGGACCAGGAGGGCCGGTCGTCGGACCGGGAGGGCCCGTCGTCAGACCGGGAGGGCCCAGCGCGTGAGCGGTCCGCCGCAGTTCCTCGTCGAGGTCGACCACAACGAGTATCTGCCCGCCGGCGGCCAGGTGGTGGACGCGATTCTCACCGTGACCGCGTCCGGGCCGGACCTGCGCGATCCCGCGAACGTACCGACTGCGGCGCAAGCGATCATGATTGACACCTCGGGGTCCATGGCGATGCCCGCGACGAAGCTCGCCGAGGCGAAGCGGGCCACCGCGGTCGCGATCGACACCCTGCGCGAGGGAGTCGGCTTCGCGGTGGTGTCCGGAACGGCGATCGCCCGGATGGTGTACCCACCGCAGCCGGGAATGGTGCCGGCGACGGCACAGACCAGGGCCCAGGCGAAAGCGGCGGTGGCCGGACTGCGCGCGGACGGCGGCACCGCCATCGGGCGGTGGCTGGACCTGGCGAACTGGCTGTTCGCCGGCTACCCGGCCGAGGTCAAACACGCCATCCTGCTCACCGACGGACGCAACGAACACGAACGGCCCGAGGACCTGCAACGGATGCTCGCCGCGTGCGAGGGCCGGTTCGTCTGTGACAGCAGGGGCATCGGTACCGGCTGGGTCGCGGGCGAGCTACGCGCCATCGCGTCCACCCTGCTCGGTACCGCCGACGGGCTGGAGAACCCCGAACAGCTCCCGGCGGCCTTCCAGGCGATGACGGCAGCGGCGATGGGCAAGTGGGTCGCCGACGTGTCGCTGCGGATCTGGAGTCCGGCCGGCTCGACCATCCGTACGGTCAAGCAGGTCTTCCCACACGTCCAGGACCTCACCGGGCGCCGGGCCGCCGTCAGCGCCCGGATCGGTGACTATCCGACCGGTGCGTGGGGAGCGGAGACCCGCGAGTACCACGTCTCGGTGGCGCTCGAACCCGACTCGGTCGGCGAGGAGGTGTTGGCCGCGAGGGTCAGCCTGGTCAGCGCCGGCCAGATGCTCACGGAACGACTGATCCTGGCCCGGTGGACCGACGACACCGCGCTGTCCACCCGGATCAGCCCACAGGTGGCGCACTACACCGGACAGGCCGAACTCGCGGCCGCGATCCAGGAGGGACTTCGCGCCCGGGAGGTCGGCGACGTCGAGACGGCGACGGCGAGGCTCGGCCGGGCCGTACAACTGGCCGCCGAGTCGGGGCACGACGAGACGGCGCAGCTCCTCGGCCGAGTCGTCGATGTCGTCGACGCGCCGACCGGCACGGTGCGGCTGAAGCAGCAGGTGAGCGCGGGAGACGCCGAGTTGACCGACGTGCGGTCGATCAAGACGGTGCGGGTGAGGAAAGACCCGGGGTGACGGCGGTGACGACGTCCACGTGTCCCAGGGGACACGAATCGGCGACGATGGACTACTGCGACGTCTGCGGGGCGCCGATGGCGGGCCGCGGCCCCGGCCCGGACCAGGCGAACAGCGGGCCAGAGCCGGTCGGTGCGCCCGGTGTCCCGGAGGGAGCCGTCGAGCCGAGGCAGTCCGGCGGCGGGTCCGTCGCCGCGCAGGAGCCCTCGCCGGCCAAGCGGTGCCCGCTGTGCGGGACCCCGCAGGTCGACCGCTTCTGCGAGGAGGACGGCTACGACTTCCTGCTCTCCCCGCCGGTCCCGGCCGCCCCGGACGGCGCCGCCGAAGCCAGCTCCGGCGAGGCGGCCGGCGTTCCCGACGAGGGCGGTCAGGGCCCGGAGCACCCCGGCACGCCCGCCTCCCGGGCGGCGGGAACGGATGGTAGCCCGCAGGGACACGTCGCCGCCTGGCAGATCGTGGTCGGCGCGGACCGGGACTACTTCGAGATCATCAGAGCCCTCGGCGGGGCCGACGCCGCGGCGCTGAACTTCCCCCGCTTCGTCCCCGAACGACTGTTCGTGCTGGACCGCCGGCAACTGCTGATCGGCCGGCGGAGCCGGTCCCGGGGCGTACGTCCCGACATCGACCTGATCGGTCCGCCCGAGGACCCCGGCGTGTCCCACCTGCACGCGCTGCTGGTGCCGCAGTCCGACGGCTGGGCACTGGTGGACCTCGAATCCGCCAACGGCACCTATCTCAACGACCCCGCGACGGCGTCGATCGCCCCGAACACGCCCGTACCGCTGGGCAGCGGCGACCGGATCTATCTCGGCGCCTGGACGGTACTGACGATCCGCCTCG
Organism: Plantactinospora solaniradicis; assembly: GCF_042658085.1. NCBI lineage: Bacteria > Bacillati > Actinomycetota > Actinomycetes > Micromonosporales > Micromonosporaceae > Plantactinospora > Plantactinospora solaniradicis. Next base: position 22,034 of record NZ_JBHSPR010000007.1, on the reverse strand, counting down.
ACGGCTGAGCGGAGCGGTCCGGCGCGCCGGCACCTGTCGCTGCGAGATGCCGGCGCGGCGACCGGAGCCGGTCGGCGGTCGAGGCGGCCCGCTCCGGTCGACGGAACGATCAGTTCGTTGCCGGGTCCTGGTTGCGGCGCAGCGTCCTGACCCAACTCTGTGCGGTGTGCCGGGGCACGCCGTAGTGGTCCGCGACGGCGGTGGCGGTGCCGGCCTGTCCGAGTACCGCGGCGAGATCCTCCGGAGCCCGTCGGTACGACCGGCCGGCGGCGGGTGCCGGTGCGTTGCTCCGGGCCGTCCGCCTGCCGCCCGCCGCCCCGCTGCTCCTGCCCGCAGTGCTCTTGCTCGCGGTGGCGCTCTTGCTCGCGGTGGCGCTCTTGCTCGCGGTGGCGCTCTTGCTCGCGGTGGCGCTCTTGCTCGCGGGGGTGCTCTTCCGCGTTGTCGACGTACCGCTGCCGGAGCTGAGGCTCTTCTTCGGGGCGGTGCCGCCGCCGGTCCCGACGGTCTTCCTGGCCGGGGCGCTCTGCTTCGCCGTGGCCTCCTTCGCCGCGACCTTCTTGGCCGTGGCGCGCTTCTTGGCCGGGGTCGCCGGATCACTCTGCCCGGTACCGGTCGCGGTCTGCTTCGTGGCAGCCTTTCCGACCTTGGACCGGGTGGTGGTGGTCGGCGTCGTGCTGCCGCGCTTCGCGGTGCTCCGGGTCGGAGCCGTCTTCTTCACCGTGGACTTCGTCGCCGGAGACCGCCCGCTCGACACGGCGGCGTTGGCCTTCCTGGCAGCTGACTTCCGGGGCGCCGTCGACGTCGGCGGTTCGTCCGGCGTCTCCGCTCCGCTCGACGCGGCGGTGCCGATCTCCTCCGCCGTACCGGTGACCTTCTCCTCGCCGTCCGGCGTGAACTCGGACGTCGCTTCCGGCTGTGGCGGGACCAGCCCGGTCGCCACACTCGCGTCCACAGTGGTCGGCGAGGTCTCCGTCGACGTCGCCACCGGCTCCGGGATCGCCTCGGGGGTCTCCGCCTCGGGCGCCGGCGGAACGTCGGCCTGCGGGGTGTCGACCGTCGGATCGGTGGCACGGACGCCGGAGGACGCCGGGGCCGGGGTCGACGCCGATGCCGCTACCGCCGGTGTGGTGGAGCCCGGCATCACGGCGCGCAGCAACTGGTCCAGATCGACCGCTGGCAGTTGTCCCGGGGTAAGTCCTTCGCCCTCGCCGGCACGTACCAGGAGTTCGGTGATCCGGGTGGCGTTGTCGGTAACCTCGACCCGCAACGTCGTCGTCGCGCGGGTCTGATCGTCCGGGGCGATCGTAATTGTGTAGGAACTCACCGGGATGCAACCTCCAAAGCTGAGACCTTCGACCGAAGCGCGCCGGCCCCGTCCAGGCACGCGCCGGTCCGACCTCCAATGATGTCGGCGGCCAAGCTACCTTCAGGTAAGGCAGTTGGCCAATCCAGGGACCGCCTCCGTGCTGCCGTGACCCGCCCTGTGTACGTCACACCAATCGACGTACCTGGGCGGTGTATCTAGGATAGGCGGTCAATGTGTCCACGTTCACCAATGCCTTTCCGGAACCCCTGTCGACCATCTGCGTACCGGCCCGGCTTCGGCCATTCTGGGGACCCCGGAATTCACCGTGGGCGTCCGGTACGGACAATGCATCAACCTGATGCCCACGCCAGGCGCCCCGGTGGACCAGTACCGTCGGCGCCACCGCCTCACCCATGAGGACCGTCCGAGAGGAGCACGTCCATGCGCTTACCAGGTTCCGCGAGGATCCTCGGCGCGTACGCCGTCGCGCTGGCACTGGTCGCGTCGCCCGTGCCGGCGCGAGCCGGAGCGGGCAGTCCACCACCGGACATCGTCGTGCAGGACGGCATGACCCAGCCGGTGTTCTCGTTCGCCGACGCGATCGAGGAACGGGTGTGGGTGGAGACCCCGCTCGACACCGACTCCGACGGCCGGCGTGACCGGGTGGTGGTCGACATCTCCCGGCCCCGCGAGACCGAGACCCGGGGTATGCGGGTTCCGGTGATCCTGGAGCACTCGCCGTACCGGAAGGACACCTGGGACGACGTTCCGTACCCGAGCGTGCTCGTCGACGACCTGCCGCAGAACGCGTCCGGCCGTTCGTCGGCGGCCCGCGTCGGGGACCTGGGCGTCTTCCGGGCGAAGGCGAACCTGCCCGGCCAGCTCGACGACTACTACGTTCCGCGCGGCTACGCGGTGATGTCCGGGACGAGCATCGGCACCGGTGACTCCGACGGCTGCCCGACCACCGGCGACCAGGCGGAGACACTGAGCACCAAGGCGATCATCGACTGGCTGAACGGTCGGGCCAGGGCCTTCGACGCCAGCGGCGCACCGGTCCGGGCCGGTTGGACCACCGGGGCGGTCGGGATGACCGGGGTGTCCTACAACGGAACCCTGCCGAACATGGTGGCGACGACCGGCGTCAAGGGACTGAAGACCATCATCCCGGTCTCCGCGATCAGCAACTGGTACGACTACTACCGGGCGAACGGCCTCGTCGTGGCGCCGGGCACGTACCAGGGTGAGGACGCGGACATCCTCACCATGTACACCGCCGGCCAGGCCCGGTCCGAGGGGCCCTGCGCCGACGAGATCGCCGAGATCGCCGAGGAGCAGGACCGGATCACCGGCGACTACACCGAGTTCTGGCAGGAGCGGGACTACCTGCCGGAGGTACGTCGGGTTCGGGCCAGCGTGATGGTCGTGCACGGGCTCAACGACTGGAACGTGAAGACCGGGCAGTTCGCCGACTGGTGGGAGCAGCTCGCCCGGTTCGGCGTACCGCGCAAGCTCTGGCTGCACCAGGGCGGCCACGGTGGGCCCGGCAGCGCCGCCACCGTCACCCTGCCGGACGGGCGGTCGTGGACCTACCGGCAGACCGAGAACCGCTGGCTCGACTACTGGCTCTGGGGCGTCGACAACGACATCATGGCCGAGCCGAGGGTGGTGCTGCAGCGGGAGGACCGGGCCTACACCACGTACCCGGACTGGCCGGACCGGGCGGCCCGGGACGTCTCGGTGGAACTCTCCGCGACCAGCCCCACCGCACCGGGCACGTTGCAGACCCACGGTCCCCGGGGACGTGCCGAGCAGAGTTTCGTCGATTCCGGACGGACGATCGCGCCGACCGAGCTGGTGGCCTCACCGGAGACCGCGAACCCGAACCGGCTCGTCTACACGTCCCCGGCGCTGGCGCAGGACGTCCGGATCTCCGGGCGGCCGGAGCTGCGGGCCCGGTTGTCCATCGACAACCGCACCGCCGCGAACCTGACCGGCTACCTGGTCGACTACGGCCCGGCGGGCTCGACCGACGCGCCGTTCGTGGTGACCCGGGGCTGGCTCGATCCGCAGAACCGCACCAGCGAGTCGCACTCCCGCCCGGTCCGACAGGGCCAGATGTACGACTACCGCTGGAATCTGGAGCCGAAGGACTACGTCTTCCCGGCCGGTCACCGGCTCGGGGTCGTGATCTTCTCAAGCGACCAGGAGTACACCCTGCTGCCGCTGCCGGGCACCCGGTTGACGGTGGCACCGAAGTTCAGCGCGTTGACCATCCCGGTGGTCGGTGGCCGGGCCGCGCTCGGCTTCTGAGCACCACGCCGGCCCGGTACGTGTCACGGCCCCGGACGTCGTCGACGTC
>NZ_JBHSPR010000007.1:0-18352 GCF_042658085.1 Plantactinospora solaniradicis | reverse complement strand
CGCGCCCGGGGTGGACCCACCCACCCCGGACGGTCAGGTCGGGCTACTTGATGTCGACCAGGTCGACGACGAAGACGAGGGTGGCACCGGGCTTGATCCGGTTGCCGACGCCCTGGTTTCCGTAACCGAGGTGCGGCGGGACGACCAGCTTGCGCCGGCCGCCGATCCGCATCCCGAGCACGCCGCGGTCCCATCCCTCGATGACCCGGCCGGCACCGAGCTGGAAGCTGAACGGCGATCCACGGTTCCACGACGCGTCGAACTCGTCGCCGGTGTCGAACGAGACCCCGACGTACTGCACCACGGCCCATTGGCCGGGTTGGACCTCCTGGCCGTTCCCGATCGTTATGTCCTCGATGACGAGGTCGGCCGGCGGTGGGCCCTCGACCAGACCTACGGTGGGCTTTTCCATTTAGGTACCTTAACTCCAGCCCACGGCCGTGATCACGTCCGCCCGTCCGGAGCGTCGGCCGGTCGTCCCGGGCCCGGCCCGGCGGGCGGAGCCGGGGCCGCCGGCCGGTGGGCGTCCTCCGGTGCGGCGCCCGGCCAAGATGATGGCGTGTCTCGATGTTCGCGGGTTCGCCAACCACAGTTTGATCGGTACGCTGTCGGCTCGGGAATCCGGCGCTGTGCCGAGGCGGAGCAAGCACGAGGTCGTGGCCGCTCACCAGGGCCGGTCGGCGGACATCGAGCTGGCGGGGTGAGGCCGTGACACAACCGGATTGGGCGCCCGACGACATCGATATCGACAGGCCCAGCGCATCCCGGATCTACGACGTCTGGTTGGGCGGGTCGCACAACTTCGAAGTGGACCGGGAGATCGCCCGACAGACCGAGCTGGCCTGGCCCGATTCGGTCCGCTACGCCCGGGCCAACCGGGCGTTCCTCGGCCGGGCGGTCCGGTTTCTCGCGGCGCAGGGGATCCGCCAGTTCCTCGACATCGGTTCCGGGATACCGACCGCGAACAACGTGCACGAGGTCGCGCGGCGGATCGACCCGGCGGCCCGGGTGGTCTATGTGGACATCGACCCGGTGGCGGTGGCGCACAGTCGGGCGATCCTCCGGGACGACGACCGGACGGCTGTGCTCCAGGCGGATGTCCGCCGGCCATCCGACATTCTCGACCAGGTCCGACAGGGGGCCCTGCTCGACCTGGACCGCCCGGTCGCGCTGTTGCTGGTCGCGTTGATGCACTTCATCCCGGACTCCGACGATCCGCACGCGGCGGTGGCCTCCCTGGCCGACGGTATCCCCTCGGGTAGTTATCTGGTGCTGACCCAGGGCGCGTACGGGGCCAGTCCGGAGGCCGACGAGCGAATCCGGGAGCTCTACCGGCGCACTCCGACTCCGCTCACGCCCCGGAACCGGGAGGAGATCGAACGGTTCTTCACCGGTTTCGAGTTGGTCGAACCCGGCCTGGTGAATCTCCCGGACTGGCGTCCGGACCCGACAGTGGAGGTCGACGACCGGTTCTCCGGCGCCCTGATCTACGCCGGGGTGGGACGCAAACTGTGACCGACGCGGGCGACGGGCCTGGTTCGGCCTCGGCCGGTCTCGACGAATTCGCCCAGCACTGGGCGCAGCTGATGGCCAGGATCAGCTACGTGCCGGTGCGTCTCGACGACCTGCGGCAGGTGCTGCGGGGCTATGCGGCCCGGCTGGCCGGTGCCGGCGGCGGCGGTCAGGCCGCCGCCCGGGAGGTCGGCGCTGCGCTGGTCGCCGACGGTTACACCAACACCGACGCGGTGCAGACGACGATCGCCGCGCTCGCCGACCGGCTGCCGACCGGTCCGGCCGGGGCCACCGACCGGGCCGCGCTGCTCGGCGGGGTGGCCGCCGGGTACGCCCGGGCGCTGCGGGAGCGGACCCAGTCCGAACTGGAGTCGATCATCAGGGCGGTACTGACCGCCCGTCGTACCGCCGAACGGGCCCGGGCGGCGAGCGAGGCCCGCTTCGAGGCCCTCTTCGTCTCCTCGGCGAGCGGAATCTGCGTGGTCGACCCGGAGAACCGGATCGTCCAGGCCAACCCCGCGCTGGCCCGGATGCTCGACCGTTCGGTGGCCGAACTGGGCCGCCAGCGGTTGACCGGGCTGAGCCAGTCGGACCATCGGGCGGCGGTCGAGCGGGCACTCGATGATCTTCACACCGGACGGCGCGCGCATACGGAGCTGGACGCCGCCTTCAGCCGACCCGACGGCGGCACGGTCTGGCTCCGGCTCTCGCTGGCACCGGTCCGACACGACGCGATGACCCACCTCGTGGTCACCGCGCAGGACGACACCGAGCGCTACCACCTGCAGTCCGCGCTGTCCCACCAGGCCCTGCACGACCCGCTGACGAACCTGCCCAACCGGACCCTGCTGCTCCGGCGGCTCGACGAGCTGGTCGACGGGCTGCGGCCCGACGAACACATCGGCATCTGCTATCTGGACCTCGACGGGTTCAAGACGATCAACGACTCGTTCGGGCACGCCGCCGGGGACGACGTGCTGCGTACCGTCGCCGGCCGGCTCGCCGGGTGCGTCTCCGAGCCCGGCTGGCTCGCCGGCCGCCTCGGTGGGGACGAGTTCGTCATCATCGCGGCCGCCGGGACCGAACTCGACCAGCTGGTACGGGTGGCGGAACGGGTCGTGTCGGCGGTCCGGGAGCCCATTCCGGCCGCCGGACACCAGCTCTCGGTCTCGGTCAGCATCGGCGTGACCGACGACCGGATTCCGCACAGTCAACCGAGTGACCTCATGCGGGCCGCGGACATCGCCTTGTACTGGGCGAAGGCCGCCGGGGGAGACCGGTACGAGGTCTACGACGCGAACCGGCACGACGCGCAGGCGCTCCGCTCGACGCTCAGCTCCGGACTCCGTTCTGCCCTGCAACGCGGCGACTTCGCCCTGCGGTACCAACCCATCGTCCGGCTCGCCGACGGCGTGCCGATCGGGGCCGAGGTGCTGCTCCGGTGGACCCATCCCGAGCACGGGCCGATCGCCCCGGAGATCTTCATCGATCTCGCCGAGGAGCTCGGTCTGATCGGACAGTTGGGCCGGTGGGTGCTGACCCGGGGCTGCCGGGAGGCCGCCGGCTGGTACCGGGAACTCGGCGACCGGGCGCCGTTCATCAGCGTCAACCTGTCCGCGCGGCAACTGCACGACGTCGGCCTCGCGGACGAGCTGCTGCGTACCCTCGACGAGGTGGGGCTGCCGGCCCACCAGCTGCAACTGGAACTCACCGAAAGTGCCCTGCTGGGCCCGGCACAGGGCCCGGCCGACGCGTTGGAGGCGCTCGCCGAGCACGGCGTACGGGTCGCGGTCGACGACTTCGGTACCGGTTACTCCAACCTCGCCTACCTGCGCCGCCTGCCGGTACGGGAGCTGAAGATCGCCGGATCGTTCATCGCGGGTCTCGCACCCGGTCATCCCAGCACCCCGGCGGACCGGCAGATCGTGGCCAGCGTGATCGCGCTCGCCCACGGGCTCAATCTGACCGTCACCGCCGAGGGCGTGGAGACCGAGGAGCAGGCCCACCTGCTGCGCACGATGGGCTGCGACCACGCCCAGGGCTGGTGGTTCGCCCGGCCCGGCGACCCCGAGGTGATCAACCGGATGGCCGGGGGCCGGGGCCGGGACCAGGCTGGTTATTCGGTTGATCCGGTGACCACACCCTGAGTTAGGGTGTGCGGGTGTCGAACGCCTTCCACGCCCTGATCCGCGGGTCCCTGACCGGGATGTGCACCGCTGGTGGGGCGTCGCTACTGCTCCTGTTCCGCCCCCGGCCCCGGCGATCCGCCCTGGCCGGCTGAACACGGAGAAAGCCCGTTCGACGTCCGGCGCCCGCTGTCGCGGCGTCGGCTGAACAGTCGTTCCCTTCCGCCGGCGTATCGCGCCGGGACCTCCAACCCGTCCTGGCGACGCCCGGCGTCGCCGTGACCGGTGCAGGTCTCCCGCGTCCGTGGTGACGCGCGACCGCGAGCCGCCGTGCAGCCGCACACCCAGGGTCATCCGAGTCCGAATCAGTTCGGGACAGGCCCTGGCCGCTCGTGCCGCCTGTCCCACAACCGGCCCGGCAGATCCGGGCGGGAGGACACGGCTGTGCCGCACAATCGCGGAAATCGAGAGAACCGTCGCCACGTCCACCACACCGGCCCGGTGGGGTCCGGATCCGACCAGGGACGGGCCTCCCGGCCCAGCCCCGGAGGGACGCCCCGGTCCGGGACAGACCGGTCGCGGCGGGTGCTCGGACAGAACTTCCTGCGCGACGAAAGCACCATCGGGCAGATAATCCGGTCCGTCCAACCGGAACCGACCGGGTTGATCCTCGAAGTCGGCGCTGGTCAGGGCGCACTGACCAGGGAACTGGTCCGGCTGTGTCGGCGGGTCGTGGCGTACGAGATCGACCCGGCCCTGGTCGCCCGGCTCGACGACGAGTTCGGCACGACCGACGGGGTCCGACTGGTGCACGGCGACTTCGTCGCGTCGCTGCCTCCGGAAGAGCCGTTCGCGGTGGTCGGCAACATCCCGTACGCCTCCACCAGCCGGATCGTCGACTGGTGCCTGGAGGCGCCGAACCTGACCTCCGCGACCCTGGTGACCCAGCTCGAGTACGCCCGCAAGCGCTGTGGCGACTACGGCCGTTGGACGCTGCGTACCGTGCAGACCTGGCCCCGGTTCCACTGGCGGCTGGCCGGTCGAATTCCCCGGGAACGGTTCCGGCCGATGCCCCGGGTGGACTCCGCCATCCTGCGGCTGGACCGCCGCCCGGTCGATCTGCTGCCGGCCCGGCAGATCGTCGACTATGAACGGTTCGTCGCGCTCGGCTTCAGCGGCCTCGGCGGCTCGCTGCGGGCCTCGCTCCGGCAGCGGTACCCGGCCCGGCGGGTCGACGCGGCGCTGCGCGCCAACCGGGTACCGCCGGAGACCCTGGTCGGATACGTCTGGCCGGAGCAGTGGATCGCGTTGTTCCAGGCGATCCACGGGGCGGGGCGGTGATCCGGGGCATGAGATTCGTCATGGCCGGGGCCGGGTGGGATACCCGGAAAGCGGTGAGTGGCGGCACTGCCGCCGTCGACCGGCAAAACAAATAATCGAGGGTATGAACCAGACGATGACGGTTCCCGACCCGGCGCTGGCGCCGCCCGGTCGGGAAACCGTCGTTCAGGTCACCGACCTGCGGCGACGGTACGGCGGCAGTGACGGCTTCGAGGCGGTGCGGGGCGTCTCCTTCTCGGTCGGCCGAGGGGAACTCTTCGCGCTGCTGGGCACCAACGGAGCGGGCAAGACCTCGACCCTGGAACTGGTCGAGGGGCTGGCTCCGCCGAGCGGAGGCACGATCCGGGTGTTCGGCCGGGACCCGTACCGGGAGCGGGCGGCGGTACGTCCGCGTACCGGAGTGATGTTGCAGGAGGGCGGGTTCCCGGCCGACCTGACGGTCGCGGAGACGGCCCGGATGTGGGCCGGTACGCTGCCCCGGGCCAACCCCGTCGACCGCGCGCTGGAACTGGTCGACCTGCGCCACCGCGCGCGTACGCAGGTGAAGCAGCTCTCCGGCGGTGAACGCCGCCGGCTCGACCTCGCGATGGCGATCCTCGGCCAGCCGGAGGTCCTCTTTCTCGACGAGCCGACCACCGGGTTGGATCCGGAGAGTCGGCACAACACCTGGCAGTTGGTCCGCGCGCTGCTGGTCGACGGCATCACCGTGCTGTTGACCACCCACTATTTGGCGGAGGCGGCCGAACTCGCCGACCGGCTGGCGATCATGCACCGGGGCCGGATCGTCACCGCCGGCACGGTCGCCGACGTGGTGGCCGCGCATCCGGCCCGGATCAGTTTCGAACTGCCCGCCGGAACGAGCCCGGCCGACCTGCCCACGTTGCCCGGTGCCCAACCGCCACCCTCGGGTGCCGCCCCGAGTTCCGGGTCGCGGCTGACGCTGTACACCGACGCGCTTCAGCCGGCCCTGACCGCCCTGTTGGGCTGGGCGAACCCGCGCGGCGTGGAACTGGGCGGGTTGGATGCCCGGGCCGCTTCCCTGGAGGAGGCATTCCTCGCGGTGGCCCACTCCGACGACGGGTCCATGACGGAGGGAACCCCGTGACCGAGCGGAGCGAGGGCATCGGCCGGTTCAGTGGACCAGGTCATGGCGGCGACGAGCGAAGCGAGGGGACGGCATGACCGCACCAGCGGAGACGACGAGTGGGCGGACCGGGATAGCCAACCGGCTCGGACTCGGCGGGGTGAGCCTGCGCCGGATCAACGCGCTCGGCCGGGCCGAGATGATCCTGTTGCTGCGCAACAAGACCGCCGCGACGACGGCACTGCTGCTGCCGCTGGGCACGGTGGGGCTGTTCTCGACGTTCCTGGAGGGCGACGGGCACGTCTCCACCGGCGCCTTCCTGGCCACCGCGATGTTCGGCTTCGTCCTGCTGTACGTCGTGTACTACAACCTGGTGACGACGTACGTGGCCCGGCGCGAGGAGCGGGTGCTCAAGCGACTGCGTACCGGGGTGGCGACCGACGCGGAGATCCTGATCGGCGCGGCGGTTCCGGCCCTGGCGCTCGCCCTGACCCAGACCATACTGACGGTGGTGGCCGCGATGGTCCTCATCGACCTGCCGGTACCGGTCAACCTTCCGGTGCTGCTGCTCGCGATGCTGGCCGGGTGTGCCATCTTCGTCCTGTTGGCGGCCGCGTCGTCGGGCTTCACCAGGACCGTGGAGACGGCGCAGATCACCACCCTGCCGGTGCTGGTGGTTTCGATGATCGGCTCCGGGGTCGCCGGTTCCCTGGACTCGATGCCCGACGCGCTCGCCACGGTGTGCCGGATGTTGCCGCTGACCCCGGTCCTCGACCTGGTCCGGCTCGGCTGGCTCGGCACAACGGGGGCCGAGGCACCCCGGGACTTCGTCGGAGTCCTGTCCGAGGCCCGGCAGCCGGCTGTGATCATACTGTTGTGGCTGGCCATCGGGGTCTCCGCGGTCCGTCGCTGGTTCCGCTGGGACACGCGTCACTAGGCCGGTTCGCAGCGAGGGAGGCCCGGGAATGCGCGACGTGATCGGATGGTGGCGGGCGCGCGGCCAACCCGAGCGGTTCGACCTGTTCACCCGGGCCACCCTCTACCTGGTGTCGGCGTCCGAGCCGGTGACGCTGTTCGGCGCGGTCGACAGCGAAGTGTCGGCGGCCGGCCGGACCGTCGTGCTGGTGCTCGCCCTGGGACACACGGTGCTGTGCCTGCTCGCCGTACGCGCCGGGATCGAGCACTACCTCGGGCGCCGGGACCGTCCGGTCGGGCTCCTCGTGGCCGCGGCCGGGATGACCCTGGCGGTGATCGTCGCCTGCCTGCTCGCCGACGAGCTGGGTGGTCCGCCGGCCCATCCGGACAGTTGGACGTTGCGCGTGGCGGTCGTCGTCTCGTGCTACTTCCTCGCCGTGCTCTGCACGGTTGCCACTCCCCGTTACGCCCTGGTCGGCGTGGCCGGGATGGCCGGGGTCCTGCTGTGCGTCGGGCTCGTCGACGCGGTGTCGGCCGAGGTGATGGTTTCCTCCGTCGCGACGCTCTTCGTCGGGTTCGTCGTGCTGCTGTTCGGCTTCCGCTCCTCACTGTGGATGCTCGGGGTGCTCTGGGAGTTGGAGCGGTCCCGGGGCAACCAGGTTCGGCTGGCGGTGGCCGAGGAGCGGCTCCGGTTCGCCCGGGACCTGCACGACGTGCTCGGCCGGAATCTGTCGGTGGTGGCCCTGAAGAGTGAGCTGGCCGCACAGCTGGCCAAGCGGGATCGGCCCCGGGCGGTGGAGGAGATGCTGGAGGTGCGCCGGATCGCCCAGGACTCGCTGGCCGAGGTCCGTGAGGTCGTCCGGGGCTACCGTTCCGCGGACCTGGACGCGGAACTGGCCGGTGCCCGGTCCGTACTCGCTTCGGCGGGGGTACGGTGCCGGGTGCTGGGGGAGGGCCACGAGTTGAGTCCGCAGGCCCAGAACGCGCTCGGCTGGGTGGTCCGGGAGGGAACCACGAACGTGTTGCGGCACAGTGAGGCGATCACCTGCACGGTGTCGTTGCGCCAGGGCCGGCCTGTCACCGATCCGGACGGGACGAAGGCCGCCGCCCCGATGCCGGACGACGTCCCGGACGACGTGCCGGATGGCGGCGCCGGCATCGGGGACGTTCCGACGATTCCCGAAGACGAGCGGCTGGTGACCCTGGTGATGGAGAACGACGGGGTGCGTGCGGGCGAACCGCCGCAGTTCGGCAACGGCCTGCTCGGCCTCAGCGAACGACTGGCTCCGCTCGGCGGCCGGGTCACGGTCGAGCGGCGGGGCCGGGACCGGTTCCGACTGACCGCGGAACTGCCGGTGGTGCCACCGCCGGCCGGGCCGCCCACGCCGGACGTCGGGTCGATCCGGGACACCGGGTCGTGGGTCGGCGCGCGCAGCGGTGATTCCGCGTGACCAGGGCCGCTGGGACGCCCCGGCCGAATGGCGACGGCGGGTCGGGCGTGGGTGACCCGGTGCAGGACGCCGGACCCATCCGGATCCTGCTCGCCGAGGACGAGCACCTGATCCGAGGTGCCCTGACCGCGCTGCTCGGCCTGCACGACGACCTCACGGTGATCGGGCAGGCCGCGACCGGCACCCAGGCGTTGGCGCTGGCCCGGTCCCTGCGACCCGATGTCGCGATGCTCGACCTGCAGATGCCGGAGCTGGACGGCATCGCGGTCGCCGAGGCGATCCACGCCGAGCTGCCGTACTGCCGGACGATGATCGTCACCAGCCACGGTCGGCCGGGACATCTCAAGCGGGCACTATCGGCCGGGGTCCGGGGCTTCCTGCCCAAGACGGTCACCGCCGAGGTGCTCGCCGAGGTGGTCCGCACGGTCCACCGAGGCGGCCGGTACGTCGATCCGCAGCTCGCGGCCGAGGCGATCAGTGCCGGCGACAGCCCGTTCACGCCTCGGGAGGCCGACGTGCTGGAGTTGGCGGCGGACGGCGCGCCGGTCGAGGAGATCGCCCAGCGGGTCTCCCTGTCCCCGGGGACGGTACGTAACTACCTGTCCTCGGCCGCCGGCAAGGTCGGGGCCGCCAACCGGCACGAGGCGGTGAGCATCGCCCGCCGGTACGGCTGGATCTGACCCGTCACCGGCCGGCGGTGCCCTGGTGCCCGCCGTTGGCGGCCAGGGCCGGACACCGACCGGTCGGCGGTGTCGTCCGGGCTGGTCGGCGGTGTTGTCCGGGTTGGTCGGCGCCGCCGTGCTGACGGTCAGCGTGCCCAGGGCAGCTCCCGGCGCTCCGGGCTGCCCGGCACGGTGGCGGTGCCTCCGACCGGCATGCAGACCAGGGCCTCGGCCGGTTCGGCTCCGGCCCGGATCTGTCGGACCGCTCCGGCGGGCAGGATCACGGCCTGGCCGGCGCCGATCACCTGGGTGTCGTCGGCGATGGTGACCGAGAACGTTCCGGACAGTGGCATCCACACCTGTTCCCGGTCGATCTCGTGCACCGGCCCGGCCGCGTCCGGAGTCATCCGGACCCGCCAGGTGGCCAGTTCTCCGCTGCCCTGGCTGGGTGCGGCCAGCCCGGACACCACGCCGGAGGCCGTCCGGATCGTCCGGCTCTCGTTTTCGGTTACCACGATCATGACGCCTCCTGAGTCAACCTGCTTTACTTGTGAGGTGAGTAAAGCAAGTTGACTTGGTCGTGTCAAGATGGGTCGTGACCACAGACCATGACCCTCTCGCCGGTACCGAGCTGACCTTCCTGCTCGGTCTGGGATTCCAACTGGTACTCGCGGAGTTCGTCCGGCGGGTCGCCGAGGCCGGCTACCCGGACCTGCGCCCGGTGCACGGCCTGGCCTTCCAGGTACTGCGTGGTCCCGGTGTCACCAGTACCGAATTGGCGGACCGGCTCGGGGTGACCAAGCAGGCCGCCGGTCAACTCGTCGACGACCTGGAGCGGCGCGGCTACGTACGACGTCAGGCGCATCCGGAGGGTGGGCGGCGCCGGCTGGTCGTACTGACCGAACGGGCGACCGACCATCTGGCGGTGGCGGGTCGGGTGCTGCACGGCCTGGAGGCCGAGATCGCCGCCGGAATCGGCGCGGGGAACCTGGCCAACCTGCGTGCCGAGCTCACGCGCCTGGTCCGGCACCTGGCCGGCGACTCGCTGCCGCCACTGCGCCCCCTCTGGTAGCCGGACCGACCCGCGACGCACCGGGTCCGATGTGTCCCCCGCTGGATCGGCCGCCTCGGATCGCCTCGGATCGCCTCCGATCGCCTCGGCCGCCGGTCGGGTCGGGTCGGGTCGGGTCGGTCAGTGCACCCGCACCGGGCGGGCGGTGTCGATTCTGGCGGTCACCTCGAGCCGGCTCGGCGCCAGGCCGGAGGTGTCCCGGAACCGGTCGACCGCCGCCGAGACGTGGTCCCGGACCACGGCCAATCCGGCCCGTGAACTGAGTTGCAACTCGATCCAGAGCTCCGGTCGGGGAGCCGTGCCGGCCATCCTGACGGACGCCTTGCGGACCAGTGGATCCCGGGCGAGATCGCGTTCCAGACCCCGGACCAGGCGGGCTCCGCGGATCCGGGTCGCCCCGGGCAACTCCGGTTGCCCGTCCGGGGGATTCGCCCTGACGGCCCGCAGATCGAGGTCGCCCATCGCGGGGTAGCGGCGGGTCCGGAACTGCCGACCGAGCATGTCGAACCCGAGCCAGGCGAAGGCCAGCCCGAGTACGCCCAGGATGACCAGTCCCCACGGGTCGATGTCACGCCACAGATCGAGCAGGCCCGACCAGAGCAGTGGCGCCTTCTCGTCGACACCGGCGAGGTGTCCCAGGCTGGCGATCAGCCCGACCACGCCGATGGCGGTCAGCACGATGCCGATCACCGTCCAGAGCACCCGCAGCGCACTGTTCGTCATGGTGTCACCCCGCGTCGTAGCATCGTCCGCACACGCGGCCGTTCCGATCTCCCACCCGTGGCCGGAGCCGTGCCCAGATTCCTGCCCCGGGTCATGCCCGGACCCCTGGCCGGGTCACGCCCGGGCTCCTGGCTCGGCGGACCGGGTACCCGGCTGGACCATCTGCACCCCGACCGGGTCGTCGGCCGAGGCCCCGAGCCGGTCCAGTTCGCGCCGGATCGCGTTCTCCACCTCTGCGCGGGACGAGTCCACTCCGACCGCCCGGATCCGGGTCCGCCAGCCGATCCCGTCCCGTCGGACCCGGGCGCTCGCGGATGCCACGCCGGGCACCGCGTCCGCCGCGATCGCCAGTTGCCGTTCGACCGAGCGGCGTTGGAGATGCCAGCCGTCCGCCAGCCGGGTAGGCAGCCGGTCGGGCTTCCAGCGCAGCAGCTGTCCGGAAAGGATAAGCAGGCCGAGTACGCCCAGTCCGATGACGATGGTCCGGACCCAGGCGTTCTCCAGTCGTACGGTGGTGAGCGTGTCGTACCAGCCGGTGCGGTCCACGACCAGCGACGGCCGGTTCAGCGCAACCGTGACGACCTCGGCAATCAGCAGCAATCCTCCGCCGAGCAGGGCCAGTGCCAGTGCCAGGGTGGCCAACCGGTTGACCAGACGCACCGTCAGCTCCCTGCCGTGGCGGTGGCCGGCACCGGCAGGTCGATGTCCTCGACGACCACCTCCACCGACGAACCTCGACCGAACCTGCCCAGTACCTCCCGAACCGCGTTCCGGATCTGCTCCGCCACCGGTGCGATCGGCACCGGGTCGACCTCGACGTGCACCTCGACCGGATCACCGAGTCGGATTCCGGTGACCTTGCCACCGGGGAACTGGGTGGCCACCTCGACACCCGCCCCCGGAGTCAGTCGGGTCACGCCAGGGACCGCGAGCACCGCCGCCGCTACCTCCGCCGCAATCGTCGCCGGGCTGGCCGGCTGCTCCTGCTCCCTCGCGGCCCGGTCCGTCGACGCTTTCGTGGCCGTCGTCGCGTTGCCGCTCCGCGTCGGGTTGCTGTTTCGCGACGCGGTGCCGCTCCGCGTCGGGCTGCCGGTTCGCGCCGCGTTGCTGGACGTTGCCGTCGCGCCTCGGCCAGCCGTCGCCGCACGGCCGTCCTTCGCCGTCGAGCCCGGCCCCGCCCGCCTGCTCATTCGGCCCGCTGCTGACGGTTGTCGTTGTCCTGGTCGCCTTCGACGAAGACGTCGTCGACGTTGATGTTCACCTCGATGACCTTCAGGCCGGTCATCGCCTGCACCCGCTCCACGACATTCCGGCGTACCGCGTCGGAGACGTCGACGATGCTCTGCCCGTACCAGGTGACGATGTCCAGGTCGATGGCGGTCTCGCGCTCGCCGACCTCGACCGAGACACCCTGCCGGATCGTCTCGGAGCCGCCCGGAACCATACCGCGCAGCTGGCCGACCCGCCGGGCGAGTCCGGCGCCCATCGAGTGGACGCCCGGAATCTCCCGGGCGGCGAATCCGGCGATCTTGGCGACCACACCCTCGGCGATCCTCGTCTTCCCGGCGTCCGTGCTCAGCTGGGCCCGGGCCGGTTCACCGCGGTCCGACCTGCCCATCCGGCTCGGCGACTTGGTCTTCTCGCGGTTGTCGTCCCTGGTGGCGATGCCGGTATCAGCCATTTCCTGCCCTCATCTGCTGCCTCCTGGGTCGGTCCGGTGCGCCTACCGACAGTGCTCAGCGCCGTCGTGACGCGGTGGCTCGATCGGCCAGGCCGGCAACGCTGATGTCGCCGTCGATGACCCGTACGGCGAGCCAGCCGACCAGGCCGGCGAGCACGGCGCCCGCCGCCGCGCCGAAGCCGGCGATGGCCCAGACCGCCGCGATGAGGAAACCGATGACGAAGCTGAACTGCTGGCGGGACATAGGTCCTCCCGGTGAGCGTGCGGCAGGTCGGCAGTGGCTTACACGCTGGAAAAGAAGTCGAACCCCGGCGGCCCGAGCTTCTGTGTGATCTGCGCCACACTTGCTGCGGAGGTCGGCAGGTCGGTGGATCGGGTCGACCGGCGGGGGTTCAGGGCCGCGCGGCGTCTCGACGGGCCGGGCTCCAGGGCCGGGCAGGCGGGAGCGGGCGACGGTCTCGGCTCGCGGCCGATCCCGGTAGCTTCGCTGGATGCGTCTCATCAAGTACACCCACGCCTGCGTCCGGCTCGAACAGGACGGGGCCGTCCTGGTGATCGACCCCGGGATCTGGAGCGAGCCGACGGCCTTGCGCGGAGCCGACGCCGTACTGGTCACGCACGAGCACGTCGACCACATCGACGTACTGCGGCTGGCTGGCTTGAATGTTCCGGTGTACGCCCCCGCCGGGGCGAAGATCCCGGATCTCGCCCACGTCCCGGTCGCGCCGGACCAGGAATTCACCGCCGCCGGCTTCCGGGTACGCGCGCTCGGCGGCCGGCACGCCGTGATCTACGGAGGTCAGCCGGACTGTGTCAACCTCGGGTATCTGGTCGAGGACCGGGTCTACCATCCCGGTGACTCGTTGCACCGGCCCGAGGTGCCGGTCGAGACGCTGCTCGTTCCGGTGCAGGGGTCGTGGCTGAAGACCGACGAGGCGATCGACTTCGTCCGCGCCGTCGCGCCTGAGCGCGCGTACGGCATCCACGACGCCCAACTCAACGATCGCGGCCTGGGGAGCGTGCACGGATGGCTCGCCGAGCGGTGTGGCCACGACTACCGCTGGCTCGGGCCGGGCGAGACGGCCTGAACCGCCGTCCCGGCGACGCCGTCACCGGTCCACCCGCCGGAAACCGCTCGATGCGCCGACGGACCGGCCACCATGATCATGCCTGGCGGGTCAACCGGGTCAACCGGGTCAACCGGTTCCGCCGGGGCTCGCCGGGCTGCCACGCCGCTCGGTGAGGCTGTCCACGATCGCGGCGACCAGCGCGACCAGCACGAATCCGATGGTCACCAGCAGTGCGTCCCGGAATGCCCGTGACCAGCCGTTGTGGGTGGAAGCGAGGGTGGTGAAGAAGATGGCGCCGACCCCGGCGATCCCGGCGGCCGCCCCGATCCGTTGACCGGTCTGGAGCATCCCGGCGGCGCTGCCGGCCTGGGGGACCGGCACCTCGGAGAGTGCGAGGTTCTGGTTCGGGGTGATGACCAGACCGCTGCCGAGCCCGGAGACCAACAGCGGTAGGGCGGTGGCCCACGGGGCCCCGTGCCCGGGTACGTAGTGCAGGGCGAGCACCACGCAGGCAAGTCCGAATGCGACGGTCGCCAGACCGATGGCGACCAGCGGCCGGCCGAACCGGTTGACGATCCGGCCGCCGAGGGTCGCGGTGACCGCCGAACCGAGCGCGAACGGAGTGATCGCGATCCCGGCCTCCAGCGCGGTGTAGCGAAGGCCGCTCTGCAGGTAGAGCGTGAAGAGGAAGAAGATGGCGACGAAGCCGGCGAAGTAGAGCAGTCCGATCAGGGTCCCGAGCGAGTACGAGCGGAGGCGGAACAGGGCGAGGTCGAACAGCGGCTCGCGGCGGCGGCGGTACCGGAGTTCCCAGCCGACGAAGCCGAGCAGTACCAGTAGACCGGCGGGGATCAGCAGCCACTTGAGCCATCCCTGCCACTGTTGTCGTTGCACCAGCGGCAGCAGCAGCAGGACGACGCCGAGGCCGAGTAGGAGCACGCCGACCGGGTCGAGACCCCGCCGTTCGGCGGGCCGTGGGGCGCGGGTCGGGAGCACCCGCCAGGCGAAGAACATCGTGAGGATCCCGACCGGGACGTTGACGAAGAAGACCCACCGCCAACCGTCGTGCTGACCGCCGAGCTGGATCAGTGCGCCGCCGAGCAGTGGACCGACCCCGGTGGAGATGCCGATGGTGGCCCCGAGCAGTCCGAACGGGCGCCCTCGGGCGGGTCCCTGGTAGAGCTGCTGGATCAGCCCGATCACCTGCGGGTTGACCAGGCCGGCGGCGGCGCCCTGGAGCAGTCGGGCACCGATCAGCCAGGCCGGCGACTGGGCCAGGCCCGCGGCCGCACTGGTCAGGGTGAACAGTCCGAGACCGACGATGAAGACGTTGCGCCGCCCCCGGATGTCGCCGAACCGGCCGGCGGGGACCAGGATCAGACCGAAGGTCAACGCGTACCCGGACAGGATCCACTGCAAATCGCTCGGGTCCGCGTGGATGGCCTCGTCGATCGACGGGATCGCGACGTTCACGATGCTGACGTCGAGCAGCGTCATGAACGCGGCCACCAGGCCGATCGCCAACGCCTGCTTGCGGCGCCGGCTGCTGACCCGGTCGCGCTGATCCGCGGGGCTGTTTGGGTCGGCCGCCGGGTCAGCCGGACCGGGCCGTCCGCCGCGCTCCGGTTGATTGCCGTCTGCCACGCTCAATCGGCCCTCGCTGACTGTGCCGCGTCTGGGTCATCCGCTTCCCCCTGCCACGACCGGCTGTCCTGGCCGGACGCCGACCGACCGGACACGACCGTTCTACGGTCCGTTCGATGCCGGTGTTGCCGGTCGACAGGCTCCGGCCGCCGGTGAACGCCCCGTCGGCGTCGTCACGGAAGCACGCCGCAAACAGGACCCACAGCGGACACAATACCCCAAATCACGCCGATGCCCGCTCGGCCGTGCTGGGCGTGGTGGCATTTCCCGAGCCGAGCCGAGCCGAGCCCGAACCGAGCCGGACGCGCGGGCGCGCGGTGGCGCCGGTGGCAGTTTTCCAGGCTCAGCCGAGGTGCTGCGAGCACCACCGTGGGCCGAAGTCCAGACCCTCCAGCGGAGAGTCCTCGCGGTGCAGCAGGTTCTTCTCCCCGAGTACGTGCAGCGGCGTCGTCAACTGATCGGGGGGTAAGCCCACCTCCTCCGCGATGGCCTCCGGGAACGGCACCTGTCCCCGCGCCTCCAGCGTGGTGACCGCCTGGTACACCCGCTGTTCGATGTCGCTCAGATGTAGCTGTTGCATCGTGACCTCCTCGCCCGAGCACAGCGCGTCGGGCAGTTCGCGAGGCCGCGATTACCCACGGAACCGGCGATGATGCATCCCGGGACCCGGCCCGTCGTGACCGGTGTCCCATGCCCGGTGGCGGCCGGGCCGTCCCCTAGGCTGCTACGCGTGACTTGGGACGTGGCCGTGATCGGTGCCGGGCCGGCCGGGCTTTCCGCCGCGTTCGCCGCTGCGCGGGCCGGAGCACGGACGGTCGTACTGGAGAAGGCCGAGCACCCGCGCTACAAGACCTGCGGTGGCGGCCTGATCGGCACCTCCCTGGCCGCCGCGGCGGCCAGGATCGACGTACCCGCCGACGACCAGGTGGATCGGGTGACGTTCACCGCCGACGGCCGACGGAGCTTCACCCGCCGGCACGGGCCGGGACAGCTTCTGACGATGGTGCGGCGCGAGGAGTTCGACGACCGGCTCCGGGCGGCGGCGGTCGAGGCCGGCGCCGAGATCCGGCAACGGGTCGCGGTCCGCGGCGTCGAGCAGGACCCCGAGCAGGTACGGGTCAGGCTGGCCGACGGCTCCGAAGTCGTCGCGGGCACGGCGATCGGGGCCGACGGCTCCGCCGGAGTGACCGCCCGCCAGGTAGGGGTCGACTACTGCCAGGTCGACCTCGGCCTGGAACTGGAGATTCCGGTCCCGGCCGAGGTCGCGCAGCGGTGGCGGGGCAGGCTGCTGCTGGACTGGGGGCCGCTGCCCGGGTCGTACGCCTGGGTCTTTCCTAAGGGCGACCGGCTCACCGTCGGCGTGATCGCCGGGCGGGGCGAGGGCGAGCGGACCCGGCGCTACCTGCGGAACTTCGTCGACCGGCTGGGGCTCGACGGCCTGGAGCCGGTCCACGACTCGGGCCACCTGACCCGGTGCCGCAGCATGGAATCCCCGCTGCGTCGCGGCCGGATCCTGGTCGCCGGCGACGCGGCCGGCCTGCTGGAGCCGTGGACCCGGGAGGGCATCAGCTTCGCGCTCCGCTCGGGTGCGCTCGCCGGTACGGCTGCGGCCAGCGGGGACCTCGACGGGTACGTCCGGTCGGTGCACCAACAACTCGTTCCGTCGATGCGCGCCGGCCACCAGATCCTCACCGCGTTCTCCCGGCACCCCGGCGTCTTCCACACGATGCTGGCCACCCCGCCCGGTTGGCGGATGTTCGCGGCCTTCTGCCGGGGCGAGACGACGTTCGACCGGACGCTGGACCGACGCCGGGTACGGGCGGCACTGGCCCTGCTGAGCTGACGCCCTCGGACGGGTCGCGTCAGCTCCGGCACATGTCACTGGCAGGGCCTATCGTTCACCTCGAACGCCAGTGGAGGAGGGGGCCGGATGACTGCGGGACCCGCTCGGGACGTCACCGACGGCGGCATCGCTGCCGGGCGGCCTGAGTTGGTGCCCCGGCTGGAGGCGTTCCGGGGCGAACTGACCGGATACTGCTACCGGATGCTCGGTTCGGCGTTCGAGGCAGAGGACGCCGTGCAGGAGTCCATGGTGCGGGCCTGGCGGAACCTCGACCGGTACGACGAGGACCGGGGGGCCTTGCGGTCCTGGCTGTACACCATCGCGACCAACATCTGCCTCGACATGTTGCGCAGCGCGAAGCGCCGCGCCCGGGCGATCGACCTCGGCCCGTCGTGGTCTGCCGGCCCGTCGCTCGGAACGCCGCTGCCCGAGAGCGCGTGGGTCCAGCCGATTCCGGACCACCGGATCCTGCCGACCGGCGCCGATCCGGCCGAGGTCGCCGTGCAGCGTGAAACCATCCGGCTGGCGTTCGTGGCCGCGTTGCAGCACCTGCCGCCCCGGCAGCGTGCGGTGCTGATCCTGCGTGACGTGCTGTGCTGGACGGCCGAGGAGGTCGCCCGGCTCCTCGACACCACGGCGGCGTCGGTCTCCAGCGCGCTCCAGCGCGCCCGTTCGACCCTGAAGGGCACGGGCATGATCTCCACCGAGCCGCTCTGCCAGCTGGACGAGACGCAGCGGGCGCTCCTCGTCCGCTACTGCGACGCGTTCGAACGTTACGACGTGGAGAATCTGGTCGCCCTGCTGCACGAGGACGCCACCATGTCGATGCCGCCCTTCGCGTGGTGGCTGCGCGGCCGGGCCGAGATCCGTCGAGCGATCCTGGGATCGGGCGGGGCCTGCGCCGATGCGCGTCTCGTGCCGACGTCGGCGAACGGATCACCGGCCTTCGGGCAGTACCGGAGGGGTGGACCGGACGGCGGGTATCAACCCTTCGCACTCGTCGTCGTCGAGATCTCGGGGGAGCTGATCACCGGGATAACGACGTACCTCGACCCGGAGCGGCTCTTCCCGCTCTTCGACCTGCCGATGAGCCTCGGAGCCGCGACCCCGGTCTGAAGCCGATCGTCGTACGCTCCGATCCGGCCGTTCGTCCCGGGTGTCCGAATCTCGGTCATGATCGAGTTGGGTCGGTGGAATGTTGGCGGGGGGCTGGTCGTTACATTACGCG
>NZ_JBHSPR010000006.1:0-124593 GCF_042658085.1 Plantactinospora solaniradicis | reverse complement strand
GCCCGAGACATGCCCAGAACCGGCGGATTACACGATCAACCTTCAAAGACGAGGCACTAGCTTCCGGGCGTCGCCAAAGTACTCGGTGACGCCGCTGGCACGATAGACGGCGTGACGGACCCGTGCGGTACGGGTGTTACCGCCTTGACCCCGGAGGGGTCCGGCTTGGGGCGCAGCGCGCCCGTCATGCACGCCTTCATGTACGACTCGCGGACCTGATCCTGCCACTTCCGGTTGGTGCTGGTGCCGTTCGAGTCCCGAGGCAAGTCCGGGTCGAGCAGCTCGTACCCGTCACCACATGCCTTCTCCGACGGCGGCGTCCCCTGCTTCTGCAACTCCCCGCGATATTCAATCCCCTTCTGCGACATCTCATCGAGGAACTTTCCCGCTGCTCGTAGCCGCCGGCTGCGCCAGCTCCTACGAGCACACCAACCAGGACGGAGATCATGGCGACGCGTTGCAATCTCATGGCGGCGGAGTGTAGCGAGGAGGACCGACAGTCAGCCACCCTGATCAATCCGCCACTGAGATATCGGACGTCCGGCCAACCGGACAAGGAGTTGCTCAATCTGGGAGTACCAGGTGACCGTCGTTGACGACGATCCGCTTATCCGCGGGCCGGGCCGGCCGGCGGAACACCAGCCTGCGAGGGAGATCGCCACGACACCACACCGCCCCTCGCCGGTCTCGACCAGCGTGACTGCATCTGCCTGGCGCGTGGCGAGCTCGTGGGCGGGGTCGCGGTCGAGGTTGTGTCGGTCGTGGTCGCAGCGGCGAGTGGTACGGGAGTCGACGTGTCCCATCGCATCTTGTACGTCCTCCAGTGGAATCCCGGACTCGCGGGGACCGGTCGCGAAGGCGTGCCGCAACGAGTGCAGCGACAGTCGAGCGGCCGACGGGATCCCTGCGGCCCCGGCGAGGTTGCGGAGCCTTGCCAACGGACGTTGGCGGTGAGTGTGCCCCAGTGGTCGTACCCAGTGGCGACGTACCGGCGGAGCTGCGGCCAGTGCGCTTGCATGAAGAGCACATCGAGCGCGCGCCGGTCGTCGCCGTTGGCGGAGACGACCAGGATTGCGTACGCCTGGCGAGGGTGACCGGCACCCGGATGCCGCTGTCGGCGTTCTCGCGCAGCAGCACCAGGTCGGTTCCGGCGACGGCCGCCCGCTGCTGTCAGCCGCCGTCCAACGGCTGGCGTGCACCGGCGCGGCGATCTTGCACCATTCTAATTCTTTACGGTAAAGAACTGTCATTATGGTGTGCGCGGCGTGAGCCGCCTCCGCGCGCCCTGAACCCTCCCTGGGCCGCCATTATCGAATTATCGGTAATAACAATCTGTTAATCGCGTCCGCCTGGCTGGTCCGCGCGGCACCGGCACCCGGCCGCGAGTACGGGCGCAACGCCTCTGCGAAAGCAGGCAGCCGCTGTTGCAGGTGGCCGTGGAAGGCCTTCCCGTCCGGGCAGACGGCAGCAGCGGTCGGGGAGAGCTGGTCCTGGGTGCGCCGCTGCCCGTACGAGGGTGAAATCGAGATCCGGTGGGTGCTGCTCGAGCCCAGCTGAGTACGCCGTGCCGAGTCCGGAACGCGAGGACTACCTGCGGACGCAGATCGCGCATCGATTAGGTTTCCGCGCCGCGCCCGTCTGTACGAATAAGATCGACTCACGAGAGGGCTGGCACGATGCGGAAACTGACCTTTGGCATGAATGTGACCCTGGACGGCTACATCGCCGCGCCCGGCGACGACCTCGGCTGGAGTGGCGGTGAGGGACCGGACTCGTCGCCGAGCGACGAGCTGTTCCAGTGGTGGTCCGACCGCCTTCCTTGCGTTCCGAGCGAGCTGTTGACCGACTCGCTGGAGATGAGGGACGACGACGGCGTCGTTGATTGTGACGATGTTCTTCGGGCATCACGCCGCCCCGCCGGCAACGCCGGCGGGGCGGCGGTGTTCGCGTTGTCGCGTTGGTGTTCAGCTGGTCGGGGTGCTCATTCCGCGGTGACTTCGGTGACGCCGGCCCGTGGCGCTGGACTCGTCGACGATGGGGACTTGTCTGATCGCACTGTCGGGGGCAGGTCCAACCATGGTTTGTCGGTGGCGTCGAATCCGGTGAGCTCGGCGATCTTCCCGTCGACGATGTGCAGGACCGCGATGTTGAACAACCGGTACTCCGGGTCGTCGGGGGTGCGGAGGTACAGCGCGGCGGCGGGCATGCGGTTGACCGTCGTGGTGATGCAGCGCCAGTCGTCGTAGCCGGGCTGGAAGAGCCCACCGGAGACCCAGCCGTCCACCGCGTCCTTGGCCGTGATGACCGAGGTGCCCGCCTCGGGCAGCATCACGAAGCGCAGGTCGTCGCGCAGCAGGGACATCAGCCCGTCGAGATCGTTGCGCTCATGGGCGTCGATGTACGACTTCACCACGCCGCGCTCGTCATTCGACAGCTCGTGGGCGGCGGGGCTCCGCCAGTCGAGGCGGCGGTCCGGCAGCTGCTCGCGCATCGTCACGCGCGCCCGCTGCAGCGCGCTGGTCACCGATGCGATGGTCAGCTCGAGGGCGTCGGCGGCCTTCGACGCCGGCCAGCCGACGACGTCGCGCAGGATGAACACCGCCCGCTGCCGCGGCGGCAGGTGCTGGACGGCGACGATGAACGCCAGCTCGATCGTCTCCCGCGCCACCACCGATTCCTGCGGGTCCTCGGGGAGCATCCGGTCCGGGTACGGCTGCAGGTACAGCACCTCGGAGCCGGAGTCCGACAGCCCGGACGGCACGGGTGTGCGGTCGTTACGCTTCTCCAGGAAGTCGAGGCAGGCGTTCGTCGCGATCCGGTAAAGCCAGGTCCGCAGGGCCGCGTGGCCCCTGAACGACGCCCGCTTGTTCCATGCTCGCAGGAACGTCTCCTGCGTCATGTCCTGGGCGTCCTCGTAGTTCGCGAGCATCCGGTAGCAGTGCACCTGAAGCTCACGCCGGTGACGCTCCGTAATGAGTGCAAACCGCGCCGTGTCGTCTGAGCGGACCGCCGCGATGAACGCGGCCTCGTCGGTGCCCAGCCGTCTGGCGTGGGTCATGGTCATCAATCCTTCCACCGGTGCGAGAGGCTAACAGAAAGAACTGACGACCTGACGGAGGATTTCTGATCGGCAACCCCCGGCCTGCACGGACTCATCGTCGCCGGCAGCGTCGGACGTGGCGAACCCTGGCCGATGTCCGACATCGACCTGCTACCCATCTACGACGATTCAACCGATCCCGCCGAATCCGCAACCCAGCTCGACCAACGCCGAGCCGCACTCGTCGACTGGTGGACGGGCTCTGGCCGCGCACAAGCCCTCGACATCGGCTGGCTCGCCTTCACCACCACCGAGATCCACGAGGCAGTCGCCGCCGGACCAGACCACGCAGCCACCCGCATCGTCGATCCGCGTTGGTTCCACGGCCTGGACAAGGCGTACGGCGGACACGCCGCCGACCCCGACGACAAGCTCGGGCAGGCGTTCGCCAGCTGGATTCGCGAGGTCCGGTTCCACCCCACGGTCGTCACCACCCGCATCAGCACCTGGTGCCGGCAAGCCACCGATGCCCTCGCCGAAGCGACCGCAGCCCAGACCGAAGACCTCACCCGAGCCACTCACCTGCTGCGTAGCTCCGCCCGCGCCCTGCGCATGGTCCTCATCGAGCGCTGGGGAGAACGATTCGGCTCCATGGGCCGAGAATGGACCCGCTTCGAACGCATGGCAGAACGTCACGGCCAACCGGCTCTCGCCACCCGGATCGCTGCCCTGGCCGCCGCCGACACCGCCACCGCAGAACAGCGCGCCGCCCGCACCGCCGTCGGCGAGGACGTCACCTGGGCCGAAAATGCCCGCGACCAGATCGCCGCCTACGCCGTCCACGTCGTCCGGCACCGCCCCGACCTCGACGGGCCCTGGACCAACAGCCCCGACCCGGCCTTCGACGCCCACCTGGCCGAACTCCGCGAACTGATCGCCCAACACGGATGATCAACACCGCCCGAGGCTGCCCGACTGCACCCCGACCTGCGGCCGCAGACGACGGCCTGCCCATCAGACCCGAGCCCGTTCGTATCCGAGTAGGTGTGGCCTGGTCGCTTTTGTGGGGTTCCCCCTAGAAACCTTTGTAGGGTTCCCACAACTCAGCGGCTCAGGCGCGTGCGATCCGGAACATGGCGCAGCCGGCCGCGATCGAGCAGGGTGTAGGCAGGTGCAGGCGACGGTCCGGGACCCGGACGTCGCCTTTCGTGCGTGTACTCGGGGAGGCTCAGTCGGTGTTCAGTCGTGTCGCCATCGTCAACCGTGGAGAGGCCGCGATGCGACTCATCCACGCGGTGCGGGACCTTTCAGCGGAAACCGGGACGCGGATCGAGACGGTAGCCCTCTACACCGATGCCGACCGCACCGCGACCTTCGTCCGTGAGGCGGACGTCGTCTACCCGCTCGGTCCCGCCTCGGCCCGCCCGTACCTCGACCACGCCGTTCTGGAGCGGGCACTGGTGGAGACCCGGGCCGACGCCGCGTGGGTCGGCTGGGGATTCGTCGCCGAGGACCCGGCGTTCGCCGAACTGTGCGAGAAGATCGGCGTCACCTTCGTCGGGCCGAGCGCGGAAGCGATGCGCAAGCTCGGCGACAAGATCGGCGCAAAGCTGATCGCCGAGGAGGTCGGCGTCCCGGTCGCGCCGTGGAGCCGCGGCGAGGTCGCGACCCTCGAGGAGGCGCTGCGCGCCGGCGACCAGATCGGCTACCCGCTGATGCTCAAGGCGACCGCGGGCGGCGGCGGGCGGGGCATCCGGATGGTCGCCTCGTCGAAGGATCTGGCTGACGCCTACGAGCGCACCAGCCAGGAGGCGCTGCGCGCCTTCGGCTCCGGCGTGGTCTTCCTGGAGCGCCTGGTCACCGGCGCCCGGCACGTCGAGGTACAGGTGATCGCCGACGGGCAGGGCACCGCATGGGCGCTGGGGGTCCGGGACTGCTCGGTGCAGCGGCGCAATCAGAAGGTCATCGAGGAGTCCGCCTCCCCGGTGTTGGCTCCCGAGCAGATTGCCGATCTGAAGGCATCGGCCGAGCGGCTGGCGCTGGCCGTCGGCTACCGGGGCGCCGGCACCGTCGAGTTCCTCTACCACCCCGGCGAGAAGCTGTTCGCCTTCCTGGAGGTCAACACCCGGCTCCAGGTCGAGCACCCGATCACCGAGATCACCACCGGCACCGACCTGGTCCGGCTGCAGTTGCACGTGGCCACCGGCGGGAAGCTGGACGGCGCCCAACCGGGCGAGGCCGGCCACGCGGTCGAGGCCCGGCTCAACGCCGAGGATCCCGACCGCGACTTCGCGCCCGCCCCGGGCCGGATCGCGCGTCTGGTACTGCCCACCGGACCCGGCATCCGGGTGGACACCGGTGTCAGCGAGGGCGACACCATCCCGGCCGACTTCGACTCGATGATCGCGAAGATCATCGCCTACGGTCGCGACCGCGAGCAGGCGCTGGGCCGACTGCGTCGCGCGATGGCCGAGACCACGGTGATCATCGAGGGCGGCACGACCAACAAGAGTTTCGTGCTCGATCTGCTCGACCAGCCCGAGGTCATCGACGCGAGTGCCGACACCGGCTGGATCGACCGGGTACGCGCCGAGGGCCGGCTGGTCAGCCGCCGGCACTCCGCAATCGCTCTGGCCGCCGCCGCCATCGAGGCCTACCAGGACGAGGAGGAGGTCAGCCGCCAGCGACTGCTGGCCACCGCGCACGGTGGGCGCCCGCAGGTGCAGCACGACTCGGGCCGCCCACTCGACCTCAAGCTCCGCGGCGTCGCCTATCGGGTGAATGTGTCCCGGGTCGGGCAGCAGCGGTTCCGGGTCGGCGTCTCCAGCGGCGGTGACACGCACCGGGCGGATGTCGAGGTCGAACGGTTCGACGCGCACAGCGGCCAGATCGTGATCAACGACCGCCGGTTCCGGCTGGTGACGGCCACCCACGGACCGATCCACCTGGTCGAGGTCGACGGCGTCACGCACCGGATCAGTCGCGACGAGGGCGGCGTCGTCCGCTCCCCCGCGCCCGCGCTGGTGGTCGCGACGCCGCTCGCCGTCGGCGACGAGGTCGAGTCGGGCGCGCCGATCCTGGTGCTGGAGAGCATGAAGATGGAGACGGTGCTACGCGCGCCGTTCCGCGCCCGGATCCGTGAGTGCCCGGTTTCGGTGGGCAGCCAGGTCGAGACCGGCACGCCGTTGATGTGGCTGGAGCCGCTGGCCGACGGGGCTGCCGAGGAGGCGGAGTCGGCCACCGAGACCGTCGAGATCGAGCTCCCGGCGGAGCCCGCGGCGGCATCCGCGGCGCAGCGGGCCGAACGCGGCCTGCAGGACCTGCGCAGCCTGCTGCTCGGCTTCGACGTCGACCCGCACGACCGCAAGCGGGTGCTGTCGGGCTACCTGGCCGCGCGTGCGGCGCTGGGCGGGCGACCGCTCGAGGGTGAGCTGGAACTGCTGACGGTGTTCGCGGACCTGTTGGAGCTGAGCCGGAACAAGCCGGGCAGTGAGTTCGAGGTCGAGCCGGGCAGCCCGGTGCACAGCCCGCGCGAGTACTTCCACAGCTACCTGCAGAGCCTCGACGTCGAACGCGCCGGCCTCACCGAAGGGTTCCAGGCGAAGCTGAAGCAGGTGCTCGGGCACTACGGCATCGCCGGCCTGGACCGCACGCCGGAACTGGAGGCCGCCGTCTTCCGGATCTTCCTGGCGCAGCAGCGGATGTCGACCGACGTCGCGGTCATGTCGGAGCTGCTGCGGCAGTGGCTGGCCGGGGGGCCGCCGCTGGAGTCGCTGAGCGAGCGGGCCGGGCTGACGTTGGAGCACCTGATCGAGGCCACACAGGTGCGGTTCCCCGCGGTGGCGGACCTGGCCCGCGGTGTGGTGTTCCGCTGGTTCGCCCAGCCGCTCCTGCGTCGCACCCGCGCCAACGTCTACGCCGCGGTGCGCAAGGACCTGCGCTACCTGGACCGCAACCCGGACGCGCCGGACCGCGCCGCGCGGATCCAGGCCATGGTGGCCAGCTCCGAACCGCTGGTGCGGCTGATCGGCCAGCGGATCGGGCGGCCCGGCCGGGACCACGCGCCGCTGCTGGAGGTGCTGACCCGTCGCTACTACGGCAACCGCGGACTGTCGGCGGTCACCGCGCTGGAGAGTGCGGGCTGCCGGTTCGTCACCGCCGAGCACACGGGTTCGCGCGGCGTGACCCGGGTGGTCACCACCGCCGTCGACATCGCCGCCCTGCGCGACGCCATCGGTGCGGTCGGCAGGTTCGCCGCCGACGCCGCCGAGCACGGGCTGGTCGCCGACCTCTACGTCACGTGGGAGGGGCAGCCGGACGCCGACGCGATGGCGGTCCGGCTCGGGCAACTCCTCGCCGAGCGCCCACTGCCCGCGGCCGTCCGCCGGATCACCACCACCGTCGCCGGCACCAGCGGCGCGGTGATGCACCACCACTTCACCTTCCGGCCCGACGGTGCGGGCCTGGCCGAGGACCGGCTGATCCGTGGCCTGCACCCGCAGATCGCGCAGCGCCTGCAACTACAGCGGTTGCGTGAGTTCGACCTCACCCGGCTGCCGTCGGCAGACGAGGAGATCTACCTGTTCAAGGCCGTCGCGAAGAGCAACCCGGCCGACGAGCGGCTGGTCGCGATGGGTCAGGTCCGCGACCTGACGCCGCTGCGCGAGGCCGACGGCCGGCTGGCCGCGCTGCCCGCGGTGGAGGACACGATCACCGCGTGCCTGGACGCGATCCGCAACATCCAGGCGCAACGCCCGCACAACAAGCGGTTCGACACCAACCGGATCATGATGTACGTCTGGCCGTCGACCGAGCTGACCGCCGACGAACTCAACACACTGGTCCAGCGCATCCTGCCCACCACGGCGGGCGCGGGGCTGGAGGAGGTCCAGTTCCTGGCCCGCCAGCGCACCACCACGGGCGAGCTGACCGAGGTCGCCGTGCGGATCGCCCTTGACCCGGGCCACGGCGCGCGCCTGCACGTCGGGCAGCCGTCGACCGAACTGGTGCGGCCGCTGGACGACTACCGCCAGAAGGTGCTGCGCGCGGCCCGGCGCGGGAACGTCTACCCGTACGAGCTGACGGGCCTGCTCGCCGGGCCTGCGGGCAGCTTCGTCGAGCACGACCTCGACGACCGGGGCGCGCTCGTACCGGTGGACCGGCCGAAGGGCAGGAACACCGCCGCGATCGTCGCGGGCGTCGTCACGACGCCGACCGTGCGGCATCCCGAGGGCGTCACCCGGGTGGTGCTGCTCGGCGACCCGACGAAGGCGCTGGGGGCCCTGTCGGAACCGGAGTGTTCACGGGTGATCGCCGCGCTGGACCTGGCCGAGAGGATGCGGGTTCCACTGGAGTGGTTCGCGCTCTCGGCAGGCGCCCGGATCTCGATGTCCTCGGGCACCGAGAACATGGACTGGGTCGCGGCCGCGCTCAAGCGGATCGTCACATTCACCCAGAATGGCGGCGAGATCAACATCGTGGTCGCCGGGATCACCGTCGGCGCCCAGCCGTACTGGAACGCCGAGGCGACGATGCTCATGCACACCAAGGGCATCCTGGTGATGACACCGGATTCGGCGATGGTGCTCACGGGCAAGCAGTCGCTGGACTTCTCCGGCGGTGTGTCCGCCGAGGACAACTTCGGCATCGGCGGCTACGACCGCGTGATGGGCCCGAACGGGCAGGCGCAGTATTGGGCGCCCAACCTGCCGGCCGCCCGCGACGTGCTGATGACGCACTACGACCACACCTACGTCGCGCCCGGCGAGTCGGCGCCCCGGAGGGCGGGCACGATCGACCCGATCGACCGTGACGTCTCCGAGTTCCCGCACACGTTCGCCGGCAGCGACTTCGCGTACGTCGGCGAGATCTTCTCGGCGGAGCACAACCCGGACCGGAAGAAGCCGTTCGACATCCGTACGGTGATGCGTGCGCTGTCCGACCAGGACCACCCGGTGCTGGAGCGCTGGGCTGGCATGGCCGATGCCGACACCTCGGCGGTGCAGGACGTGCACATCGGTGGCTGGCCGGTCTGCCTGGTCGGGATCGAGTCGCGGTCGGTGCCCCGACGCGGCTTCCCGCCCACCGACGGGCCGGACACCTACACCGCGGGCACGCTGTTCCCGCAGTCGTCGAAGAAGACCGCGCGGGCGATCAACTCGGCGTCCGGCAACCGGCCGCTGGTGGTGTTGGCGAACCTGTCCGGGTTCGACGGCTCGCCGGAGTCGATGCGCAAGCTCCAGCTCGAGTACGGCGCGGAAATCGGCCGGGGGATCGTCAACTTCGACGGGCCCATCGTGTTCTGTGTGATCTCCCGCTACCACGGCGGCGCGTTCGTGGTGTTCTCCAAGGCGCTCAACCCGAACATGACCGTGCTGGCGATCGAGGGCTCGTTCGCCTCGGTGCTCGGCGGCGCCCCGGCGGCGGCCGTGGTGTTCTCCGGTGAGGTGAACAACCGCACCGCGACTGATCCGCGGGTGACGGAGCTGCAGGCACAGGTCTCGGCGGCCAGCGGTGCCGAGCGGGCGGCGTTGAACGCCCAGCTCGCCGAGATGCAGTCCGCCGTCCGGGCGGAGAAGCTCGGCGAGGTCGCCGCCGAGTTCGACCGGGTGCACAGTATCCAGCGCGCGGTCGAGGTCGGCTCGGTGGACGCGATCATCAGCGCTGCCGAGCTGCGGCCCCGGATCATCGAGGCCATCGAGCACGGCATGAAGCGCTGGCACCGGGATTGACGCACTGGCCCGTGGATCTGGAACGGCCAGATCCACGGGCCGGCGCCCGCCGTTCCCGCAGACACACGGGCCGGCGCCGTTCGGCGACGGTGGTGCGGCCATCACTCTCGATGGCCTTGGGCGACCGTAGGTGACACCCGCTGCATCCACAGCGAACTGATGTACTGACCGTTCTTGACCGCATACTCGCGGAAGGTGCCGACCTCGGTAAAGCCGAACTTCCGATGCAGCGCGACCGACGCGTCATTGGGCATGGCAATACCCGCGAGGACAACGTGCACCGGCTCGTCGGCCAGGCGATCGAACAGTGCGCCGTACAGCAGCGTGCCAAGGCCCTGGCCCCGGCAACTGACATCCAGCCCGACGCTCAGCTCGACCGTCTCCGCGAAGGCCTCGTGGTCGCGGTAGCGCTGGCTGCCGGCGTAGCCCAGGACCAGGTTGCCGCGTCGAGCGACGAGCAGTTGGTACCGCCCGGTCGAGGAGAACTGCTCGAACCAGTCACGCCGCTCGGCCACGCTGGTCGGCCGGGTGGCGAACGAAGCGATCGAGTTCGCGGCCGTGTAGTTGAGGATCTCCACGATCCCCGGGAGGTCGTCCTCGGTCGCATGCCCGATCACGACGGGGTTCGGATCAGCGGATACACCGACATCGGTCCGTTGGCTCACCTCGACACGGTAGTCCCCGCCAGCGACGCCACTGACCGCCCTGCGATCAGCGCTGACCGTACGCGTCGGCCAGACCGGTCTCGTACCCGGCGATCACCAGCTGTGCCCGGTCCCGGGCCGCCAGTTTGGTCAGCAGATTGCCGATGTGGGTCTTGAGGGTGCCGCGGCTCACGTGCAGGGCCGCCTCGATCTCGGCGTTGGAGAGCCCACGTGTGATGAGGGTGAGGACGTCTCGTTCGCGGGGTGTCACGCCGTCGAGTGTGCGGCGGGGCGCGGACCGCCGCACCGACGCGGCGATGAGTCGGCGGGTGACGCTGGGGGCGAGCAGCGCCTCGCCGGCAGCGACCGTGTGAATCGCGTCGAGCAGGCGGGGCGGGGTGATGTCCTTGAGGACGAAACCGCTCGCACCGGCTCGCAGCGCCCGGTAGACGTAGTCGTCCACGTCGAAGGTGGTGAGCACGAGAACCCGGGGAGCGCGGCCGGTCGCGGTGATCTGCGCGGTAGCGGCGATGCCGTCGAGGTCAGGCATCCGTACGTCCATCAGCACGACGTCCGGTCGACGGGTGGCGGCGAGTGTGACGGCCTCGTGACCGGTGGCGGCTTCCGCTACCACCGTCAGGCCCGATGTCGCATCCAGGAGTTCCCGTACCGTGCCGCGGAACAGAGGTTCGTCGTCCGCCAGCAGGACGCGGGTCGGGTCACCCGTCATGTCGGGAACGGAAGCGTCGCGCGGACGGCGAATCCGCCGCCCGGTTCCGGACCGGCGGACAGGCTGCCGCCGTGCACGGCGACCCGCTCGTGCATGCCCAGCAGCCCGTGCCCGGGTGGGTTGGCCTCGCGCGGTGCGGCACCGTTGTCCAGGACGGTCAGGCTGAGGGTGTCGGGCGCGACCGTTACGGTGACCCGACAATGGGTGGCGCCGGCGTGGCGTCGCACGTTCGTCAGCGCCTCCTGCAGGATCCGGTGCGTCGACACCCGCACGCCGGCCGGCGCGGACGACAGGTCCGCCCGGTCGATCGCGACGGCGATGCCGGCGGCCCGGGTCTGTTCGACGAGCCGGTCCAGGTCGGCCGTGTCAGGCGGGCCACCGGTGTCCCGCAGCCCGCCCAGCACCGCTCGGACGTCGTCCAGCGCGGCCCGGCTGACCTGCTCGATCGTCCGCAGCGCCGCCTGCGGATCGGCGTCGAGATGGTTGGCGACCGCCGACTTCATCGCGATCAGGCTGAGGTTGTGTCCGACGACGTCGTGGACGTCTCGGGCGATGCGGAGCCGTTCCTCGGCCACCGCCCGGGCGGTGTGCAGCTCCGTTAGCTGGACGGCGTGTCCGCGACGGGTGCGGAGCGCCCAGGCCAGCGCCCACGAGCCGGCGATCACCGCCGTGCTGTAGGCGGCAACGGTCACGGGCGTGGTCGTGAACGACTCCACACCGTCGCGGGCCGGAACGACCGGGATCCCGGCCACGAGGGCGTCCACGAGGCCCGGGACGAGAACGGCGGCGAGGGCCCCGGCGAAACCCCAGGACGCGGCCCGGGCCGACGACAGCGCGACCGGGTAGAGCGCGAACGCCACCGCGTACACCATCACCTCGGTGCCGACCCCCACGATCAGCGTCGTGCCCGCGGCCGCCAGCACGACCCCGAGGACCGGAACCGGCCAGCACCGGCGAACCGCCAGCGGCAGCCCGAGTAGCGCCGCCAGGCACCATACCCAGCCACCCGAGACGGGTCGCATCAGCACGACGGCGGCCACGACCCCGGCCGCGACCAGCGCGTCGACCCCGATCAGGGCCCACCGCCACAACACCACGGCCCCACCGTAGCGACGCGGGCGCGGGCGACGCATCGGACCACGGTCCGATGCGGAACGACCCGCCCAGGTCCGACGCTCGGGTGGTGCTGATCCACGCCCTCACCGCCCTCGTCCTCACCGCCGCGGCGGTTCCCGTTCCCGTTCCGGCCCACGCTCCGGGGGTCGACGCCACCTCGATCGACGCCGTCGTCCGCGCGTACCGCGACGTGACCCGCATTCCCGGAGTGGCGGTGGCCGTCACCCTCGGCCGCGAGGTGGTGCACACGGCCGGTTACGGTCACACCGCGGAGGGCGATGCCGTCACGGACCACACCGTCATGGCCGTCGCCTCGCTCAGCAAATCCGTTACCGCGCTCGCCGTGATGCAACTGGTGGACGCCGGCCGGGTCGGGCTGGACGTACCGGCCCGCGACTACCTGCCGGAGTTCACCATGGCCGACGACCGCGCCGCCGCGATCACCGTGCGACAGCTGCTCGACCAGACCTCCGGGATGTCCGACCGGACGTACCACTCCTTCAGCGGTCCCCCACTGCACACCCTGCGGGAGGCGGTCGCGTCGATGCGGGACGCCCGACTGGCCGCCGACCCGGGCACCCGCTACGAGTACCACAACCCGAACTACCAGGTCGCGGCCCGCCTCGTCGAGGTGGTCAGTGGGCAGTCGTTCGACGAATACCTGCGTCACCGCGTGTTCCGGCCACTCGGCATGGCCGACAGCAGCACCGGCAACACCGCCGACGACCTGCCGCCGAGCGGTCGCGGCCATCTGATGATCGGCGGCATACCCGTCGCCCTGCCCGAGCCGCCGGCCTTCGGCAACGGATCAGGCGGCGTGCTGAGCACCGCGCGGGACATGGCCGCCTGGCTGATCACCCAGAACGACCAGGGCCACGGCCCCGACGGTACGCCGATCGTCTCACCCGCCAGCGTCACCGAGATGCACCGCCCCACAGCGGCAGGCTCCTACGGCCTGGGCTGGGACATCGGCAGAACCCCATCCGGCGCGCCACTCATCGAACACACCGGTGGACTGATCACCGTCACCGCGTACCAGGCCCTGTTGCCGACGAGTGGCTACGGCATCGCCATCATGGCGAACGCCGGCAGTCAGTACGGCGACGCCCC
Source organism: Plantactinospora solaniradicis (assembly GCF_042658085.1). NCBI lineage: Bacteria > Bacillati > Actinomycetota > Actinomycetes > Micromonosporales > Micromonosporaceae > Plantactinospora > Plantactinospora solaniradicis. Next base: position 111,222 of record NZ_JBHSPR010000006.1, on the reverse strand, counting down.
CGCCCTCGGCGCCCGTCTGATCGAACTGCTCGAAGGCCGGCCGGTCTCCCCGCCGGTATCACCCACACCCCTCATCTGGATCGACGTCGTTCTGCTCCTGCTCGCGCTCGGCGTCGTGTTCCTGTCCGTCCGTGGGGTCCGGCGCTCACGTCGCTGGGCCAGCCACCGCCGACTCCGTCCCGCCACCGTGGCTCGGCTGCTGCCGTACCTGCTCCCGCTGGTGTTCCTGCTGACGATGCACGAAGTGGTGAGCTTCCTCTACCGGGGCCGCGACGTCTCGTGGCTACAGGCCGCCTACCTGTATCCGACCTTCACGCTGCTGCTCGTCGTCGCGGCAACGGGGGGTATCGCGGTCCTCGTCGCGCGGCTGCTTCGATCGACGCAGTCGGTGGTGGCCGATCGGCAACCCCATACCCGGACAGCCCGAACCCCGACGTCGCCGTTGGCGTAGCGGACTCGGCCGGACGCGTCCCGCGCAGGCGCAGCCGACACTTTCCCGGTCAACGCAGTAGGTCGAGATCCGCGCCCCAGGCGTCCACCACGGGCCCGAGCCCGCGAGTGCGGGCCAGCGCCTCGACGTCGCCGAACAGGCCGGCGGGGCTGCGGCGATGCGTTCCGGCAGCGTCTCCGGATCCCACGGGTGGCCCAGCGGGTGATGCCGCAACTCCCACCGCAGGTACTTGTTGTACGGGCGCCGCCGCCCGTGCAGTGCGAACACCGTCGTCAGCAGCCACGGGACGCTTTCCATCTCGTCCAGCCGGGCCGCCACCAGCTGGCCGTCCCGCCGGCTCTTGGCGGCCCGGTAGATCTGGTTGAGGTAGCCGTCGAGCGCCTCCCGAGCCCACGCCGTCGCCTCGTCCGGGGTCGGGGTGGCCTGCCGGTCGACCAACTCGGCCACCCGGCCGTCGAGACGATCGAGCAGTACGCGGGCGCCGCCGCGTCAGGCGGCTCCGGACGTTCGCGGCCGGCGTCGGCGTCACCCGGTGACCGTCACCGTTCCGGCCGCTCCGTCGATCGTGACGAGCTGGCCGGTCCGGATCTTCTCGGTGGCGTCCGGGACGCAGATCACGGCGGGGATGCCGTACTCCCGGGCCACCGTGGGGCCGTGTGCCATCGCGGCACCGGTCTCGGTCACCAGTCCGCCGGCGGTCAGAAACAGCGGTGTCCAGCCGGGATCGGTGGTCGCGGCGACCAGGATCTCGCCGGGCTCGATGTGCGCGGTGGCGGGGTCGTGCACCACCCGGGCGGGTCCGGTGGCCGTACCCGACGCCGCCCCGACCCCGCGCAGCGTTCCGTCCCCGGACGCCGCCGCCGGGATCAGCGCCTCGACGTCGGTGCCGTCGGACAGTACGGAGACCGGAACCCGTCGGCGGCGCAGTTCCCGCCGGTGTACGGCCCTACGGTCGGTGACCATCGCCCGGCGGTCGATCCGCTGCTCCACGGTGGCGCGGGCCTCGGCGAGGGTCAGGAACATGATGTCGTCGGCGTGCGCCAGCAGCCCCTGCCCGGCGAGTTCGGCGCCGACCAGCAACAGTTGCCGGCGCGTCTCACGCAGCGGGTACAGGCCGGCGAACTTGCCCGCCTCCCGAAGGCCGGTCAGCACCCGGGCCCGGCGCAGGAGGAACCCGGCGAGCCGGCCACGGATCGGCCTGCGTCGGCGGGCCCGCCGGACGAGTTCGGCGAGCTTCTCCTCCGCCTCCGCCCCGGCGCGGGCGAACCGCCGGTCGGGCGCCTGCTCCGGATCGGTGACCCGCAGATAGTTCGCGATCATGGCGAAGACCGGTGTCGGGTTCTCGGCCCAGCGCGGTACGCCGATGTCGACCTCGGCGGCAGCCCGGTGGCCGTACGCGTCGAGGAATCCGGCCAGGCCGATGTCCGGAAGGGTGCCGGCGAGGTAGCTCGCGGCGAGTTCGTCCGGTGGGGTCTTCAGCAGCAGGTCGCGGTGTTCGGTGGCGGCTGCGGCCAGCCTCCACAGGGCCAGGTCCATCTCGATGGTGACGTTGTGCGGCATGCCGCCGAGGACGGTATTGACCTCCGCCTTGCTGGCGATCCCCTTGAGCAGTTCCGGTGGAACCGCCGCCACGAGGATGCCGGCGACGATCGGCCAGATGATCGCGTCGTACCGGGTGGACTGGTCCTGAGCCTCGATGAAGTCGAGCCGCTCGGTGGCGGTCTCCAGTCCGGCGGGGGCGACCGAACGGTGCTTGAGCTGTTCGATCTCGCGGAACATCCGGGCACGCGCCGCGTCCGGCCGGGCCAGCGCGCCGAGGACCCCGGCCACCGCCCGCGGGGCGGTCCGCAGTGCCGACCCGAGCGACGCGTTCATCCCGGCCGGGTTGCCGGGCAACGGCGAGAACCGGGGATCGGTCAGGATGTGCTCGACCACCGCCTGGGCACGTGGGCCGAAGTCCACCGCCATCAGCTTCACCAGCCTCTTCCGGGTCGACCTGCCCCGTACCAGATCGGTCAGGTCGCCGTAGAGGCGTCCACCGATGTCGACGATGTCTGCCTTGATGCCGAAGGATTCGAGCATGGCCGCCAGCATCGCCTTCAGCGTCGACATCCCCATCGGGGTGACCGGGGCGAGCATGCCCTGCACGTGCCCGAATTCCAGGTAGATCCGGGGTAGCGGCCGGTCGGTCTGCGGCGGCAGCGGGAACAGCGTGGTGATCGGGCGGGACTGGAGCAGCCACAGCGTCCCGTCGTGGTCGATCGCCCACTCGACGTCCTGCGGGTATCCGAAGTGGTCCTGGAGGCGCTGGCCGACCTGCCACAGCTCGGCCAACTGGTCCGGGGTCAGGCAGCCCCGCTCGTCGGACCGGGTGCCGTCGAGGACGTAGTGGTCGGCCACGACGGTGCCGTCGACGACGGCGGTACCGAGGCCGGGGGCGGCGTCGACGACCATCTCGGTGCGGCATCCGGTGACCGGGTTCGCGGTGAACATCACCCCGGCGACCGTCGGGTCGACCATGCGCTGCACGACGACGGCCATCCGTACCGTGTTGTGGTCGATCTCGTTGGCCTCGCGGTAGGCGACGGCCCGCTCGGCGTGCAGGGAGTTCCAGCACCGGTGGATGGCGTCGACGAGTTCGTCGGCACCGGTGACGTGGAGAAAGGTGTCCTGTTGGCCGGCGAAGCTGGCGTGCGGCAGATCCTCGGCGGTCGCGCTGGAGCGGACCGCGACGGGTCCGCCGCCGAGTCGCTGGTACGCCGCGACGACCTCGGCTTCCGGGACCACGCCGAGCCGGTGTGCGGCGGTGGTCAGGCAGAAGCCGTCCGGGACGCGTTCGCCCAGCCGGATCAGCTCGCCGAGCCCAGCGGCCTTGCCGCCGACCAGATCCACCATCCCGGCGGCTGTCTCGGACAGCGCGATCACGTTCACCCCGGACTCCCCTCTTTTACAATACGACTGAAATGTACGGCGCCGGACGGCCCATGTCAATACGACTGCAATGTAAAGTGGCGGGGTGCCCAGGAAAGTCGACCACCACGCGCGCCGGAAGCAGCTCGCCGACGCCCTGATGAGCCTCGCCGCCACCCAGGGCCTGGAGGCCGTCAGCCTCCGGCACGTCGCGGCCGAGGCCGGAGTGTCCACCGGCATGGTGCAGCACTACTTCCGCACCAAGGACGAGATGATGATCTTCGCCCTGGACATGGTCATGCAGAACGTCCAGGCCCGATCCGTCGCCGAGGCCGCGTCGGCGCAGCCCGCCGGGCCCGGCGGCATCGTCCGGACGCTACTGCTGCAGATCCTGCCGCTGGACGAGCTCCGACGGCTCGAGAACCACGTCGTCCTCGCGTTCCTCGCCTACGCCGCCGTCAAGCCGGCCATCGCCGCGGGCCTGCGGGGCAGCGTCGACCAGATGCGGACGTTCGTCGCGGAGCAGATCCGGGCCGCGCAGGAGAACTCCGACAGCGCGTTGCGGATCGACCCCGCCCACGCGGCAATGGGCCTGCTCGCGCTCGTCGACGGGCTCGGCCTCCAGGTCCTCGGCCAGCACTACTCCCCGGACGAGGCGGTCGCCGTCCTCGACACGCACCTCCGGCTCCTGTTCGGCTCCGCCGACGACGCGCCGGAGCCTGGCGACGCCATCGATCGGACCCCGTCGACCCGGGCGTGAACTGCCGGTTCGGGCACCACCGACACCTTCGGCCGGCACGGCCCCGCCCACGACAGCCGTACGCTACGACAACGCGCGCCGGGCGGACCGGCGCCGGAGGACAGGAGGCTGATCGGTGACGACCCGTATGGCGGTCCTCGGAGCCGGCTCCTGGGGCACCGCCTTCGCGATGATCCTCGCCGACGCCGGATCCCGGGTCACCCTCTGGGCGCGCCGCCCCGAACTCGTCGACGCCGTCAACCGCACGCACACCAATCCGGACTACTTCCCCGGGATCGAACTTCCGGACGGGATCAGCGCGACGACGGACCCGGCCGCGGCCATCGCGGGCGCCGAGTTCGTGGTGCTCGCGGTGCCGTCGCAGACCCTACGGGCGAACCTGGCCGCCTGGGCTCCCCGGATCGGCCCGGACACCGTGCTGGTGAGCCTGATGAAGGGCGTCGAACTCGGCACCGCCAAGTTGATGAGTGAGGTCATCGCGGAGATCACCGGCGCCGGCCCGAACCGGATCGCGGTGGTGTCCGGACCCAACCTGGCGCCCGAGATCGTCCGCCGGGAGCCCGCCGCGGGAGTCGTGGCCTGCCGGGACGAGACCGTCGCCGAACGGCTCCAGCACGCCTGCCACACCGCCTACTACCGCCCCTACACCAACGTCGACGTGGTGGGCTGCGAGGTCGGCGGGGCGGTGAAGAACGTCATCGGCCTGGCCGTCGGCATCGCCGAAGGGATGGGGCTCGGCGACAACACCAAGGCGTCGCTGATCACCCGGGGTCTGGCCGAGACCGCCCGCCTCGGCCTGGCAATGGGTGCCGACCCGCTCTCCTTCGCCGGCCTGGCCGGCATGGGTGACCTGGTCGCCACCTGCTCCTCGCCGCTGTCCCGCAACCACACCTTCGGCGCCAACCTGGGGCGGGGCATGACGGTGGCGGAGACCATCGCCGCGACCCGGCAGACCGCGGAGGGGGTCACCTCCTGCCGGGCGGTGCTGGACCTCGCCCGACGCCACGACATCGAGATGCCGATCGCCCAGATGGTCGTCGACGTCGTGCACGACGGAAAGCCGCCCCCGCTCGTCGTCAAGGAGCTGATGTCGCGATCGGCGAAGCCCGAACGCCGATGATCCGCCCCAGGGGTCGCCGGGGAACCGGCTAGTAACTAGCGCCTGACGCAGACGTAGCTGGCGTAGGTGGCCGGATGCCGGCTCGGGGTGACCTCGGCGATCCGGAAACCGGCCTTCTCCAGCATCGGCTCCAGCAGCCAGCTGAAGGTGCTGTGCTCCTCGCGTACGTGGGTGGCGAGCTCGGCCCGGGTCCACCCGTCGGCGGTGGATCCGGCCGCCGAGGCCAGCCAGGTCTCGAACTGCCCCGCCGTCTCGGCCGGATCGAAGGTGTAGATCAGGTCGCGGAGCAGCAGCACCCCACCCGGCCGCAGGATGGCGGCGGTCCGGGCGAGGGCGATCGCCTTCCAGAAGTCGGGCAGCTGGTGCAGCGCGTGTCGGGTGTAGACGAAGTCGGCGGCCCGCCCCTGGTGTACGTAGCTCAGGAAGCCTGCCTGCACGACCTCGACGTTGGCCAGCCCGGCGCGGACCACGCCCTCGCGCAGCCGGCCGAGCATCGCCGTCGAGACGTCCACGGCGACGAGGCGCCGGCAGATCCGCGCGGCGGCCAGGGCGAGGCGGCCGGTACCCGACCCGAGGTCGACGAGCGTGCTGTCCGCGTCGAGCCCGAGCCGGCACAGGATGTCGAGATCGGCCTGCGGATCATGCCCGGCCTTTCGGTCGTAGCCGGCGACGTACCCCGGATCCAGATGCTCGTTTCCGGCGTGGGTCAGTTCGTCGAGCCACCAGTCGGGCTGCCGACCGGAGCCGCTCGTCCGTTCCGACACCGCACCCACGCTCCCCCGCCTCGACCCCTCGCCGCGTCTCTCCCGCAACGACGGCGGCCCCCATTCTGGCGGACCGAGCCGTAACGGGCCCGGCAATTACGGGACGGCGACGTCACCCCCTGCGCGCGGCAGGTGCGGTCGCGGTCGGGCTCGACGGCCCGGACCTGCCGGCGGAGCGGACGAGCCGCGCGAACCGGCCCCGGCCCGGCACTAGACTTCCCCGGCGATGGACAACCAGAACCCCACCAGCGATCTCCAGGCGGAGAGCCGACCCTGCGCCCACTGTGGACGGCCGGTTCCGCAGCGGGCGGCCGCGGGGCGACCGTTCCGGTACTGCCGCGACAACGACGGCGCCTGTCAGCGAGCGTCCCGCAACCAGCGGATGCGGCACCGTAACGCCCCAGGGCTGGCCGGGCAGGTGGCCAGGACCTGGGAGGTCGTCGACCGGCTCGACCAGATGGCCGAGGCGCTCAGCGAGGCGCTGCACGCCGAATTGTCGCCGGCCGGGGTGGAACGGCAGGTCGCCGAGGTCCGGGCCGAGGCGGCCACCCAGATCGCCGCGGCGCAGACCGAACGGGACGAGGCACGCCACGCGGCCGAGGCGGCGGCGGTCACCCTCCGCCAGGCGCAGCAGGCCGCCGCCGAGGCGGTCGCCGAACGGGCCGCCGCCCGGGAGGAGTCCGAACGGGCCGCCCGGACCGTCGAGCGGGCTCACGCCGAGACGAGCGCCGCCCTCGCCGCCCGGGACGCGGCACGGCAGGCGGAGAGCGCGGCGGTCGCCCTGCGTACCCAGGCCGAGCAGGACCGCGACGGAGCCCGCCGGGACCTGCGCACGCTGCGTGCCGAGGCGGACGCCGACCGACGGCAGTTGGCCGAGGTCACCCGGGAGCGTGACACGGCGCGCACGGAAGCCGACCGGGCCACCCGGTCGGCCGCCGAGGCGGTGTCCCAGGCCGAACGGTTCCGAGCCATGGCCGCCGAGGCCCGGATCGCCGAGGCGGGGGCCCGGATCGAGGGCGCCGAGGCCCGCGACGCCGCGGACAGCGCCGCGCGGGACACGGCGGCGGCCACGGCCTCGGCCGACCGGGCGGAGGCCGCCGCCACACAGGCCCGGGCGGAGGCCGCGAGTGCCTCCGCCGAGCGGGACCGGCTGCGCGCCGAACTCCAGGCCGCGCGGCAGGCCGCGACCGCCGCCGAGGGCCGGCTGGCGGAGCTGACGGTACGGTCGGCCGCCGCGGAAGCCGATCGCGACGCGGCCCGGGACCGTGCCGGGCAACTCTCCGCCCAGGTCAGCGATCTGGCCGCCGCACTGGCCAGCCTCGGCGCCCGGACCGCGCCTTCCGGGGCGCCCGGCGCTGCCGCAGCGGCGGGGTCCGGCGGCGGGACGGCGAGTGGGTCCGGCCGGGCCGACGCGACCGGCGACCCGTGAGCCCGCCCATTCCCGGATCCAGAGGCGGATCCGGCGGACGGACGGGGACGATGAGGCCGGATCATTGCCACATTTCGCGACAACTCGCGTCGCGGACAGGTGACCCGGATCACCACCCAGGTGATCCGGCTACGCTCGGAGCGTTTAACCATCTGTACGTTTCTGCCGGCGGCGGGAATCGCCCACCCGGCACCTGTCGTTACACCGATAAGAACCAGCATCACGACCGAGGGGAAAGCCGATCATGGGCGAGCGCATGCTGCGCGGGAGCCGTCTGGGAGCAGTCAGCTACGAGTCCGACCGCAACACCGAGCTTGCCCCGCGACAGACCCGAGAGTACCTCTGCGCCAAGGGCCACCAGTTCGAGGTGCCGTTCGCCGTCGATGCCGAAGTGCCGATGACCTGGGAATGCAAGTTCGACGGCAGCGTCGCCCGGTTGGTCGACGGCAGCGAGCCGGAGCAGAAGAAGGCCAAGCCGCCACGTACCCACTGGGACATGCTGCTGGAGCGCCGTTCGATCGCCGAACTGGAGAGCATCCTCGCGGAACGGCTCGAAGAGGTTCGGACCCGACGCGGCCGGGCCTGACCGACCAGAAACACCGTCCGACACCGCCCCCACGGCACCCGCCGTGGGGGCGGTGTCATGTGAGGTCCACCCGAACGTGGAACGAGCCGCCGGTTCAGTGCGGCCGGGGCTCCACGATCTCGCCCTCGATGGCCGGGCCCGGCCCACCGGACCGGGGCGCCGCCCCACCCGTCGACTCCGCCGGTCCGGCGGCAGGGTCGACCGTCGTCGGACCGGTGGGACGCGACTGGCCTCGACGCACCCTTACCCGCCGAGGACCGAAGAGGTCACCGGCGGCCGCGGCGGAGATCCGGCGCTCGGCCGCGCGCTGCACCCGGTACCGGGCCAGCCGGCGCACCAACGGCACCGTGAGCAACAACCCGACGACCCCGGTGACCAGGCCCGGCACCGCCAGCAGCGCCCCGGCGAGCAGCCCGACCAGGCCGTCGCTGACCTGCGGTCCCGGCGGACGGCCACCCTCGGCCGCGGCCCGGAAGCCGCGCCAGGCCCGCATCCCCTCCCGGCGAAGCAGCACCAGTCCCAGCACCGAGACGGCAGCCACCAGCAAAATCGTCCACGCGAACCCGATCCACCGACCCAGCAGCACGAAGACCGCGACCTCCACGATCCCGGTCAGCAGCAGTGCCAGTGGCACGAACCTCAACCCTCGGCGCATGTCACCCCATCCGGATGTCCGGCCCGCAAACTCCGTCCGTCCAGCATGACACGCCGCCCGTCACGGCCAACGGAGCTGATGGTCGCCGGCACCCCGACGCGGGCCACCCGGGGCCGTCCGCCGGTCCAGCGTCGCCCACATGGTCACCCGCCACAACGCCTCGCCGATGATCACCGGGCTCATCTTGCTCGTTCCCCGTTCCCGCTCGGCGAACGTGATCGGCACCTCCACCGTACGGAGACCGGCCCGGTGCGCCCGCCAGGACAGCTCCACCTGGAACGAATAGCCCTGCGAGGCGACCGAGTCGAGATCGAGCCGCTCCAGTGCCGGCACCTGGTACACCCGGAAACCCCCCGTGGCGTCGGACAGCGGCATTCCCAACGCCACCCTCGTGTAGAGGTTGCCGCCCCGGGACAGCAACTGCCGGTGCCACGGCCAGTTCACCACCTGCCCACCGGAGGTCCACCGGGAACCGATCACCACGTCCGCGTCCCGGGCCGCGTCCAGCAGCCGGGGAAGCTCCTCCGGGGCGTGCGAGCCGTCGGCGTCCATCTCGACCACGGCGTCGTAGCCGTGCTCCCCGGCCCAGCCGAACCCCGCGACATAGGCGGCGCCCAGACCCTGCTTACCGGCCCGGTGCAGCACGTGCACCCGAGGATCCGCCTCGGCCATCCGATCGGCGATCTCCCCCGTGCCGTCGGGGCTGTTGTCGTCGACGATCAGGACCTCCACCGGCGGTGCCGCCCGGCGCACCCGGTCGACGATCACCCCGACGTTGTCCGCCTCGTTGTAGGTCGGGATCACGATCAGGACCCGGCCCACCCCCGGATAGCCGTCCCCCTGGTCCTCCGCCCCGAAGAACTCATTCACCGCTCCTCCGCATCCGCCGGGTCGCCGGCCGTCGCCGTACCGTCCCCGGGGAGCGAACGCCGACGGATCAGCGCCGCCGCGACGAGCGCCGCGACGGCCATGGCCAGCAGGGCCATCTCCGGCCACAGACCGACCCGGGTGGCGACCGTACGGGCATCCCCGAGGTGCATCTCCCGGGTCACCACCGCCTCGGTGTTGAACCCGGTCGCCCCGGTTACCCGCCCATCGGCACCGACGAACCCCGAAACACCGACCGTGGACGCCATCAGCGCCTCCCGGCCGTGCTCCACCGCCCGCAGCCGGACCATCGCCAACTGCTGCTCCGCCTCGGCCTCGTTGAAGGTGGCGTTGTTGGTCTGCACGACAAGCACCTGCGCCCCATTGGTCACGGTGTCCCGGACCACCTCGTCGTAGGCGACCTCGAAGCAGATCACGTCTCCCAACGACACCCCGCCGACCCGCAGCACGCCCGGCTCGCTGCCCGCGACGAAGTCGTTCCGGACCCGGTCGACCTCCTTGCTGACCTTCCGGGCGATGCTCCGCAGCGGCACGTACTCGGCGAACGGCACGGGATGGCGCTTGACGTACAGCTGCGACTGGTCCACACCCGTCTTCGGCAGCCACACCAGCCCCGCGTTGCGCACCTGCCCCTCGCCCGGCCCGAGCAGCACCGCACCGACCAGGATCGGTGCGTTGATCGCGTCCGCCGCGTCGGAGATCCGTCGCCCGGCCTCCTCGTTACGGACCGGGTCGACGTCGCTGGCGTTCTCCGGCCAGACCACCAGATCCGGCTGCCGCGCCGCACCCGTCGCCACCTGACCGGCCAGGTCGATGGTGGCGCTGACGTGGTTCTCCAGCACCGCCTGCCGCTGGGCGTTGAAGTCGAGCCCCATCCGCGGCACGTTGCCCTGCACGATCGCCACCGTGGCCGTACCGGCACCGGCGCCGGCGATCCCGACCGGCAGCAGCAGCCCCAGCACCGAGACCGCCGCCGCGCCCGCGACGAAGCCGGCCGCCCGGGCCCAGCCACCGGCCCCGGCCGCCCGCCACGGCCGCCAGACCGCCGTGACCAGCAGACCACCGGCCAACGCCACGCCGAAGGTGACCAGCGGGGCGCCGCCGAGCGTCGCCAGCCGGAGCAACGGGGAGTCACCCTGACTGAACGCCAACCGCCCCCACGGGAACCCACCGAACGGGGTGCGGTCCCGCAACGCCTCCTGCGCCACCCACAGCACCCCGGTCACCAGCGGCCACGACCAGCGCACCCGGTCCACCAGCCGGCTCGTTGCCGCGACCGCCCCACCCAACAGCCCCAGATAGCACGCCTGCAACCCGGACAACAGCAGCCACGGCAGCTGACCGGTGTAGAGATTGGTCCAGCTCAGCATCGGCAGGAACAGCGCCAGCCCGGCGATCACGCCCAGCCCGAACCCGGCGCGCATCCGGCGGCGGTGCACCGCGACCGTCAGCAGCGCCACCCCGACCGGAGCCGCCCACCACAGCCCGTACGGCGGAAACGACACCAGCAGGGTCAGCCCGGCCAGTACGGCGGCCAGCAGCCCCAGGCCCAGCGGGACGGGCTTTCCAGCCGGTCCGGGTGGCCGCCCCGCGCCATCGGCGGCAACCGTCGTCTCGGCCGTGTCAACCACTGTCACGCGTGCCTCACGTTCCATCGAAGCCACCGACCCCGGCGGCGGGCGGACCCACCTGCGGAAGGCTACCGGCCCGGCCGGTACGTCCGGCAGTCGCCGACCACCACGGCTGGTTCCCCGATCGAACCCCGACCGGACCCCCGTCGACGCGTCGGACCAACCCCAGGGCGGACACGAAAATCGGGGCGGACACGAAAATCGGGGCGCGGCATACGCCGCGCCCCGATGCTCCCAGGCCCTCCCCGGCCGGTGTGGTAGGGCACTGCACGACGACCTTCGGACCGACCGGACGTGAACTGGCTGTTCCCGTCGGGCCGTTGTCTACTGGCCGTCCGCACCACCCTGCCCGTGCACCGGTAACCGCGGCCGGTTCGCGCCGCCCCGCCGACCCCCGCCCGCTGGACCTGGCCGCTGCGACGAACCAAAAAATGTCGCTCGGCCAGCGGACGAAGGGACGAAGCGAACAACAGCCGCTTCCCGTTGTAGGACTCAAAGACGGTACGTGGTACCCCCCGGGCACTGTCAACCGCCCCGGGCCAGTCGCGCCGTTCGATGCGGCGTGTCGTGTCCGGTCCGTGACGTACAGATGTCGGGATCATCGCCGGCCGGGCGATATGTGTAGTCGTCTCCCCCTCGGGGATGCCGGTGGGACACGCGTCACCCAGCCGCAGAATCCGTGGCCCGGCCTCCCCCACCGCCGCGCTCACGGGCGTCACAAATCTCGATCTTGGTGGATGATTCCGGGATGCGTGGGGACGATGCCGCCACCCTGGCCAGATTGAACTGGGTGATCGCCCAGTGTGACGCACGAGCGGAATACCTGCGGGACCAGCAGGAGCAGGTGCGCCGCCAGCGCCAGGCGGCCGTGGCGCAGCGGGAGGCGCTGCTCGCCGCCGAGCGGACCCGGCTCGCGGTGCTGAGCCAACCGCCGGCCATGCCCCCGGTGGCCCCGCCGACCCCGAGGCGCCCGGCTACGTCCGGCGGGGACCGGGTGCCGGCCCCGAACAGCCACCCGGCCGCGGGCGGTGCCCCGGCTGCGCGGCCCACGCACGTCGGCCCACCGCAGCCCCCGGCGCCGCCGCCCGGCATCCGGGAACCGGCGCGGGAGGCCACGGCGACGGCCCCGGCCGCCCGGCCGGAAGCCTCCGTACTGCAGATGCAGAACGTCCTGCTCGCCCTCGGCGGCGTCCTGCTGGGCGCGGCCGCCATCACGTTCAGCGTGGTGGCGTGGACGACCTTCGGGCAGGCCGGCCAGGCTTTGATCCTTGCGGGCGGCACCACCCTCGCGGTAACCATCCCGATGCTGCTGGCCCGTCGAGGGCTGGTCGCCACCGCCGAGACGATCAGTGCGGTAGCGCTGCTGCTCGTCGCGCTGGACGGCTTCGCCGTCTGGTCACTGGGTCTGTTCGGAGTGGACCGGGCACTGCCCGCCTCGGCCTATGCCGGGCTCACCTTCCTGGTCACCAGCGCGATCGCGACGGGCTACCGGACGGTGACCCGGTTGACCGTACCGCGCTATGTCGCGCTCATCGCGGCGCAGCCGGTACTGCCGATGATCGCTCTGGGCGTGCTCGACGGCGGCGGCCCAGCGACCAGCGAGACCGAATTCACCCTCACCGACCTGTCCCGTCTCACGGTGGGCCTCGCCGGCGCGTCCCTGCTCGCCAGCGCGGTCTCGGTCCAGAACCTCGTGGTGGCCGTCCGTCTCGGCCGGACCGGACCGGAGCCACCACCGTTGCGGGCGTTCGCCTGGGCACTGCACGCTCTGGCCCTCGGCACCGCCGGGGCTCTCGCCGCCGTCGCGCTGGCCGCCGCGGCCACCCCGCTACCGGGGATGCTCGCCACCGCCGCTCTCCTGCTCGCCGCCGGCCTGGCCGTCCGTTCGGCGACGGTGGCCGGGCGGGCCACGTTACGCGACGTGGCCACCGGCGCGGCGACCATCGCGGCGGTATGCGGCGTATCTCGGGTGCTGGCCCTGGTGTGGCCGCCGGGTGCCCTGGTCGTCCCGGCCGGTGCGGTACTCATGGCCGTCGTCGTCGCCCGCAGGCTGCCACCGATCGCCCGACGCGGCCCGGCCGCCGCGAGCGCGGCCATGACGGTCCTGCTCGGCATTCTCGTCACAGGCTGGAGCCTGGTCGTCGCCATCCGTGCCCTGGCGGCTGCCTTCCCTGCCTGGAGAACGGCCGGATGGCAGCTGGCCGGCGACCGCCTCGTCGGATGGCAACTGCCGGTCGCCGTCCTGATCCTCGCCGCCGCCGGGGCGGTACTGCTCGGGCGCCGGGCACGCCACCACGCGATCCTCGCGGGATTCGCCCTGGCCGCGATCGTCGCTCCGGCCTCGTCGGACATGCCCGGCTGGGTCCGGCCGTGGACCGGGGTCGGTGCCGCGCTCCTGCTCGGCCTCGCCAGCCTGGCCGGGGCCGGACGGCCGGCGGAACCGGTCGAACCGGCCGCGCCGCAGATGTCCGCCGACCCCAGATACCTACGCGCCGTGGTCGCCGCCGCCCTCGGCGGATACGCCTTCGTCACGGCGCTTCCATCGGCCTGGCTCACCGCAGCGGTCCTGACGGCGCTCGCCGCCGGCTGTGTCGTGGTGGCCCGCCTCGGCTATTCGCTGTCGGTACGGCGGGCCGAGGGAGGTCCGGCACGGATCGCCGACGCCGCCGTCGGCGGTTCGCTCGCCGCGCTGACGGGCATCGCCGGCTCCGGGCTCGCCGCCCTCGGCGCGAACGCCGGCACGGTACGCACGACCACCGGTGCGGTCGCCGCCCTGTGCCTGGCCGCCGGAGCCATCGCGGTCGCCCGGCACCCACGGGCCTCGACCGTCGCCGTCGGTGCGGCCTGCGGGGCGCTGCTCACCGCCGCCGCGAACGTCCTGGCCGGGCCCGTGCCGACGCTCGCCGAAACCGGTGCCGCTGTCCTCCTCGGCCTGTCCGCCGCGCTGCTCGTCGTCGCGGTCCGACGGCCCGAACCACGCCCCGCCGAGGATCCGGTCCTGGTGGTCGCGCAGGCCGGGACGACCCTGGCCGCCCTGGTGTCGATCGCCAGCCTGGCCTCGGTGGCGATGCCGGGCTGCGGCCTGGTCACGGCCGCGGTCCTGACCAGTGCGATCGGGTACGCCGCGGTCCGGCGTGCCGGGCCGGCACATCGGGGGCCGGCGGCGGGCGCCCTCGCCGCGGGTGCCGTCCTGGCCGGCACGGGCGGCCTGATCGCCCTCGTCGAGGGCGCCGCCGCGGTGGTCGCGGCGATGAGTCCCCAGCCCTGGGCCGCCGACCTGACCCGGTGGCCCGATCTCGTCGCCCTCGTCGCCGCGTACGGCCGGCAGCTGCCGTTCGCGCTGGCGCTGCTCATCCCCGGCGCCTTCGCGCTACCGGAGCGGTACCGCGAACCGGCAGCCCTCGCCGTCGCCTCCCTGTCGCTGTTGGCCGCGCCCACCGCCTTCGGCCTGCCCTGGTGGACACCGGCGGCGCTGAGCGGGGCGACCGCGACGCTGCTCGCCCTCGCCGCGATCCGGGTCCGGGATTCCCGCCCGGCCCGGGCACTGGCCACCGTCGCGGCGCTGTTCGGGGTGCATGCCGCCGGAGCCGCGTCGGGGCGGTCCTGGAGCACCCTGCTGGTACTCGGCGCGACGGTCGTCGTCTGTGCCGCGGTGGGCGCGCTCGGGCATGTGGCGCCGCGCGGCGGCCATGCCCGGCGGATCGCCGACGCGGCGATCGGCGGCGGACTCGCGGCGCTGACCGGCGCGGCGGTGAGCGCCGCGGCCGTGGCCGGGCTCTCCTCCGCGACCGTGGTGGCAATCGGGCTGGCAACGGCCAGCGTGGCGCTCACGGTGGGGTCGGTGGTACGGCTGGCCCGGAAGACCGGGGCCCCGGCCCTCGGCGCGGCGCTGGGCGCGGTGCTGACCGGCGGGATCATCTGGAGCATCGGCGGCCTCACCCTGGCCGACCACCTGGCTGTCGCGTTCCTGTTCCTCACCGCGGGGCTACGACTGGTGCCCCGTCGCCGAGCTGCCGGGCGAGCGGCCCGGGGCGCCGGTCAGCAGGGCTGGGGTGCCGGTCAGGAGGGCTGGGGTGCCACCCTCGCGCTCGTCGTGTCCCTCTCCCGGCTGGCAGCGGTGCTGCTGCCCGGGTTCGCACTGCTGACCACCGCGGCCGTGGTCCTGCTGGTGGCGCTCGGCGTCCGCCTGCTGCCGACGGCCTGGCGGCGTGGCCCGGCCAGCGCCACCGGGATCGCGCTCGCGGCGGTGGCGGCCGTGACCTCGGCCCTGGCAGTCGCACGCGCGCTACAGGTTCTGCTTGCCGGTACGCCGGCCTGGCGGGCCGACGTGAATCGCTGGTCGATCGACGGCCCCCTCGCGGGCGAGGTCGTCGGTTGGCAGCCGCTTCCGGTCCTGATCCTGCTGGCGGGCGCCGCGCTCGCGTTGGCCGGCAGCCCGGTCGCGCGATGGTGGAACGCCCGTCTGGCGTGGGACGCGGCCGCCGTCGCACTGGTCCTCGCCGTCATCGACGCGCCGGTCTCACTGCGACTGTCCTGGTGGGCGCCAGCCACCCTGGCCGGTGCCGTGGCCCTCTGCGGTGGGCTGTCCGCGGCCTGGATCCGGACCGCTCGGGCCGGTCTACGCTGCGCCGCAGTGGCTGCGCTGCTCGGCCTGTACGCCGCGGCCGCCGCCGTGGCCCGACCGACCCTGACCGCGGCCGTGCTCGGCGGGGTGGTCGTCTGCGGGGCGATCGTCGCAGCGCTTGTGTCGGTCCGCGAGCGGACAGGCGGCGGCCAGGACACCGACACCGCACCGCGTCGACTCGTCGGCGGCGCCGCGACCGCCGGTGCGCTCACCGCGCTGCCCGGCGCGGCGGCCGCCGTCGGCGCGACCCTCGGACTGGACGCCGGCCCGCTCCTGCGCGGCGCCCTGGCCACCGCAGCGGTCGCGCTCGGCGTGGCGGCGTGGTTGCGGCGGGCGTGGCCGGCATACCTGCCGTACGCGATCACCGCCGTCCCGGTCGGCGCCACGGTGGTAGCCCTCGCGACACTGACATCGGCCGAACCGACCGGCGTGTACGCCGCTGTCGCCGTCCTGCTGGGCGTGGGCGCGGGGCTGCTGACACCGGTCGATCGGCGGTACGTCACGGTGTCGGCCGCGGCGGCCCCACCGGCCCTGATCGCCGTGGTCGCCGTCCTGCCTGCCGTCGCCACGACGCTGTTCCGTCCGTACACCTGGCTCCTGGCGCCGTGGGACGCGGAGCCGAGCGGCTCGGTCGACGGTCTCGCACCGGGCGTTAACGGCTGGCCCGGCACCGCCTGGCATCCGGTCGTCCTGCTGTTGCTCGCGCTCGCCGCCGGAACATGCGTACGCGGACTCGGCGGGCGTGCCGCCCCCCGGCTCCGGCCGGTGGTCCTGTGCTGCGGTGCGCTGGCGGCGCTGGTGGCACCCGTCTCCTGGGCCGCCCCGTGGCCGGCCGCCCCCGCCACGGCGCTCGTCCTCGCCGCCGCGTCCGGGGTCTGGGCGGCTCGCCGGGGCTGGCCGGAACCGGCCCGGGGCCGGTCCACCACCGTCGCCATGATCGTCCTGTGTGGATCGTTTGCCGCCGCCGGGCTCACCGGTGGGCTGGCGACCACGCCCATGACGTACGCCGGCCTGGCCCTCACGGTGTCGACCGGACTCGCCGTGGCAGTGCTCGGGCGGCAGACCGGCGGCCGGCTGGCCGGCTGGCTGACCGTCGGCGTGGCGTCGGTCGCGCTGGTCGCCGCCGTGGCGACGGGCGCCGACCTGACCACCGGGCAGTTCTCGACGAGCCTCGTCGTCCTGGCGGTCCTGCTGCTGCTCGCGGCGGCCCTGCTGCCGCACCGCCAACGGACCGAGATCGCCGGCACGGAAACCCTCTCCGGTCTCGTCGCAGGTCTGGCGGTGCTCAGCGTCTGCGTCGTCGACCTGCGGGCCACCGCGCTGATCCTGGTCGGGTACGGCGCGGCTCTCGGGCTGTCGGCGCTACGACCCCACCGCAGGTGGCTCGCGGTGGCCGGCGTCGGGTGCGAACTGCTCGCCTGGTGGCTACTGCTGTTCGCCGACAGCGTCGGCGTGGTCGAGGCCTACACGCTGCCGGCGGCACTGCTCGCGCTCCTCGGCGGTGCGCTCGAACTCCGCCGCCGTCCACACCTGCACAGTTGGCTGGCGTACGGGCCGGCGCTGGCCGCCACCTTCCTGCCGAGCCTCGCGCTGCTGTTCGCGGGCGCGGAGCACCCGGCCCGCCGACTCCTGCTCGGTGCCGGCGGGCTCCTCGTGCTGATCCTCGGGGCGGCCCGCCGCCGCCAGGCCCCCGTCGTGGCCGGCGCCGTGGTCGTCGTCGTGATCACCGCCTACGAGGTGGTGCGGTACTGGGACGAACTGCCCCGATGGCTGCCGATGGGCATCGGGGGCATCATCCTCATCGTCCTTGGCGCCACCTACGAGCGGCGACGGCGTGACCTGCGGCGCCTGCGTCAGGCGGTGGCGCGGATGATCTGAACACACCGCCGAACCGACCCGGCCCCTGCCCCGGTCACCGCGCCAACAGGTGCCGGCGCAGCAGCGCCGAGGCCGCCGCCGGCTCCGCCGCCGCCAGCAGACCGGCCGCCATCAGCACATAGTCGACGTCGATCACCGGCCGGGCCGTACGCGGCAACGGCCAGCCACCGGCGTGATCCGTCGACACGCCCTCGAGAATCCCGATCCCGGCCGCCGGATCGGCGTACCGGAGCACACCACCGGAACCGATCAGCAGCCGTACGTCCCGCAGGTCCCGGGCCGGCTGACCGGCCACCCCACCGCCCCGGGCGTGCCGGCGTACCGCGACGACGGCGGCGAGCGCCGCGATCCGCAACTCCACCGCCCGCCCCGCCGACTCGGCCACCAACCGTCCCGGCTCGGCAGCCAACGTCGCCGCGGCGGCGGCCAGCGGGCCCTCCTCGCCAGGGGCCAGCAGCCGCTCGGCCGACGCCGCGGCGACCACCCCCGGCGCGCTCCACCGCATGCCCAGATCGCCCTCGACGGTGCGGGCCCGCCACAGCACGCCGGCGGCCGGTCGCCCCGGACCGCCGACCCGCTCGTCCGGCACCAGCACCGAGTAGACATCCGTGGTGGCCCCACCGACATCCACCACCGCGAGATCACCGCCGAGCAGGTCGGCGAGCAGCTCCACCCCGCTGAGCACCGCGTCCGGGGTCGCCGACCGGACCAGCCGCCCGAACCGTGGCCCCCGGGACAGCCGCTTGCCGCCGATCACGTGCCGCAGGAAGACGTCCCGGATCGCCGCCCGGGCGGGCCCGGGATCGAGCACGCCGATCTGCGGCAGCACGTTACCGGTCACCGTCACCGGGACCCCCCGCTCGGCGAGGACGTCCCGCACCGCCGGACCGGCCAGCGCGTTACCGGCCACCACCACCGGAATCCGCCACCGCGCCCGGGCCAGCCGCCCGGCGTTGTGGGTCAACACCTCCGCGTCGCCGCCGTCGGTCCCGCCGACCAGCAGCACCACGTCCGGCCGGGCGGCCCGCAACTCGGACAGCCCCGCCGCGTCGAGCCGGCCGGCGCCGACGTGCACCACCCGGGCGCCGGCGGACAACCCGACCTGGTGCCCGGCCCGCGCCGTGATCAACTCTTCGTAGCCGAGCACCGCGAGCCGCAACCCACCACCGGCCGACGAACAGACGTACCACGGCGCGGACGCCACCCCGGACAACCCGTCGGTGGCCCCGGCGACCGCCGCGTCCAGGCCGTGCAGCACATCGGTGCCGACCGTGCTCGGCCGCGCCGCGGACGCCAGCAACGCGCCGCTGACGAGATCCACCACCGCCACCTTGGTCCAGGTGGACCCGACGTCCGCACAGACCGCGTACGGCGTTGTCAGGGCCGCTGCGCGGGTCACCGGGACGGCGGGCCGGGATCCGGCGACCCCGCCGACGGTCGCCACACCGGCGGAGGGGTCGACGCGGTGCCCTGCGCCGTCGGTGTGGCGGTGCCCTGCCCCGTCGGTGTGGCGACCGGCGGAGGCGGCGACGCGGGGACCGGCACCACGACGGTGCCGACGGCGGTCACCGCCACCACCGGCGGATCCAGCACCTCGGCGGCGGACTCGCCCCGGTCCGGACGGCCCCGACACACCACCCGGCACTCCAGATCCAGCGTGCGGCTCCGGGTACCCACCCGGGTCACCGTCGCCACCACCTCCAGTACGTCCCCGGCCCGGATCGGCGCCCGGAACCGCACGTCCGCGTACCCGGCGAACAACCCCTCGTCCGAGTCGGTCCGGATGCACACCTCGGTCGCCACGTCGCCGAACAACGCCAGCGCGTACGCACCGTCGACCAGATTGCCCGCGTAATGCGCGTGCGAGTACGGCACGTACCGGCGGTGCCGCACCGTCAGCCCCAGCCGAGGGTCACCGGCCGACCCGCCCGGATCACCGACCCGCTCCGCGCGACCGCCGCCCTCCGCCGGTCCGTCCGGCCTGCCGGTCATCCGCCCACCTCCGCGTCGACACCGTTCGTCGCCCCACGCCGGTCCCGCGCACCCGCGCCACCCGACCCGGCGGGTACCAGCCGGTGCACCAGAAAACTCGCCACCTCTCCGGGCGTCGTACCCCGGCCGAAGATCCGGTCCACCCCGAGCTCGTCGGCCATCAACTCGTCGAACCGGGGCCCACCGACGACCAGCAGCGGACGCCGGCCCGCCGGCAACGCCTCCCGGAACGCCGCCGACATCTCCCGGGTGTTGTGCAGATGGGCATCCCGCTGCGTCACCACCTGCGACACGAGCACCGCATCCGCCTTCTCCGCCCGCGCCGCCGCCACCAGGTCCGGCACGCTCACCTGGGCACCCAGGTTCGTCACCCGCAACTCCCGGTAGTACTCAAGGCCCTTCTCCCCCGCGATGCCCTTCACGTTCAGGATCGCGTCGATCCCGACCGTGTGCGCGTCGGTGCCGATACAGGCGCCCACCACCGACAACTTGCGCCGCAGCCGCCGCCGGATCAGACCGTTGACCTCCTTCGCCGACAGCAGCGGATAGTCCCGCTCCACCACCCGCACCGCGGCCAGGTCCACCAGGTGACCGACCCGGCCGTACACCACGAAGAAGGTGAACCCGTCACCCATCTGGCGGGCGTGCACCACCATCGCCGGCTCGAGCCCCATCTTCGCCGCCAGTTGCAGTGCCGCACCCTCGGCCCGCTTGTCGTGCGGCACCGGCAGGGTGAACGACACCTGCACCATCCCGTCCCCGGTGCTGTCCCCGTACGGCCGCACCACCGGCCCCGTCACGACCCCTCCTCCGCCGACTCCAGCAGTTCGGTCGCCGGGTTGTAGTAGTCGTCGGCGTGCGCCGCCACCCCGTCCAGCCCGCGCCCCCGGTCCGCCGGCCGCTTCGTGATCCCGAACGTGCCGTCCGCGATCGCCGTCAACAACCCGTCGTCGACGATCCGCTCCAACAACTCCACCGCCTCACCGAGGACCCGGCCCGCCCGTTGCTGGATGAACCCGCCCGGCGCCGGCACGAAGTCCTCGTGCAGCCCGCCGGCCGCGCCCAGCACGTACCGCACGTTCTGCAGGGCGATGTCCCGGTCGCTCAACCACGGGGTCACCACCGCCTCGGTCATCATCCCCACCAGCAGAATGTCCTGCCGGGTCATCGTGCCCACCAGGTTGAAGAAGCCGTCGAGCAGATTTCCCCGGAACACGTCGCCGGTCATGTGCCGGGTCGGTGGCATCCACTTCAGCGGCGCGTCCGGGAACAGCTCCCGGGCCAGCAACGCGTGCGCCAACTCCAGCCGGAACGACTCCGGCACCGCCGGATCGATCTCGAACGCGTGCCCCAGCCCCAACTGCCGGTCGGCCAACCCCGCCTCGTGCGCGAAGAACTCGTTGAGCAACTGCGACACCGTCACGGTGTGCGCCTCGTCGACCGCGTCGGCGGTGGTGAGGTAGTTGTCCTCACCGGTGTTGATGATGATGCCGGCCCGGGCGTGCACCTGCCGGGAGAACCGCTGGTCCACGAAGGTACGCACCGGGTTGATGTCCCGGAACAGGATCCCGTACATCGAGTCGTTGAGCATCATGTCCAGCCGCTCCAGGCCGGCCAGCACCGCCATCTCCGGCATGCACAACCCGGAGGCGTAGTTGGTCAGCCGCACGTACCGGCCCAGCTCCTTCGACGAGGCGTCGAGCGCCGCCCGCATCAGCCGGAAGTTCTCCTGCGTGGCGTAGGTACCGGCGAACCCCTCCCGGGTCGCCCCCTCCGGCACGTAGTCCAGCAGCGACTGCCCGGTCGACCGGATCACCGCGATCACGTCCGCGCCGGCCCGGGCCGCCGCCTGCGCCTGCGGAATGTCCTCGTAGATGTCGCCGGTCGCGACGATCAGATAGATCCACGGCCGCTGGCGCGGATCGCCGTGCCGACGTACCAACCGGTCCCGCTCCGCCCGGCGCCGGTCGATCCGCCGCAGGCCCGCCCCGACCGCCCGCCGCGCCGCCGACCGGGCCGAGCCGGCCGCACGCCCCGACGGCACGCCGAACCGGACCGAACCGGCCGCCGCCTTCTGGGCCAGCAGGGTCAGCGCGGCGCCGACGTCCGCAGCGCCGGTACCGGCCGACGCCACCCCGTTCGCGGTCGACCGGGCGCCACGCACCGGCGGGCCCAGCTCCCGGACCAGTGCGTCGAACACCGGCAACGCCACCCCGTGTGCCAGGCCCACCTCCGCGACCACGGCGTCGACCAGCCGGTTCACCCACGGGATCCCGTCCGGATCCGCGCCGGTGACTCCGGCCAGCCGCAGCACCGCCCGCTCCACCGACACCGTCGTGTGACCACGGGCCAACTCGACCACCGGCTGACCCGCCCGGCGAGCCAGCTCCCGGGCCCGCCGCACCAGCCTCGGATCCAGCCCCAGCTTGCCGCCGGCCGAACCGGGCCGCACCCCGCTACCGGTCACCATCGACGACCGCCCACCCACATCCGCTCACGGCGTACCCTCCTCGTAGATCACCGAGCCGCGCAGCACGGTGCGTCGGCACCGGGGCAGCGGCGTCGGATCCTCCGGCCCCCGCAACTCCGGACTCGCCGACAGCAGCACCGGCAACCCGCCGTCGACCCCGGCCGGGGTCGACCAGACCGCGAAGGTCGCCGCCGCACCCGGAGCCAGCACGCCCTCCGCCACCGCCCGGTCCCGACCCGCCACCCCCGGCCGCCGCACCCCGTCCGGCAGCGCCCGCCACCCGCCGCGGGTGTGCGCGGCGAACGCCGCCCGCGCAGTCATCCGGTGCACCGGGTTGAAGTGCGCCATCGCCGCCCGCACCGAACCCCACGGATCCAACGGCGTCACCGGCGAATCCGACCCGAACGCCAACGTCACCCCCACGGCGTGCATCGCGCCCATCGGGTTGGACGCCAGCGACCGCCGCACCCCCAACCGCGTCGCGTACATCCGCCGCTCGCCACCCCACAGGCGGTCGAACGCCGGCTGCATGCTGGCCACGATGCCGTGCTCGACGAACCCGGCGATCAGCGGCTTGTCGATGATCTCGGCATGCTCCACCCGGTGCCGGGCCGCCCGCAGCCGCTCCAACCCGAGCACCCCGGCCGCGCCGGCGAACCCGGTCAGCACCGTGCCGATCGCCGCGTCCCCGATCGCGTGGAAGCCGCCCTGCATCCCCTGCGCGGCGCAGTCCAGCAGATGGTCGCGGACCTGCTCCGCGGTCAGGTAGCCGTGCCCGCACCCGTCCGGCTCACCATCGGCGTACGGCACCGACAGATGCGCCGTACGGGCCCCCAGCGCCCCGTCGGCGAACAGGTCCCCACCGGCACCGACGGCACCCAGTTCACGTGCCCGGGCCGCACCCATCAGCTCGCCCCAGTAGCCGTACACCTCGGGGCCGTCGACACCGGAGCGGGCCAGCACGGCGGTGAAGTCGGCCTCGCTGGAGATGTCCGGTCCACCGCACTCGTGCACCGCCGCTATGCCCAACGAGGCCGCCCGGCGCAACATCACCTGCTGCGCGGCCGCCCGCTGGTCCGTACTCACCGACCCGAGTGCCACCTCGCGGACCAGGTGGTGTGCGTCCCGACGCAGCCACCCGGACACGTCGTAACCCGGCGCACCGGCCACCTCCGGAACCGCCGCCAGCAGCGCCGACGAACAGAGCGCGGAATGGATCGACGCCTGGGACAGGTACACCCGCCGGCCCCCGGCGGCCCGGTCCAACTCCATGGCGTCCGGCACCCGCCGGTCCGGCCAACCCGACTCGTCCCAGCCGTGGCCGAGCACCACCGCGTCGGCCGGCAGGTCGGCCGCGAACCCGGCCACCGAGGCGCACACCTCGTCGCCGGAGGCCGCCCCGGACAGATCCAGTCCGGACAGCGCCAGTCCGGTCGACGTGGCGTGCACGTGGGCGTCCACGAAAGCCGGCGTGACCAGTGCGCCGTCCAGGTCCACCGAACGGTCGGCAGCGGGGGCGTCGCCGTCGGTGCCGAGCCAGGCGATCCGCCCGTCCCGGACCAGCAGCGCCGTCGCCCGCGGATCGGCCGGGCAGTACAGCCGGCCGCCGCGGTACAGCGTCGAGGGGTTCGTCATGACATCAGTCTGCCGCGAGCCGGGCCTCGAACAACGCACGCACTCCAGGCACCGTACGCAGCAGAGACAGCGCCACCTCGGCATGTCCCGGCAGGTAGCCGTTGCCGATCAGCATCGTCACGTCGGCGGCCAGCCCCTCGGCGCCGAGCGCGGCGGCGGCGAAACTCGTCGCCATCGAGAAGAACACCACCGACCCGCCGTCCGCGGTCGCCAGGATCGCCCCGTGCTCGCAACCGGGCACGTCGACACAGACCACCGTGACGTCCGCCGGCCCGCCCAGCGCCCCGGTCACCGCCGCCGCCAGCGCCACCGGATCCCGGGCGTCGGCCAGCACGACGTCGGTGGCCAGATCGGCGGCGAGCAGCGCGTCCCGCTCCGCCGCCATCGGAACCACCCCGACCGTGCGGCGGGCGCCCGCCCGACGGGCGGCGGCCAGGGACAGCGAACCGCTCTTGCCCGCACCGCCGATCACCGCGACCGTGGGGGCGTCGTACCGGCCCACCGTGCGGGCGGTCAGGGCCGGGGCGCCGCAGACGTCGAGCACCGCCAGGCTGAGCCGCGGGTCGAGGTCGTCCGGGAGTACGGCCACGATCGAGCGGGCGAACAGGATCGCGTGCCCGGCACACGGCACCTGCTCGGTCCGGCCGTCCCAATCCGCGAGCCCGTCGCTGATCGCCAACGGGGTCAGGGTGAGGGAGACCAACGTCGCCACCCGGTCACCCGGACTCACCCCCAGCGGTGAGTCCGGTCCGACCTCGTCCACGGTGCCGACGAGCATCCCACCCGAACCGGTGACCGGATTATGCATCTTGCCCCGGTCACGGACGATGTCGAGGACTTCGGCCCGTACCGCGGCCCCGTCCCCGCCGTGCTTCTCCGACAACTGCCGGAAGCTGGCAGCGTCCAGGTTGAGCCGCTCGACCGTGATCCGCACCTCGTCGCGACGGATCTCCGGGCGGGCGTCCAGCCGGTACGCCGCCTGCGGCAGCACCCCGGCGGGTTCGACCACCCGTCCCAGCCCGACCGCCGACGTCGGCGTGGCGTCCCACGGCGCCACCACAGCGTCCCGCGATGTCATGCCCGGACCACCTCCTCATCATCGGCAGACCGGCGCTCAGCCATCCACTACCGCAGTTGACAGGAAAACTTCCGGCAGAATATTTCCTCTACGGGAAATCTTCCAGTAGCGTTTCGGATCGAGGCTACGGCACCCGACACCTGAGGAGGACCCGTGACCCAGGTCGAACCGGCTACCACGGTGCTCGCGCCCCGCAGCGCACCCACCCCGGCCCAGTCCGAGAGCCCGGACCACGCCACCACCCCCGGCCAGCCGTACGAATACCGGCGCCGCGCCCTGACCGAACCCGACTGGACCCGCTTCCCCGGCTGGCGGGACGTGACCCGGGACCAGTGGGAATCGGCCCAATGGCAGCGGGCCAACTGCGTGAAGAACGTCCGACAGCTCCGCGCCGTCCTCGGCGACACCATCGACGACGCCTGCTACGCCGACCTGACCACCGACCAGGCGACCCAGGCCACCATGTCGATGCTCGTACCGCCACAGATGCTCAACACGGTCGTGCCGCACGCACCGATGACCTCCGACGCCTTCCGCGCCGACCCGATCCGGCGGTACATGCTGCCGCTCGCCACCGACCGGCGCACCGACTGGCCGTCACACCCGTACGCCACCCGGGACTCGCTGCACGAACACGACATGTGGGTCGCCGAGGGACTGACCCACCGATACCCCACCAAGGTCCTCGCCGAACTGCTCTCCACCTGCCCCCAGTACTGCGGGCACTGCACCCGGATGGACCTGGTCGGCAACTCCACCCCGACCGTCGAGAAGCTCAAACTCACCCTCAAGCCGGTCGACCGGTACGACGCGCACATCGCCTACCTGCGCGCCCATCCCGGCGTACGGGACGTGGTGGTCTCCGGCGGCGACGTGGCCAACGTGCCCTGGCGGAACCTGGAGTCGTATCTGATGCGGCTGCTGGGGATCGAAACCGTCCGCGACATCCGGCTCGCCACCAAGGCGCTGGCCGGTCTACCCCAGCACTGGCTCCAGCCGGAGGTGGTGGAGGGGCTGGAACGGGTCGCCCGGACCGCCGCCCGACGCGGCGTCAACCTGGCCATTCACACGCACGTCAACCACGTCCAGTCGCTGACTCCGCTGGTCGCCCGCGCCGCACAGACCGCTCTCGAGGTCGGCGTCCGCGATGTGCGCAACCAGGGTGTCCTGATGCGTGGAGTGAACGCGACCACCGCCGACCTGCTCGACCTGTGCTTCGCACTTCAGGGCGAGGCCGGCATCCTGCCGTACTACTTCTACATGTGCGACATGATCCCGAACGCGGAGCACTGGCGGGTACCGGTCTGGCAGGCCCAGCAGCTCCAGCACGACATGATGGGTTACCTGCCCGGCTACGCCACGCCCCGGATCGTCTGCGACGTGCCCTTCGTCGGCAAGCGCTGGGTGCACATGCTCACCGGGTACGACCGGGAGCGCGGGATCTCGTACTGGACCAAGAACTACCGTACGTCGATCGAGTCCGCGGACCTGGCGGCGCTCGAACGACGCTACGCCTACTACGACCCGATCGACACGCTGCCCGAGGCCGGCCGGGCCTGGTGGGCCCGGCACGGCGCTCAGACTGCTCACTGAGGACGGACGACCGTCAACGGTCGAAGGTCTCCTTGACGTTGCGACCGGCCTCCTTCACGTTCGTGCCGGCCTGCTTCGCCTTGGCCTGCGTCTGCTGCGACGAGCCCTCGCCGCGCATCTGCTCGTTGTCGGTCCGGTCGCCGATCCGCTCCTTGGCGGCACCCTTCAACTCCTCCGCCTTGTTGCGCATCTTGTCCATAGCACTCATGTCGCACACTCCTCACCTCGATGGCGCCGCTCATGGCGGCTGCCCGCTGGTAATTTGCCCGACATGCCGGAGATGAAACCTACCTAATCCCCCCATAAGTCCCAACCGCCGTGGCGGCGGCAGTCGACTGCGTCCAGGTCCCCCAGATCCGGCCCGTGAGCATCTGCCCTGGTCCCCTGCGCCAAGGCTTTTGGCTCCCGCTTCTGGGTTGGTGCGTTCGATTTCGATACGAGTGTGCCGGTCGGCACACTGCGTAAGGCATCCTAGGAAGCTAGCCTAGGAATTGGACGGGTTACGGCAGGCGGAGAACGGCCGGGGCGTAGCCGGTGGGCCTTCCCTTGTGGACGGTGTCGCCTGCCCGAGCCGACCGTTCCGGTCAGTCCAGCAACTCCACGGTGTCACCCACGCTGACCGTACGACCTTCGCGGGAAGGTCCGTCCGGTTCGGCCCGCACCGTCAGCTGTAGACCGAAGAGGAGCTTCTGGCCGATGTTCCGCCGAGCGGCGAGCATCCATAGCGGCTCCCGCCCCCGCTGCCCGGTCTCCTGGTCGATCGTCGCGATCAGACAGCGGCCACACTCGGCGGCGCCCTGGAACACGGCCCCACCGATCCTGATCCACCGGCCGACCCACTCCCCCTCGGCCCACGGCGCGGCACCGCTGACCACCAGGTTGGGGCGGAACTGGATCATCGGCAGCGGCCCCTCGGTGCTGCCCGACTCCAGCAGCCAGTCGTTGAACGCCTCCAGCGACGCGGTGTTGGTCAACACCAACGGGGTGCCGTCGGCGAAGCTCAGCTCGGCGCCGACCCCGGCCGGAACCGGCCAGGGAACGAGGTTTCCGGTGGGGTCACCGAGCCAGACCAGCCGGGCCTTGCGCCCCAACAGCCGGTTGAGCCAGTCGTCCGCCTCGGCGCCGGCGGCGAGTACCGGTGCGGGCGGCCGCCCCCGGTACACCCGGACCTGGACCGCCTCGCCGCCGGTCGGCTCGGCCAGATCGAGCGGAGCCAGCCCCGGCGCGTCCAGGGTCAGCCCGCCCGGTCGGGACACCGCCCGCATCGTCACCAGTTCCCGGTGCTGGCGTTGGGTCAGGCCGAGCCCGTGTTCGTCCACGATCAGCCAGCGCCGGTCGCCGTCCAGACCCCACGGCTCGACCCGCGCCGTGTCGCGGTCCATCCGACGGCACCCCTTCACCGGGTACGTGTGAATCGAGGCGATTCGCATCCGGCCAGGATGACACGACGCGGCGTGACTCCGGTACCCTCGCTCCGGCGGCCATCCGTTACCGGGCAACCCCGATGCGGTATCAGGTGGCTCGGAGGATCTCCGATCGGTCGCCGGCGGTCGTGTCGGAGTGGCTCTGGGGTGCGGGTCGTACCTGCACTGTGGACCCGACCTCCACGTTCAGGGACAGGAACTCGTTGCGGGTGAGCGTGACCGTGACGATCTGATCGCTGGTGGTGATCTCGGCCCTGATCTCGAAGCCGATCCGGGTGATTCTCGTTATCCGGCCGGTCACGTCCGCTGGATCCGCGGCACCCGTGTGGATCTGCAGGTCGTGCGGGCGGACCAACCGGTCGCCCAACTGGGTGACCGGGCCGAGGAAGCGCATCACGAAGTCGTTGGCCGGCTGGTCGTACAGGTCGTCGGGTGATCCGATCTGCTCCACCCGACCCTCGTTGATCACGACGATCTCGTCGGCCACCTCGAGCGCCTCCTCCTGGTCGTGGGTGACGAACACGGTGGTGACATGGACCTCGTCGTGCAGGCGGCGCAGCCAGTCCCGTAGCTCCTTGCGGACCTTGGCATCGAGGGCACCGAACGGCTCGTCGAGCAACAGGACCGTGGGCTGGACCGCCAACGCGCGGGCCAGGGCCATCCGCTGGCGTTGGCCGCCGGACAGTTGGGATGGCAGCCGGTCGGCGAACTGTTCGAGATGGACGAGGGCGAGCAGTTCCTCCACCCGGCTGCGGATCTCCGCCTTGGGCCGCTTACGGATCTCCAGCCCGAACGCCACGTTCCGGTGGACCGACAGGTGCTTGAACGCCGCGTAGTGCTGGAACACGAATCCGACGTTGCGTTTCTGCGGCGGGAGGTTCGTGGCGTCGAGACCCTCGATCTCGACCCGGCCGCTGTCGGCACGCTCCAGCCCGGCGATGATGCGCAGCAGGGTGGACTTGCCACCGCCGGACGGGCCCAGCAGCGCGGTGAGCTGGCCGGACGGGATGCTCACGGACACGTCGTCGAGCGCGACGAATCCCCCGAAACGCTTCGCGACGTTCTTGATCTCGATGCTCAACGCTGGTCCTTCGGCCGGATGACGGAGACGACGATGATGCAGGCCACGGCGACGAGGGCGAGCAGGAAGGCGGTGGCGTAGGCGCCGCCCTTGTCGAAGTTCAGGTACTTCTCCTCGACCACGAGGGTGGCGGTACGGGTCTGTCCGAGGACGTTGCCCGAGACGACCTTGACCGCGCCGAACTCCCCGAGTGACCGGGCAAGGCTGAGGACGACCCCGTAGATGACGCCCCATTTGATGGCGGGCAGCGTGATCCGGCGGAAGGTCTGCACGGCGTTGGCGCCGAGGCTGCGCGCGGCCTGCTCCTGCTCGTCACCGACCTCCTCCAACACCGGCACCACCTCGCGGATCACCAATGGCAGCGCGACGAAGACCGTGGCGAGCACGATGCCGGGCGTCGCGAAGATGATCTGAATCCCCGCATTCTGGAGGGTTGGCCCGAACCAGCCGGTACGGCCGCCGTAGACCAGTACCAGGGCGAGGCCCACGACGATGGGCGAGACCGACAGCGGTACGTCGAGCAGGGCGTTCAGCAGTCGCCGGCCGGGAAAGGTGTACCGGACCAGCAGGAGCGAGATCCCGACCCCGAAGACAGTGTTGATCACCACTGCGATGATCGCGACCAGCACGGTGAGCCGGAGCGCGTGGACGATGTCGGGGTCGTCGAGAATGCTCCGGATATCCGTCGTGCCGTCGGCGAACGCGTTCCTGCCGACGAGGGACACCGGCCAGGCCACCAGGAGGACGAGGTAGCCCGTGACGATCAGACGCAACAGGTACGTGCCGGGGCGTCGACGGGTGCGGACCCGGGCAGCGGTCGGCTCAGCCACGGCGAACCACCCTCCGCTGAATGACGTCGACGGCGACGATGACCGCAAAGGAGATCGCCAGCAGGACCGCCGCGACCGCCGCGGCGCTCTCCAGGTTGTCGTTCTCGATGCTGCTGAGAATCCGTACGGAGGTCACCTCGGTACGCATCGGCAGGTTGCCCGAGAGCAGGACCAACGAGCCGTACTCGCTGACGCCGCGCGCGAACGACAGGGCGGCGCCGGCCGCGATGGCCGGAGTCAGGCTCGGCAGGATGATCCGGCGGAAGACGGTGAACCGGCTCGCCCCCAGTGAGGCCGCCGCCTCCTCTGCCTCGCGGTCGAGTTCGGCCAGCACCGGCTGCACCGTGCGGACGACGAACGGGAGGGTGACGAACAGGAAGGCGAGGAGGACGGCGACGCGGGTGTTCGCGATGTTCACGCCGAGCGGGCTGTCCGGGCCGTACAGCGACAGGAGCACCAGGCCGGCGACGATGGTCGGCAGCGCGAAGGGGATGTCGATCAGCACTTCCAGGGCACGCTTACCGAAGAACCGGTCGTCGCGCACGAGCACCCAGGCGATCATCGTACCCATGACGATGTTGACGAGGGTGACCAGGAACGCGGTGCCGACGGTCAACTGGATCGCGGCCGCGGTCTGCTCGTTGGTGACCGCCCGCCAGAACTCGGCCCACCCGGCACCGGACGCGGTGACGATCACCGCGGTCAGTGGAATGAGGACGAGCAGGCTGAACCAGAGCATCGCCACCCCGAGCCCCAACCCGGAGGTGCGGGTGAGCCGCCGACCGTTCCGGGCCGACCGGCGCCCCCGCACCGGCCGACCCGGAACAAGGATCGCTGACGTCATTACGCCTTCCCGGACGCAGCGATGATCTTGACGATGATGCCGGTCTTCTCGTCGAAGAACTTCTTCGACAGCGCGGACCAACTCTCGAAGTCCTTGTCGACCGTGAGTAGCTTCTGCGGGGTCGGGAAGGGATCATTGGGATCGCGGGCACCCTCGATGCCACTGGTGTCGATGCCGTCGATGATCGGCCGGAAGCCCTTGAGCGCGAACTGGCGCTGACCGCCCGGGCTCAACACGAAGTCCAACCACGGCTTCGCCTTCGGGTCGGCGTTCTTGAGGATCGCGCCCGGGTTCTCGATCAGGATGGTGGTCGCCGGGATGACCCAGTTGAGTTTCTCACCGCTCTGGGTGGCCAGAATGGCCTCGTTCTCGTACGCCAGCAGGACGTCACCGGTGCCGCCGAGGAAGGCGGTCGTGGCGTCCCGGCCGCTGCCGGGCAGCGACACCACGTTCCCGAAGAGCTTGGTGAGGAACTCCTCGGCCTGCGCGTCTGTTCCACCATTGGCGGAAACGTGCCCCCAGGCCGCCAGCGCGTTCCACCGGGCGGCGCCGGACGAGGCGGGATTGGGCGTGACGATCTTGACTCCCGGCTTGATCAGATCGTCCCAGCCCTGGATGTTCTTGGGATTGCCCTCCCGCACCGCCAGGACCACGATCGACGACGACACGATGCCCTTGTTCGGACCGTCGTCCCAGCTCTGGTCGACCAGGCCCGCGTCGACGAGCCGCGTCACGTCGCTACTCACCGAGAAGTGCACGTAGTCGGCCTTGAGCCCGGCCACCACCGCGCGGCTCTGGTCGCCGGACGCGCCGTAGGAGGACTGGAACCGTACGCCTTTGCCTTCATCGGTCTTGTTCCACGCGGCGATGATGGCCTTGTTCGCCGCCTCGGGAACCGCGAAGCCGACGATGGAGAGCGTCGTGGCGTCTCCGGTCGCCCCGTCGCCGCCTCCGCAGGCCGACAGGGCCAGGGTGCCCACAAGCGCGAGAGCGACCGTCGCTCTGATCCGGTTCATCTATCCCCTCTTATTCCTATCGAGTTAGTCGGTTTTGTGGGTTGACGGTAGGCGGGACGTCGCGGTTGCGTCAATAGCCGTCCGGTCCGGCCGTCGAGGCCTAGGGTCCGGGTGCGCTGGCGAGAAGGTCGGCCAACGTGGTCCGGTCGACGACCTCCGTGATGGCCAGGTCCAGCGAGAGCCACACCTTCCGCAGACCCCTCGCGGTGCCGTCGTAGCTGGCCAGGGCCGTAGGCCGACCGCGCACGGTGGTCACCAGAACCCCCTCGGCGGCCCGCAGGATGTCTCCCACACTGATCGCCTCCGCCGGCCGCGCCAGGCCGTGGCCGCCCTCCGTACCCCGGAAGCTCAACAGCAGGCCACCACGGCGCAGATCCGTCAGGATCGCCGCCAGGAAACTCATCGAGATCCGTTCCGCCGCGGCGATCTCCGAAGTCTTGACCAGACGCGGATGGGAGTCGGCGACGACCAGCATCGCCCGGACGGCATAGTCGGTACGAGCCGAGATGTGCACAGCAGTGTCCCCCGATCGGTTCACCCGGGACGAGGGGCAACCGAGCCACGCGGTCGCTCATCACCGTGCCCGCGAGCCCAGCGCCGGAATTCCTATCTAGAAGATGGGGATACTGTAGTTCAGGATGACGGGGAGTCAACATGCCTACCGGCTGGCGGCGCCAGGAACCACCACGGGGTCCGCCGGTCACGCACGGATCTGGTGTGGAGTCCCGCCCTCGCCCGCGCCCGAGTGCGGTCTCGCCGGTTTGAGGGTACGCCCACGTCATCGGCCAGAAGTGCTGGCAAAGCTTACACAGGTGGTTCAGCGATAGAGTTGAAGAAATGACGGCCTTGATCGGGGACGCCGCCCGTCCCTTCACCGGTGGCGCCCTCACCGCGCTCCTGTCCCCCGCCACCCGCCTGCTCGGCCTCGGCGAGCCCACCCACGGCGTCGACGCCTTTCTCGAGCTGCGCAACGAACTCCTCCGCCACCTCGTCGAACACGAGGGCTACCGGTCGATCACCCTCGAGAGCGACTGCGTGTCGGGCCTGGCCGCCGACGCGTACGTCACCGACGGCACCGGGACCCTCGACGACGCGATGAGCCGCGGGTTCAGCCACGGCTTCGGCGCCTCACCGGCCAACCGCGAACTCCTGCGCTGGATGCGCGCCTACAACGAGCATCGGCCCCCGCACGAACGGCTGCACTTCTACGGCTTCGACGGCCCCCTGGAGATAACCGGCCCCGCCAGCCCCCGCCCAGCCCTGACCGCACTGCACGACTACCTCGCCGCCCACCTCGACCTGGACCGGAGTCGCGAGAACCTCGACGAACTGATCGGCTCCGACGAGCGCTGGACCAACCCGGCCGCCCTCACGGATCCCACCCGGTCCATCGGCCGCGCCCCCGAAGCCAGGGAACTGCGCCTGATCGCCGACGACCTGCGCGCCCTGCTCACCGCGCACGCTCCCCACCTGACGTCCGCGACCTCCCCCGACGACTGGTGGCGTGCCGACCTGTACGCCCGCACCGCCGCCGGGCTCCTGCGCTACCACGCCGGCATGTCCGATACCACGCCCACCCGCATCGGCACGCTGCTGGGTCTGCGCGACGCGATGATGGCCGACAACCTCGACGCCATTGTCCGGCGGGAGGCCCGTCGCGGTC
Organism: Plantactinospora solaniradicis; assembly: GCF_042658085.1. Lineage (NCBI taxonomy): Bacteria > Bacillati > Actinomycetota > Actinomycetes > Micromonosporales > Micromonosporaceae > Plantactinospora > Plantactinospora solaniradicis. Next base: position 77,900 of record NZ_JBHSPR010000006.1, on the reverse strand, counting down.
CCACCCTCGCCTTCGCCCACAACCTCCACCTGCAGCGCGACAAGAGTCATATGCACTTCGCCGGCCAGCCGCAGCAGTGGTGGAGCGCGGGAGCCATCATCGGCACCCGCCTCGGCGACCAGTACGCCTACGCCGCCACCACCTTCGGCAGCCGCGGCTCCGATATCCCCCACCCCGACACCCTCGAAGGGCTCCTGTCGACCCTTCCCCACGCCCGTTCCGTCATCGATCCCGGCCGCCTCGCCGCGGTCCTCGACCGGAAGCTGACCCCCAGGGTCCCGGTCGACCACACGTACTTCTCCCTCGACCCGGCCAGCACCGACCGGAGCGACGCCATCGTCTTCGTCAAGGAAATCTGAGCCTCCACAGTGGCGACGGTGGCTCGAGTGGCGAGGGTGGTTCGCTCGGCCGGGACCCGGCGAGAAAAGCCCGAGTTGCCCTGTTATCACCGTAGTCGGGGGATACTCGGGTGTGTTGTCACGCCTGGCGATTGCAGCGACCGAGGAGAAGGACATGGCTGGGGCAATTGGCACCGGAGACGTCGGTGGCCTCGAATTCATCAATCCCGAGGGCCTCTACGACCCCTCCCCCAACGGATATTCTCATCTGTCGGTGTTCCCTGCCGGCTGGCGGATGATCCTGCCCGCGGGCCAGGGCGGAGAGACGGAAGATCAAGTTCTGTCGTCAGACTTCCGCGTACAACTCAGGCAAGCAATCCGGAACACGGAGATCGTGCTCGCCGCCGCCGGAGCCAGGTTGGCCGACGTAGCAAAGTTCACGCTCTACGTTGTTGATCACGACAGGAAGAAGTTCCAGATCATCGTCGAGGAATTCGCACAGGTGTGGGGTGACCGGAAGCCTGCCTGGACGCTGGCCCCGGTGCCGGCGCTGGCACTTGACGGCATGCTCGTCGAAATCGATGTCATCGCGGTCGTACCCGGCTGACGCCGTGATGGGAGGAGATCAGCGACATCGAGCAAACGCGACCATTGCCTCGTCAGTGCGGTTCCGCCCGCACCGACGAGGCAATGGTCACCGGATAGGCGCTACTTCCTGATCGTGATCGTCGCCGTGCGGTACTTGTTGCGCTTGTCGTTCTTGGCCGGGTCGTAGTTGTTCTCGACGTTGCCGGCGCTGTCGACCGAGAACCAGCGGAACGTCGTGGTCCTGGTCACGTGGAACACCTGCCCCGGCTCACGGAACTCGGTCGCCTCGTAGCGTGGCGACTTGAGGGTGGGCCGGCTGCCGTCCGTCGTGTAGTAGATGGTGGCCGGCTCGCTGGTCTCGAAGCGCACATCGACGGGCCTGGAGTACTTCCCGGCGCCGGGAACGAGCCGGGACGTCGGGTCCTTCTTGTCCTTGCCCCACTCCGCCGCGATCCGGAACATCTCCATGATGCCGTTGGCGTACTCCATCGTCTCGGCGTGCCCGCTGACGAGGTTGGGATCGCCGACCCACGGCGGCTGGAACGAGCCGCCCTGCCAGTTGCCGGTGTCCGGGTTGTAGACCGAGCCGCCGACCTCCCAGCCGAAGGCGTAGATCCCGTAGGTGTGGTACAGATCCTCGCGGACGTTGCCCGCCGAGGAGTAGAGGACGTCCGACGAGCCGCCGACGTTCTCCGGCGTGACGACGGTCTGCCGGTGCGCCTTGACCTGCGACAGGATCCGGGCGGCCGACTGCCAGTAGAACGCCTCGTCACCCAGCGGCGGACGCGGGGTGGTGATCCGCCCGTCCGCGATGTAGGCGCCGGGCTGCCAGAACAGCTGGCCGCCGTTGGAGTGCACCGACATCATGAACTTGATGTTCGAGTACTTCTCGACCAGCCAGATGATGTTCTTCGACTCAGGCTCGGACAGCTCCTCCGGCCCCTGGTAGGTGTCACTGACGCAGCTCGTCGACGCGCCCGAGTAGCCGTCGTGGCCCGACCCGACCCGGTAGTTCCGGTTCAGGTCGACACCCCAGGAGTTGCGACGGGCCGGATCGGCGTTCTCGTCCGGGCAGTGGTTCGTCATGTTCCGACGCTGCGAGGCGAAGTTGTAGAAGCTGTAGTTCGCCCCGTCGGGGTTGTTGGACAGGATGAAGAAGACGTCGGTGTTGTCGACGATGTTCTTCGTCTCCCGGTCGGACCTGTAGTTGTGCACCAGACGCTCGGCCGACTCCAGCGAGGTCGTCGCGGGCACCCACTCACGGGCGTGGTCCTGCGCCTGGATCAGGACACCTGGCTTCTTTCCGTCGCGGTGCTTACCGATCCGCAGCACGGGAATCGTGGCCGGGCCGCGCGGCACCTCACCCTCCGGTGCACCGACGCGCTTCTGGTCGAGGAAGTCGGTCAGCGCGACCGGGCCGGGCGTCGACGCGACGATGCCGGTACCCGTGCTGGTGCGGTACGGGTGCGACCGGTCGATGAGGCCCTGCGACTGCGCCCGCAGCGCCGCCGCCACCTCGGCGGCCGTACTCGCGAGCCCGCCGGAGGCGTCCTTCGCGAGGAGGACGCGGACCGCCTTGCCCACGACCTCGACGGTGAGCGGAAGGTCCGCCCCCGGCCGGTCCACGAACTCGACGGTGATGTCGTTGCCGCCCTCGTGGCCCCACGCCGCCGAGCTGACGACGACCGCCGCCTCCCCGGTCCCACCGATCGTGGCCTGCGCCTTGCGCTGGTAGCCGTTCGTCCGGTTCGGCAGATACACGATCTCGGCGATGTCCGGGTACTGGCGGGCGATCTCCTCGGCGCGGCTGTAGAGCTGCTGCGGGTGCTTGTAACCGTCGATGAAGTCCCACTTGTAGCGCGGGTTCGCCGTCAGCGGTGGCGGAGCGTCCTCGAGCCAGTTGGAGACGTCGCCGATGGCGACTCCGCCGGTCGAACTCGTGACCCGGATCTGCTTCGGGCGGGCGTCGAGCTTGAACAGGTTCCGGTGGAACATGTACTGCCCGGAGTCGACGAACCGGCTCATCGTCCGGGCGAAGCCGAACGGCGTGCCCCGGCCCGAGTCGTTCTCGAGCTGCATCGCGACGACCGGCTCCTCCTGCTGCCCTTCGGTGGTACGTGCCTCGACGTAGAGGAAGCCCTGGCCCTTCGTGGTGAACCAGTCGGCGCGGACGACCCGTACCGTCTCCGAGTGGGTGAGCGGCTGGACAGCCCGCGCGCCGAGGGCCTGGAGGCCGCCGTCGGCCTCGTCGCTCCACGCGAAGCTCTCCTCGTTGCCGAGGATTCTGACACCCATCGCCTGGAGTTCGGCGATCTGCTTGGCGGTCACCACCGCCTCGCCCTCGATGCCGGTCGGCACGCGCCTGACGCCGTGCTCGAGGTCGAAGCCGGCGCCGACCACCTTGTCCAGCATGTCGGCACCGGTCAGGTGGATGTGTACGAGACGTACCGACTCCCGATCCTCCAGGTGGGATCGTCCCGAGCCAGCCGTGGCTGTGGACTCCGCGGGAACCGCACCTGCGGGCGCGGTCGCCATGAGGACGGTCCCCACCAGGGCGGGCAGCGCGAGAAGCGCGATGCGCAGTCGTCTGCGTCGCATGCTCCCCTCCTTCTCTTAGCGGCCTGTGGTTGATGCCGTGGCCGACCCGGGTGCGGGCCGGACCGATCTGTTCAGGACGGTCGTGCTAGCTCGCCCAGCGGCGGAGCCTCGGTACACGGCAACGGTCGCCGTCGTAAGAAGGATTGTGCGGCTGTGAGCGAGCTGGGTGCGGTGAGCGTATGTTCATTTTTCGCACCGACGGAGCGCACGAACGGGATCTTGAGCATTACTTGAGCTTGTCGCCCGACAGCCGGCTGCCTGCTCAGGTCACCTCCCTGCGCACCATCCGCACCGCCCCGGCCGCCATCGGAAGGACGATCCAGAAGACGATCGACGCGGTGAGTCGAGCGGCGTCGCCACCGGTCATGTCGCCGGCCGCCAGGGCAGCGGTGGTGGAGTTCAGGTCGAGCCACTCGGCGAGGAGCGCACCGGTGGTACCGAGCTTGCCGACCACGGTCCACAGCATGGTGCTCGACAGGTAGATCACGATCGCGGCCGGTGCGTTGAGCAGGAGCATGCCCAGGGCGAGCCCCATCGCGACCACGAGGACGTTCGTCGCGGTCCAGCCCAGCAGGGCGAGCGGCTCCACCTGCCAGTTGGCCGGGACGTCCCGGGCGGCGGCGACGGCGGCCGTCACCGGTACCGCGACCGCGATGGCGAACAGCGAGGCCGCCACGGCGGTGATCAGCGGTGTCAGGCACTTGGCGGTCAGTACCCGCCCGCGTCGGGGTTCGAGCGTGAAGGTGGTCAGGGCCGTACGGTGACTCCACTCGCCCGTCACCGTGAGAATGCCGAGTACCGGGAGCAGGGTCCCGAGTCCGATTCCGGCGGTGCCGATCAGGGTGTGCAGCGCCGGACCGGCGACGGTGCCGCGACCGATGATGGCGGCGAGTACCAGGATGACCAGGATGCCGACCATGATCATCCCGCTGCGGGTGTCGAACAGTTTGCGGGCCTCGACGGCCAGTAGCTGTCGAGGCCGTTGGCCGGTTCGTCCAGGATCAGCACCTGGGGCCGGCCGAGTAGTGCGTGACCGATACCGAGACGCTGCCGCATTGCGAGCGAGTAGCCGCCGACGGTCCGCCGCCCCTCCCGGCGGGTCAGGCCGACCAGGTCGAGCACCTCGTCGACCCGTGACCTCGGCCGCCCGAGCGTCATCGCGCCCAGGGTCAGGATCTCCCGCCCGGTACGGCCGGGATGTTGGGCACCGGCATCGAGCAGCGTGCCGACCTGGGCGCCCGGGCAGGTCAGCCCGGCGTACGGCTGGCCCAGGACGGTGGCCGAGCCCGAGGTGGCCCGGGACAGCCCGACGAGGATCCGCAGGGCCGTCGACTTGCCGGCGCGCTGTCGCGCCCCGGGGCCAGGTCCGCCGGTCAGGGCTACGACGGATCCAGTGGGTCCGCGCCGAGGACGGTGGGCGACGCCAGCCGCTCGACGTAGGCGGCGCGGTCGAACCGGAACGGCCCGAGTCGCAGCATGCCCCACTCGGGGCGGAGGGGCTGCCGGAAGCCGGTCCAGGTGACCGCGTCCGCGTCGACGGCGATGCGGGCCAGCAGTGGCCAGCAACCCCAGATCCCGCAGCCACAACCCAGTAGGGCGAGTTCGCCGGGCTCGTAGCCGCTGTAGTTCGGGTACTCGACCTCGCCGAGGAAGTGGCGGGACGGCCACGCCACGTCCTCGGCCGGTAGGCCGCCGTGGCCCTCCAGCAGAAAGCGATCCCGTTCGATCTCCGAGTCGAAGTCCTCGTCGTCCAGCTCCAGCGCCCACAGCGGTGCCACGACCTCCGCGACGATGCTCCGCAGGTCGCTGCCGTCGATCCGGGCGCCGACGACGAGAGCGTGCGGCTCTTCCCGCGCCGGGTAGGTGGTGAACTCGATGACGTTCATCGGAACGGACCGACCGGACTCCTGCTGGACCGACCGGTCGACACCCGGTGCGAGCGGCCCACCCGTCAGCCCAGCCGGGTGTCGAGTTCGCCGAGGTCGTCGACGAACCAGACCTGGCTGCCCCGGTTGGACTCGAACACCAGGTCGCGCAGTGCCGTGCTGGCCGCGACGTGCCCGGAGATGTCGCCGACGACCACCAGGCGGATCCGGTAGTTGACGAACTTCTGCATGATCTCCCCCGCCAGCCCGGTACGCAGGGCGAAGAACCGCTCGTCGAGCCGGCCGACGGGGACGGCCACGATGTCCGCCCGGGAGAAGGCGGAGCCGATCACGTCGAGCGCGTCCTGGGTACCTCCGATCGGCGCGCCCTCGTCGCCGCAGACGAGTACCGGGACGCCGCCGTACTCGGTCACGAGGTCAGCCATGGGGGGCCGCCGGGCGGTCGGGGTCGGTCAGGAACATGCCGTTCTCCGTTTCGAGGATTCCGTCGATGGTCTGCAGGACTTCTGCCGTCGTCGCGACGCCGCCCAGGATGATGACCTTGAAGCGGGTGCGCGCCTCGTCGTAGACCGTCTGGATGCGCAGCGGCTCGCCGGTGTCCCGGGGCAGCTGGGCACCGGCGACGAGCAGGGTGCTCAGGCGGTCGGCCGCCAGGGCCCCGATGTCGTCGATCTCCACGATGGTGGAGACCTCCACCCGGGATCGGACGGCGTCGGCCGGTCGACCGGTGAACGCGTCGAGGTCGGCCTGGGCGATGCGGTACTGCTTGCCGATCCGGACGGCCTTCAGCCGGCCGGCGCGGATGTAGCCGCGGACCGTCCGCACGTGCAGGCCGAGCCGCTCGGCAACCTGCTCCACCGAATGCCAACCACGCTCCATAACTCCCTATCCTACTCATGACAGATACAGATAGGGAGTGACGAGTACTGTGGGCGGCTGCTACGCCGGCCGGGCTGCCGACCGAAACGGGTTGCGGGCGAGGCCCCCGGACAGGAAGGTGCCCGGATGGACGTCGAGCAGGCCATCGCAGCAAACCGGGCAAATTGGGATGAACGGGTAGCCTCGCACCTCAAGGCGTACGGCGTCGAGGATTTCGTGGCCGCGTCCTCGGCCATCACGGACGTCGTCCGGGACGACCTGGCGCTGATGGCCCCGCACCTGCCGGACGGGTCACCGGCCGGCCTGTCCCTGCTGCACCTGCAGTGCCACATCGGCCTGGACACGCTGTCCTGGGCCCGACTGGGTGCCACCGTGACCGGGGTCGACTTCTCGGCGGAGTCGACGGCGGCGGCCAGGGAGACCGCCCGACGCGCCGGGCTCACCGCGACCTTCCTCGACAGCGAGGTCACCCACGCCTCCGAGGTGTGTCCGGAGCGGTACGACATCGTCTACACCGGCATCGGGGCACTCCCCTGGCTGCCCGACCTCGGACGATGGGGACGGACCGTCGCCCAACTCCTGCGCCCGGGCGGGCTGTTCTACGTCCGGGACTCGCATCCGGTGCTGAACACCGTGGAGTACGACCGGACGGACGGTGAACTCGTTCTCCGCCAGCCGTACTTCGCCACCGGCACACCGCTGCGCTACGAGCACGGGACCACCTACGCCGACGACACCATACGACTCGCCAACGCGACGACCTTCGAGTGGCAACACTCGCTCGCCGAGATCGTGCAGTCACTCCTCTCCGCCGGGCTGACGCTGACCTCGCTCGCCGAGCATCGTTCGATCCCGTGGCAGGCGCTGCCGCAACTGGTACCCACGCCGTACGGGTGGATGCTGCCCGACGGGGACGAGCGGCTGCCGCTGACCTTCTCCCTCACCGCCGTGCGGTAGCGCGCCGGTCGACCGTGCCGGCGGGCCGGGCCGGCCCGCCGGCACGGTCGATTCCCCCCGCTGCCCCGGTCAGCCGATCTCGTACCACCAGTCGACGCCCCGACCACCACCGGCACAGGTCGCGGTCGACGTGGCACCGATACCGACCCAGGGGCCGTAGTGGTCGTTCTCGAACTCGCCCTTGACCACGCAGAGGATGCCGGCCCGCACCAGCCCGGTGCCGCCGGTGCACCGCGCCCGGGTGGTGTTGCCCGACGGCGTCGCGGTGCAGTTGGTCGGCTCGGCCGAGGCGGCGGTCGCGCCGACCGCGATGAGCGGTGCCGCGAGTACACCGGTGACCAGTAGGCGGGTGAACAGGATCTTCATCGGGACTCCCCCATTTCTGTGCTGAATGCTCGCCGGGATCGCCGGACCGGTCGACCCGGGAGCCACGCTCGCATCGGAACCTGGACAGCTACCTTGCGGCGAACTTGCATTCCGACAAGTATCGATATGTGTAATTCGATCACGGGTTGTTCCGGGGGCGGACGCATGAACCTGCGGCTCTTCGGTGAGATGCAGCTACGGGCAGCGGGGCAGCCGCTCGAGGTGGGGGCTCCGCGGCAGCAGGCCGTACTGGCGGTACTGGTCGTCGACGCGCCCCGGCCCGTCGCGATCGAGACCCTGATCGACCGGGTGTGGGACGAGGCCCCGCCCGCCGAGGCCCGCAACGTGCTGTACTCGCACCTGAGCCGGATCCGGCAACTGCTCGGCCGGGCAGCGGTCCTGGAGGAGGCGGCGGCGCCCCGGCTCGAACGCCGGCACGCCGGCTACGTCCTGAAGATCGATCCGGATCGGGTGGACCTGCACCGGTTCCGCCGCCTGGTGGACCAGGGTCGGGACGCGCGGTCCGCCGACGCCGACCGGGCTCGCGCGCTCGCCGAAGCCCTTGACCTCTGGGCCGGATCACCGCTGGCCGCCATTCCCGGCGAATGGGCCGGGCAGATCCGCGACAGCATGCATCGGCTCCGGTGCGAGGCGGCGGTACGGTGGGCGCGGGTCGAACTGCGGCTGGGCAACCCGGACGCGGTGATCGGCGTACTGCCCGACCTGATCGCCGAGTACCCGCTGGTGGAGCCCCTCGAAGCGCTGCTGCTGCGGGCGCTGCACGCGACCGGGCGGGACGCCGAGGCCATCGAGCGCTACGCGGGGGCCCGACGACGGCTGGCCGACGCGCTCGGCACCGATCCCGGCTCGGAACTGCGCGACCTGCACCGGATGCTCCTGCGTGGTGAACCCCCGCAGACGCCGCCGCCGGACCCCGGTGCGCCGACCATCCGGATCGCCACACCGGCACAGCTACCGCCGGACGTGGCGGGCTTCACGGGCCGCGAGGCGGAGCTGCGTGAACTCGACCGGTTGGTGCTGGCGGCGACCGGCCCGGCCGAGACCGTGGTCATCTCCGCGATCGACGGCACGGCCGGGATCGGCAAGACCACCCTGGCCCTGCACTGGGCGCACCGGGTAGCCAGCCAGTTCCGCGACGGGCAGCTGTACGTGAACCTGCGCGGCTTCGACCCCACCGGCTCGCCGGTCATCCCCACCGAGGCGGTGCGGGGGTTCCTGGACGCGTTCGAGGTGCCCCCGGAGCGGATCCCCGTCGGCCTGGACGCCCAGGTCGGCCTGTACCGGAGCCTCCTGGCCGGACGGCGGGTCCTGCTGGTGCTCGACAACGCGCGCGACGCGGAGCAGGTACGCCCGCTGCTGCCCGGCGCGGCCGGCTGCGTGGCCGTGGTCACCAGCCGCAACCAGCTCGCCGGTCTGGTGGCCGGTACCGGCGCGCATCCGCTGACGGTGCGGCTGCCGAGCGTCGCCGAGGCCCGCGACCTGCTGGCCCGCCGGGTCGGGCCAGAGCGGGTGACGGCCGAACCGGAGGCGGTGGAGGACATCATCACGCTCTGCGCCCGGCTGCCGCTCGCGCTGTCCATCGTGGCCGCCCGCGCCGCCGCCAACCCCGGCTTCGGACTCGTCGTACTCGCCGGCGAGCTGGCCGGGGCACAGAGCCGGCTGGACGAGTTCACCGGCGCGGACCCGGCCACCAACGCGCGGACGGTGTTCTCCTGGTCCTACCACCAGCTGAGCCCGGCGGCGGCGCGGCTGTTCCGGCTGATCGGCCTGCACCCCGGTCCCGACCTCGCGGCACCGGCGGCGGCCAGCCTGGCCGGTCTTCCACCGGGTGCCGCGCGGCCGGTGCTGGCCGAACTGACCCGGGCCCACCTGCTCAGCGAGCCCACGCCCGGCCGGTACACCTTCCACGACCTGCTGCGTGCCTACGCCAGGGAACAGGCCGAGGGCACCGATCCCGAGGACGAGCGTCGGGCCGCCGTACACCGACTGCTGGACCATTACCTGCACAGTGCCAACACCGCCGTACTGGTGCTGGAACCGACCCGGGATCCGGTCACCCTCGCCGCACCAGGCCCGGGCGTGACCCCCGAACGGTTCGCCGACCACCGGCAGGCGCTCTCCTGGTTCACCGCCGAACACGCCGTCCTGCTGGCCGCCATCGACCAGGCGTCGTCGGCCGGTTTCGACGTCCACACCTGGCAACTGGCCTGGACGCTCACGACGTTCCTCACCCGCCGGGGACACTGGCGCGACAACGTCGCCGTTCAACGCGTCGCGCTGGCCGCCGCCGAGCGGCTGGCCGAGCCCGCCACCCGGGCGCTCGTGCACCACCACCTGGCCCGCGCGTACTACCGGCAGGGCCGCCTCGACGACGCGCAGAGCCACCTGCTGCGCGCCCTCGACCTCGCGGCCCAGGCCGGCGACCTCGTCGTGGAGGCGCACAGCCACGTACGTCTCGCGATGGTCTGGGAGCGGCGCGAGCACTTCGCCGAGGCGCTCGACCATGCCCGGCACGCCGCCACGCTGTTCCAGGCGGCCGGCCACCGCCCCGGCCAGGCCAGCGCCCTCAACGACATCGGCTGGTACTACGCCCATCTCGGCGATCACCGGCGGGCCCTGACGTTCTGCGAGCGCGCGCTCGCCCAGCACGAGGAGTTGGGCAACCGCCTGGGGCAGGGGATCACCTGCGACAGCCTCGGCTACGCCCACCACCACCTCGGCCATCACCGGCAGGCCATCGTGTACTACTGCCTGGCGCTCGACCGGTTCCGGGACCTCGGTGACCGTCAGGAGGAGGCCGCCACGCTCACCCGGCTCGGCGAGACGCACCTGACCGACGGCGACACCGACGCCGCCCGGACCGCCTGGCGGCACGCGGTGGCGATCCTCGACGACCTGAACCGGGCGGAGGCCGACCGGCTCCGGGCCAGACTGCGCGAGCTGGACCAGGAGAGCAAGCCGACGGAAGTGTTACCTACAGCGACGGACCGTGAACGTGGAGAACGGCGTTGACGGCGTCCCTGATCTCGCCTCGTTCGGCGTCGCTGACCCGCCGGTTGAACAGGAACGCGAAATCCAGCCCGTCGCTGCGGCTGGTGGCTCCGCTCGACGTTCCGTCCGTCGCGCCGTACCGGGTGCCCACCTCGCGTCCGGTGAGATGCGTGCGGTCGGCGTTCCACACCGGGTACCGCGCGATCACCCGGGTGATCGAGGGCGCGGACGTGATCAGGCCGCCGGAGCCCGTGGCGGTTTCCAGGACCAGGTCACCTCCGTAGGCGTTCGGGGCGAGGGCGTCCGGCGCGAGGTCCAACTGCGAGGCGTGCACGTCGGCGTGGTCGTAGCCGACGACCTCCCCCGGCTGGCGCGCCCGCACGGCCGTCGCTCCCACCGCCACGTCCCTGATGTCCATCTCGGCCAGTACGTACCGGTCCAGCGCGCCGATGAACGGCAGCCCCGACGCCCGCTCGACGACCGCGGTCAACAGGTGGAAGGCGGCGTTCGAGTAGAGACCGCCGGTGGGGACCTCGCCGACCAGCGGAAGCCCGTACAGGTACCGGAGGAGGATGTCCAGGGGCACGGGCGCGACCGAAACACCGAGCTGGGCGGCGATCTCCCGCTGCTCCCGGCCGAAGTCCCTCGGCAGCCGACTGGTGCGCAAGACGAGCTGCTCGACGGTGATCGAGTTCATCGCGGGGTCGACCGCGGTGCCGGACGGCAGCGCCGACGTGACTCCGACGAACGGGAACGCCGTCGTACTCCACGCCAACCGACCGGCCTCGACCAGGCGGCTGAGCGCCGCGGCGGTGAATATCTTGCTGAGGCTGGCGATCCGGAACGTCGTACCGGGCGCGGTGACCGGATAGCCCGGCTCGGCCCAGGTGTATCCACGGGAACCCACGATCGTCCCGCCACGGCCGATCGCCACGCTTCCCGCCCGGATCCCGCGGTGCACCATGAACCGGCGTAGTGCGGCGTCGAGATCATCCGCACCGGCGAAACCCGCGCCGGTCACGCTCCACCGCCGCGACGTCGGGACGTCGTCCGCCGCGAATACGGCCGCGTACCGGGCCCGGTCGCCCGCTCCACCGGCCGCCACCACGACCGGTCGCCGGCCCTCGGCGTTCTGGGCGTCGAACACCTGCTGGTACTCGGCCGCCGATATCCCGTGTCTCGCGTACCACCCGCCCACCTGGTCGCCCCGGAAGACCGACAGCAGCCATCCGTCCGCGGCCACCGACAGCCCGGCGGGTCGCATGCCGCCCTCGACGAGCGCGGCGAAGAAACGCTGGTACGACCCGGAAGCTGTCCACCACCAGGACCACGGCACCGCGTCGGAGTTCCGCACCCACACCCCGGCGAAGCGCCGGTCGGACTCGTGCCCGTACACCGCCAGGCACCGTGGGAGATATCCCTCGTCGTAGGCCCGCCGCTGTTGGAAGGCGAGCGAGTCGGGATCGGTGTCCGGGCCCCACCGGAGGCCGTGCCGCGCGAACCACTGCTCGTCCGCGCGCTGCTCGAACACCGCCGCGAACACCTCCGCACCGGACGCCCCGACCACACTCAGCACGGTCGGCGCGAAGCCCAGGTCGGAAAGCTCGTCAACACACGCCTGGTACTCCCGGGCCGACAGACCGTGCACGCCCCGCCAGGCCGGCCCCGAACGCTGTACCCACACCGCGGCGTAGCGGGGGTCGCCCGGATCGCCGGAGACGTTCAACCCGACCGGACGGAAGCCGTCCCCGGCCAACTCGTCGAACCGGCGTTGGTGGCTGGCGCCATCGACCTGGTGGTAAGCGGCGAACCCCGACATTGGGTTCCTCCCGGTGAGATGGTCCATCCGTTCACGGTCCTCGAACTGTGGCCCGCCGACCTTGCGTCAACCTTGCAGACCAGTTCCCGGCAGAGCCTTCGGTGCGCGCGGGTGGCGATCGGCGTGGGGCAGACCTCGTGGACGGCCGGCAGGTCCACAAGGGCGGCACAAGTTCCACGCCAGGCCGGCTCGGCACCGTGGACGAAACGCAACCCCTAGGAGATCACATGACGGCCAACGCGACGCTTCTGAACATCTGGTGCCTGCGCCACTCCACCGGTACCGACTTCGGGGTGAACCAGGCACTCGCCGGCCTCGCACCCTCGATCGCGGTCGCGGAACTCGGTGGTACCCCGCTCCAGGACTTCCTGAAGGGTCTGCCCGGCGTGGTCGCGGCGATCGACAGTGCCCGATCCGATCCGGACAACCTCTACATCACCACGGACACGTCGGGTGGGTTGGAGAACTCGATCTGGCCGACCGACCGGTCGACGCTCGACATCCAGGCCGACCAGTCGGTCTCGCCGGGGATCACGATCCCGGTGCCCTTCTCCCAGAACCTCTCGCTGTGGGACTTCGACGACGTGTCCGCGGACGACCTCCTGGGCTCGATCACGGTCTTCGAGTCCGAGCAGGGCGCCGGTGAGCTCGCGAAACTCGCGAAGTCCGACGTCGAGAGCTCGTACTACTTCGTCACCTACCGGGTCGACTGACATGTCGGCGATCGACGACAAGTGGCGGCAGCATCCCTGGCTGGGCCCGCCGCTCGACACCGGCGCGGGCAGTGCGGAGATGGCGTTGCCGGACGGGCGCGGCAGGGCACGCGACTTCGCGAACGGCTCCATCTACTGGACACCCGAGTTGGGTGCGCACGAGGTGCACGGGCTCATCCGTGTGAAGTGGGCGCAGCTCGGTGGCATCCGCGGTGTGCTCCGGTACCCGGTGTCGGACGAGTGCCCCTGCGGCCCGGGGGACGGCCGGTTCAACCACTTCGAGGGCGGCTCAATCTACTGGCGGGCCGACATCGGCGCGCACGAGGTCCACGGCCCGATCCGGGATCTCTGGGCACAGCTCGGGTGGCAGGCCGGTCGGCTGGGCTACCCGGTCAGCGACGTGAGGGATTTTCCGGGCCGGAGCGCGAGCCGTTTCCAGCACGGCACCATCACCTGGACGCCGTCCGGTGGCGCGGTGGTGGGGTCGAACATCGATTGATTCGCCAGCAACAGGAAGGACCCAGAAACATGAGTGTCCACGACGATTTTCGGCATATCGCCACCATCGACCTACGGCGGGTCTTCACCTCGCTGGGGCTGCCGGTCACGGCGTTCCACGCAACGGGCACGCCAGGTCCGCTGTTCGACGCCGTCCTGAACACCGATTCCAGCCGACCCAACGGACTGTGGTTGTTCAAGGGCGCCGATTACTTCCTCTACGACCTGGAGACCGGGAGGATCGAGGACGGGCCCCGGTTGATCGCGGGGAACTTCGGCGGGGACACCCTGCCGCAGATGTTCAGGTCCGGCATCCACTCCGCCGTCTGGGGTGGCCCCGCCTTTCCGCACTTCTGGTACGTGTTCAAGGACGAGATGTTCGTCCGGGTCAACTCCAGCGGCGCCGCGCCCGCCGCGCCCGGTGCCGTCGGCGAGTCGACGTGGCGGGTCGACTTCGGACCGCGGGGCGTGCTCGGCCAGTGGGCGACGGGGGCGTGGACCAACCCCGACGGGACGTGGCGGACCTCGGGCGTGCCCGTGGGTCTGCACGGACTGGGGTCGAGGTTCCACGGCATGATCCACTTCTTCAAGGACGGCCAGTACGTCCGGCACAACCTCAACACCGGTGGGACGGATGCCGGTCCGGTCCCCGTCAGGGATGCCTGGAACCTGCCGGCCGACTTCCCGACCACCATCGATGTCGCCTTCTACGGCACCGGGCAGAACGAGGAGAACATCTTCTTCATCTCCGGCCTGCGCTACGTCCTCTACGACTTCCGGCAGAACCGGGTGCTCGACCAGGGTTCGGTGGAGACACGGTTTCCGGCGTTCGCCCAGTTCCTCGGCCGACCACAGCTGTTCCTGGTGGAGGACTACGCCCTGGAAACCCTGGTCGGACCGCCACACCTCGGACGGCTGATCGACACGAGGTCGATCGGGGCGGGCTCCACCATCAAGCGGATCCTGGTCACCGAAACGACCGACACCTCGAAGACGTCCCTGGGCCAGAGCCTGCTGGCGAGCCAGGAGGCCAGCGTCGTGGAGAACTTCTACGAGAAGGTCGACAAGAACACGTCCAGCAGCGAGGACACCGAGAGTTACAAATATCAACTGAACGCCCAGGCGCACGCCGACGCCAGCGCGAACAGCCTGTGGGGCGGCGAGGCCAATGCCTCACTCAACGTTCAGGGCGGCACCAACACCGCCCGCGCGGGATTCAACAAGGCGACCTTCAACTCCATCCAGAACCAGGTGGACGACGCCAAGAGGCAGACCGAGCAGAAGACGTACAACTCCGAGGAGGAGTTCGCCCAGTCGGCGAAGATCCTGAAGAAGGAGATCTTCGAGGAGAAGAACTCCACCGACAAGGTCCGGGTCTACGAGTTCTACGAGCAGTTGCAGCCGTACCTGACACTGCTCGTGCTGCGGCACGTGCGGGTCGGCTACTCCGACGGCACCAGCCGCCCCGAGGTGGTCGAACTGACCGCACTCCGGGGCCTGCTGGACCGGGTACTCGTGGAGCCGGGCCGGAAGACCCAGTTGACGGGCTACCTCGGCAGGGAACTCGCGGACGTCACCGACCAGGAGGGTAAGTCCCGGTCACTGCTGATGGAGTCCTCGGACCTCGTCCTCAGCCGCAACGTGACCTCGACCTACCAGATCCACCGGAGCGACGGGACGACGCAGACCCTCACCCTCCGAGGAATCATCACGGGTGACCGGACCTGGGTCGAGCCGACGTACACGATCACCTGTGTGCAGGTTTGAGATCGACGGCAGCTCGGTGGAAGCGGTCACCGAGCTGCCAGACTCCCTCCGTTCCCGGCCCTCGTTCAGGACCGCGGCAAGGTCGGGCTGCCCGTGGGTGGTCGCGCGAGAGCGGCCGGGGCCGGCGGGGTCAGCTCGTCCCGGGAGGTCTCGCTGAGGTCGACCCGTTCGTGCAACCGGCGCAGCAGCCGGGGCGCGTACCAGATCCGTGGACCGAAGGCGCGCATCAGGGCCGGCACCAGCACCCCGCGTACCAGGGTCGCGTCGATCAGGATCGCCAGTCCGGTGCCGAGTCCGAACATCTGGAGGAAGCTCACCGAGCTGGTGCCGAAGGCGAAGAAGCTGATCGCGAGCAGCGCGGCCGCCGCCGACACGATCCGACCGGTCCGGGCCAGGCCCTCGACCACCGCCGTCCGGGTGTCGTGGCCGGCGAGATGCAGTTCGTGGATCCGGCTGATCAGGAAGACCTCGTAGTCCATCGACAACCCGAAGGCGACGCAGAGCAGCAGTACGGTCATGGCGGTGTCCAGCGGGCGCGGGGTGAAGCCGAGCCAGTCCGCCAGGTGTCCCTGCTGGAACACCCAGACCATCACGCCGAGGGTCGCGGAGAGGCTGAGTACGTTCAGCAGCAACGCCCGGACCGGCTGGATCACGCTTCCGGTGAACAGGAACAGCGCGACGAAGGTGGTCAGTCCGACGAGCAGCCCGGCCAGCGGAAGCCGGTCGCCGATCGCCTTCTTGGTGTCCGCCAGCCGCGCCTCCGAGCTGCTGACCAGGGTTGGCGCGTCGCCGGGCCCGGGAACGGCCCGGATCGCCCGGATGAGTTCCTGCGCGACGTCGGACTTCGGCGGGACGGTGGTGAACACCGACAGCCGTTGCGCGTCCGGGCTACCCAGACCGGGGTCGCCGGGGCCGGCGCCGTCCCGGCTGAACGCGCCGACGCTGGTGATGGTGCCGGCCACCCCGGGCAGCGCGACGAGCCGGCGGGCGTACCCGGCCAGGTCGTCCGGGTCGACCTGGCCGGGTACGACGATGTCGGTCGCGGTCCAGACGTTCGCGTCGAAGTGGTCCCGGATGGTGTCGGCCACCTGTCGGCTGGTGACCCGCTGCGGCAACGCCCCCTGGTCCGGGCTGCCGAAGTGCACCGCCGACAGCGGCGCCGCGGCGAGCAGCAGCAGCACGACCACCGGCGTCGCGGTGAGCAGCGGGCGCCGCATGACGACGGCGGCCAGGCCGCCCCAGACCGGTGAGTCGGCCCCACGGGCCGCCCGGGACCAGGGCAGCCGACCTCCGTTGATCCGGTGGCCGAGCAATGCGAGCAGGGCCGGGGTCACCACCAGCGCGGTCGCGGCGGCGATCAGCACCACGCCGATCCCGGCGTAGGCGAAGGAGCGGAGGAAGAACTGCGGAAACACCAGCAGGGCCGCCAGGGCCGCGGCGACGGTGGCGGCGGAGAAGACGATCGTCCGGCCCGCCGTGCCCATCGTCACCGCCACCGCCTCCGGCACCGGGTCACCGGCGGCGAGCCGTTCCCGGAACCGGCTCACCATCAGCAGGGCGTAGTCGACGCTGAGGCCGAGGGCGAGCGCGGTGGCCAGGTTGATCGCGAACTCCGAGACGTCGGTGACCGAACCCAGCAGGTACAGCTCGGCGAGGGTGCCGGCGGTGGCAGCGGCCGCGATGACCAGGGGCACCATGGTCGACATCACGCTGCCGAAGACCAGCACAAGCAACAGCAGGATCGCGGGTACGGCGATCGCCTCGGCCAGCAGCAGGCTCCGGTTGACCTCGTCGCGTACGTCCTGGTTGGCCACCACCTCGCCGCCGGGGGTGACGGTCACCGGCCCCTCGTCGGCGGGGAACCGGGCCAGCAACGCCTCGGCGCGGTCGCTCACCTGCTCGTCGTCCCCGGCGACGTGCCCCAGCACCAGCGCCATCGTGCCGTCGGCCGAGCGGAGGTCCGCCACGTTGTCCTGCCAGTACGATCCGACGTTCTCCACCCCGGGCTCCCCGGCCAGCCGAGCCGTCAGTGCCGCCCCGGCCTCCCGCACGGCGGGGCTGTCCACGGTCCCCTCCTTCGCCCGGACCAGCAGGACGAGGTTGGTCTGCCCGCCGAACTCGGACTCGATCAGGTCCCGGGCCCGGGTCGACTCGGCGGCCGGGTCCTCGAACCCGCCGCTGCGCAGGACGTCGAACGCGCCCATCCCGAGATAGACGGCGCCGGCGAGCAGCACGGCGGCGACGCCGAGGATCTTCTTCGGATGGCGGGACACGAACCTACCGTGGTTGCGGAGCACTTCGGACTGCCTCCCTGCGGGACCACGCCCGGCCCGGGTTGCCGGCTGCCGGCGGCCGGGCCGGACGTGGTCACCTCCTCAGACGTAGACGACGATCTCGTCGGCTTCGACCGCCACCCGGTAGGTGGCGGTACGGGCGGTACCCAACCGGGCCACCGGGCAGCCGGTGGCGGTGTCGATCTCGAAGTTGTGGTACGGGCAGATCAACACCCAGCGATCCGGGTCCTGGATCCGCTCCCCCACCTTCTCCGCCGTCCACATCGCCTCGAACGAGCCGGCGGAGAGCGGACCGCCCTGGTGCGCGCAGTAGTTCGACAGCGCGACGTACCCGTGCCCGGGCACGTGCCCGACCACGATCTGCCGGTGTCCGACCGCGTACAGCCGGGTGGTGCCGGGCTTCAGTTCGTCGACTCCGCACACGACGTAGCGCTGGCGACGCCGGGTCGACGTCTGCTCGGTTGTGCTCATCGCGCCTCCCCGAGCTGGTAGAACTTCGCCGCGTTGTCGTGCAGCACCTTCCGCCGGATGTCGGGTGGGAAGGAACTCGGCAGCGAACGGTCCGGGGCGTCGAAGTCCCAGTGCGGGTAGTCCGAGGAGAACATCAGGAACTCGTCGTTACCCACCATCTCGAACATCTGGTACAGGTGATCGGGGTTCTCCGCGAACTCCATCGGCTGGGTGGTGAACCTGACCTGGTCCCGGATGTACTCGCTGGGCAGCCGCTTCACCCACGGAACCTCCCGGCGCAGGCTCCGGTAGTTGTGGTCGAAACGCCACATCAGGTGGGGCAGCCAGGTCCAACTGGACTCGATCATCACTACCCGCAGGTCGGGAAACTTCTCGAAGACCCCGTGGACGACCAGGCTGATGAGCTGGCACTGCCAGGCCTGGGAGATCGCGGTGTGCCACTCCAGGAAGTAGGTGGGCAATCCGACGGCGGTCTCCACGTTCGCGCCCTGGTGGAAGCCGACGACGAGTTTGTTCCGGACCGCCGCCTCGTAGATCCGGTGGTAGTAGTCCCGGCCCATCGTGTCGTGTGAGATCACCGGAAGCAGCACCTGCACCATCTGGGGATGCGAGGCCCACTTCTCGATCTCGGCCACCGCGTCGTCCGGACGTTGCGCCGCCACGCAGATCGAGCCGAGGAAGCGGGGGTCCTTGGCCAGCCACTCGTTGACGACCCACCGGTTGTACGCCTGGGACAGCCCGACCGCGAAGTCCGGCTGCACCTTGAACTCGCTCGGGTACAGCAGCCCGGTCAGTACGGCGTGTTTGATGTTGAACGCGTCGAGGTGCTGTTTGCGCATCAACTGGTAGTCGGAGCCGGCCCGCAGCCCGTTGGAGGGTCGGGCGTCCGGCCGGGCGAGCCCGCCGGTGGTGGGCCAGGAGTACGGGATGGAGATGCCCATCCAGTTGTCCGGGTGGATCCGTCCCCGCCAGGGCTCCTCGACGTACTGGAGGAACTCCAGCGGGTTGCCGATCATCTCGTGCACGTCCGTGTCGATCACCGACAGCGCGCTGGGCGTGCTGTCCGGTACGGCGGACCGGTCCAGGGTCTGGGTCATCGTTCTCCTTCGGGCTGCTTCTTCTCCTCAGGGATGTGCAAACGGTTCAGAGGCCGTACCGGCGGGCCACCAGCCGCTCGGCGACGCGGTCCGGCAGGAAGCGCCGGACGAACCGCAGGGTGCCGCCGTTGCCGCCGATCATCGAGACCACCGGCATCCGGGCGGCCCGGCCCAGTCGCCAGATCCGCTCGGCGACCTCCGCGGGGTCCGCCGCGCTCTGGTGCTGGGCCCGGACCCGTGCGCTGACCACGCCCAACCGGTCCCGGTACGGCGAGTCCGGCCTCGTGTGCCAGGCACGGTGCCGGTCGATGGCCGACCGGTAGTAGGCCGGCTGGACCAGGGTGGCCTGGATGCCGAACGGCGCGACCTCGGTGCGCAGCGCCGTGACGAAGCCGCGCAGGGCCAGTTTGGAGGCCGCGTAGCTGCCCTGGAACGGCACCGGGAACTCGGCCATCAGGGAACCCACGAAGATCAACCGGCCGTGCCCGGCGGCCCGCATGGCCGGCAGTACCGCGCGGGCCAGCGCGACCGGTCCCAGCACGTTGATCCGGAACAACTGCTCCAGGTGCTCCTCCGGCAGGTCCTCCAGGGCACCGCCCTGGCTGTGCCCGGCGTTGTTGACCAGTAAGTCGACCGGACCGGCCGCCTTCGCGCACGCCTGTACGCTCGCCGGATCCGACTGGTCGAGGGCCAGGTAGGTCACGCCGGGGACCCGATCCGGCAGCGGAATGTCGTCGGGATTCCGGGAGGTGCCCAGCACCCGCACCCCCCGGTCGACGAAGAGCCGCGCGACGGCGAGCCCGATCCCCGAGGTGGCCCCGGTGACCAGGACCGTCCCGGCCGGCCGGGCGCCGGTCGGCGGCCCGCCCGAGGCCGCGGAGACCGGTTCAGCCGAGGAGTTCGACGAGTCGGGCATACGCGTTCACCACCCGGTCGCTGTCGGCCCGGGTGTGCCCGCAGGACAGCATGTCCCGGCCCATCCGGGACAGCACTCCGGCGTTGACCACCGGAATCATGTAGTCGGCGAGCAGCGCCCGACGGGCGATGATCTCCGGCAGCCGCTCGGCCTCCACGAGCAGCGCGTGCGGCGCGGTCAGCTCGATCCGCAGGATCGTGCCGAAGTGGTACGCGAAGAACGGCACGCCACCGGTGGAGAACAGCGCGTTGAGCCGGACCACCAGGTCGGCGGTGACCGCGATGGCACTGTCGAGGACGCCGGGCCGGGTCAGTTCGCCGAGGGTGTGGTAGCAGGCCGCCGCCGACAGCACGTTGCCGGACATGGTGCCGCCGATGTAGGTGAACGGCCGTCCGTCCGGTAGTCCGGTCCCGGCCGCCTCGATGATCTCCCGCCGACCGGCGACCGCCCCGCAGGACGGGTAGCCGTTCATCAGTCCCTTGCCGAGGGTGATCAGGTCGGGGCGGATGCCCAGCACCGCGTGTGCGCCGCCGATCCCGGCCCGGGTGCCGGTGACGACCTCGTCGAGCACGTACAGCGCACCGTGCTGGTGGGCCAGCGCGATGGCCTGTTGATGGAAGTCGTCGGCGAACGGCACCAGGCCGGACTCGCCGCCGAACGGTTCGCTGATCACCGCCGCGACGTCGCCGGCGGCCAGTGCCGCCGCCAGGTCGTCCAGCCGGTGCGGGTGCACCAGCACGGTGTGCGCGTAGTGCTCCGGTGGCACCCCGCCGGCCATGAAGTCGCCGGACCCCGGTACCTCCAGGTCCACCATGAACTGGTCGCCCCAGCCGTGGTAGTGCCCCCGGAACTTAATGATCTTGCGTCGCCCGGTGTACGCCCGCGCGATCCGGGCCGCCGCGAGGTCGGCCTCGGCGCCGGAGCCGACGAACCGGACCGCCTCGGCCGCCGGAAAGACCTCGATGATCCGTTCGGCGGCGAGCACCTCGAACTCGTCGAGGTGGCCGTGGAAGCCGGTGCGCTCCCGGAGCAGGTCGACGACCGCGGCGTTGAGCCCGGGATGGTTGTGCCCGAGACTGAGCGCGCCACCGGCCAGGATGCAGTCGACGTACCGGTTGCCGTCCACGTCGACCACCTCGCCGCCGGCGCCGTGGTCCAGGAACAGCGGGTACGGCGAGGAGAGCGGATCCACGTGCTCGCTCCCCCGGGCCAGCACCCCCTGGGCCCGCGCGAAGAGTGCCGCCGACCGGGGAGTACGGCGCCGGAACTCGGCCAGCTCCGACTCCAGCCGCTCGGGCGCGATCCGCCGCATCGGCTGGGCGGCGATCGCCGACGCCCGGGCCAGGATCTCCGCCGCCGGGGCGCTACCCGGCCGACGGGCCGGTCCGGTGCCGGTGGTCGGGTCGGTGCTCCGGGCCAGGTCGCTGCTCCGGGCCAGGTCGGTGCTCACCGGAGCACGGACAGCGCCATCTCGCTCCGCCCGGTCACCTCCTCGTACACCCGGCGCAGCGCGTCCACGGTGTACGTGACGTCGCTGTGCTCGTGCGTGGCGGTGGCGATCAGCCGGAGCTGGACCACCCCCGGGGGCACCACCGGATAGGTGACGGCGGAGCAGAAGATCCCGTACCGGTGCCGGAGCAGGTCCAGGAAGATGGCGGTCTGCGCGGCCTCCAGTCCCAGGAACACCGGGGTCACCGCGCTGGACGGATCGCCGATCTCCAGTCCGACCCCGCGCAGGTCGTTCCGCAGGTGTGCGGCGATCTCCAGGCACTTGCGCCGCAGTTCGGGGCGGTTGCGCATCATGTCGAGCCGGACCCGGTTACCGGCCACGACCGGCCACGGCAGTCCCTTGGAGAAGATCTGCGACCGCATCCCGTACCGCAGCCGCCAGACGATCTCGGCGTCCGAGGCGACGAAGGCACCGATGCTGGCACCGGCCTTGGCGAAGGTCCCGAAGTACAGGTCGATGCCGTCCTGGCAGCCCTGCTCCTCCCCGGTGCCGCCACCGCCCGGACCGAGCACCCCGAAGCCGTGCGCGTCGTCGACCAGGAGCCGGAAGTTGAACCGCTGCTTGAGCGCGACGATTTCCCGCAGCCGCCCCTGCACGCCGGACATCCCGAAGACGCCCTCGGTGACGACCAGCACCGCCTCGTCGTCGCCGCGCTCCGCCTCGATCCGGGTCAGCACGGCTTCGAGTCGCTCGATGTTGTTGTGCGGAAAGGACTTTGCCTTGCCCCGGTGCAGCCGGATGCCGTCGATGATGCAGGCGTGGCACTCCGCGTCGTAGACCAGCCAGTCACGCCGGCTGAGCAGCGAGTCCAGCAACGAGATCATGCCCTGGTAGCCGAAGTTCAGGAACAGCGCGGCGGGCTTGTCCGCGTACGCCGCCAGTTCCGCCTCCAGCATTTCCAGGTCCTCGGTCTCGCCGGACATCATCCGCGAGCCCATCGGCGCCGCCAGGCCGTACCGGGCGGCGAACCGCGCGTCGGCGGCCCGGACCTCCGGGTGGTTGGCCAGCCCGAGATAGTTGTTGAGGCTCCAGACGAGCTGGTCCGTGTCGCCGTACCGCATTCGGCTGCCGATCTCGCCGGTCAGCCTCGGAAAGGCGTACCTGCCGTGGATGTCCCGCGACATCTGTGCGATGGGACTGCCCGGACTGTTGATGACCTTTTCGAACAGGTCCACTTGCTTCCTCCCCTGTTGATGCTGCTAGACCGGCCAGCCGTAAGGCACGGTGACCGTCTTCGTGGTGCTCATCTCGCGGATCGCGTAGCGGATGCCCTCCCGCCCGAGTCCGCTCGCCTTCACTCCGCCGAAGGGGATGTGCGGGGAGTCGAACTGCGGCCCCTCGAGCAGGTTGACCGCCCCCACCCGCAGTCGCGCGGCGAGCTGCCAGAACGCGGCGCTGTCGTTGGTGACCACGCCCGCCTGGAGGCCGTACGCCGTGCCATTGGCGACCTCGACCGCCTCGTCCAGTCCCCCCACCCGGAGCACCGGCGCCACCGGACCGAACGTCTCCTCGCGGACCAGTTCGGCACCGGGTGGCACCCGATCGAGGACCGTCGGCGCGACGAGTGCGCCCTTCCGGTCACCCCCGTGACACAGCAGCGCACCGGCGGATATCGCCGAGTCCACCCGCCGCTGCACCAGTTCCGCCGCCGCCTCGTCGATCAGCGGGCCCACCTCGATCTCCGGCCGCTGCGGGTCGCCGAACCGCTTGACCCGGCTGGCCGCGACGAGCCGCTCGACGAACCGGTCCGCGACCTCGGCCCAGACGATGATCCGTTTCACCCCCCGGCAGGACTGCCCGGCGGTGGCGAACGCCCCGTCGGCGGCCAGCCGGGCGGCGAGGTCGAGGTCGGCGTCGGGGAGCACCAGCAGCGGATCGTTGCCCCCCAGCTCCAGCAGCAGTTTCCTGCCGGCCGCGGCGGCGGCCACCGCCCGGCCGGTCGACACGCTGCCGGTGAAGGTCACCATGTCGACCGCCGGATGCCGGGCCAGCGCCCCGCCGACGACGGCCGGATCACCGGTGAGGACCGCCAGCATCTCCTTCGGATAGCCGGCCCCGGTGAGCAGCTCCGCGAAGGCGAGCGCGGTCAGCGGGGTCCGCTCGGACGGCTTGAGCACCAGTGCGCAGCCGGCGGCGATCGCCGGAGCGGCCTTGACCACCACCTGGTTGAGCGGCCGGTTGAACGGGGTGATCCCGGCGACCACGCCGACCGGTTCCGGCAGCGTGACGGCCAGCCGGGCCGCACCGGGGATCGGAATGGACTCGCCGCGCAGCCGCTCCGCCTCCGCCGCGGCGACCCGCAGGTTCGCGACCGCCCGGTTGACCTCCCGGGTCGTCTCCCGGACGCAGACGCCGGACTCGGCGGTGATCAGCCGGGAGAACTCCCCGGCGCACGCCTGCAACGCGGTGGCCGCCCCGGTCAGCACCGACACCCGTTCGTCGATCGGCATCGGCCGGCGCCGACCCGCGACCGCGCTGACCGCGGTGTCCACCTCGGCCGGGCCGTCCCGGGGCACCCGGCCGATCTCGTCCCCGGTCCACGGGTCGTACACCGGTACGTCGTCCCCCGCCGGAGGAAGCAGTTGCCCGTCGAGGAACACGGGTCAGTCCTTCTCGTCCCGGACGACGTCGCCGGCCTCGGTGTCGCCGTCCCGGACGACGAAACGCCGCTCCAGTTCGGAGATCTTCGAGTACTCGAAGACCTCGAACAGCTCGTCGAAGGTCATCTTCAGGCCGTGCCGGTCCCAGAAGTTCTGCGTCGTACCCTCGTCGCGCAGTGCGGCGAAGGTCTTGCGGAGGATCGCGGTGGCCGCGTACCAGCCGGAGAGCGGGTAGATGGCGAGGTTGTAGCCGATCGCCTCCAGCTCCTTGGTGGTGAGCCACGGCGTCTTGCCGCCCTCCACCATGTTCGCCAGCAGCGGGGCGTCGATCTCGTCCCGGACCCGCTTCATCTCGTCGACGGTGAGCATCGCCTCCAGGAAGATGCAGTCCGCTCCCGCGGCTACGTACTCCCGGGACCGGCGGATCGCCTCGTCGAGGCCGAGCTTCTCCCGGGCGTCGGTACGGGCGATCAGCACCCAGTCCGGGTCCTCCCGCGCCTCGACCGCGGCTGCGATCTTGCCGACCATCTCCTTCGCGCTGATCAGCCGCTTGCCCTCCAGGTGACCGCAGCGCTTCGGCACGACCTGGTCCTCCAGGTGGCCGCCGACGATGCCGGCCCGCTCGAACTCCCGTACGCAGCGCCAGGTGTTCATCGCGTTGCCGTACCCGGCGTCGATGTCCATGATCACCGGAAGGTCGACGGCCAGGGTGATGTTCTTGGCGTTCCACGCCATCTCGGTGATCGTGGCGAAGCCGAGGTCGGGCAGGCCGAGCATGCTCGCCGAGGTGCCGGAGCCGGTCATGTGAACGGCGTTGAAGCCCGCCTGCTCGATCACCTTCGCCGACAGCGCGTCGTACGCGCTGGGTACGACGAGCAGCTCGGGCGCGTTCATCAGGTCCTTGAACTGCTTTGCACGGGACACGGTGCACTCCTTCGTTCAGCGGACGGCAACGGGGGGTTCGGCCGGCACGGTCTCGGCCAGCCGGAGCAGCTGGTTGTACTTGGCGAGCCGGTCACCGCGACGCGGCCCACCGACCTTGATCAGTTCTGCGCCGACACCGACGGCGAGATCGCACATCGCGGTGTCCTCGGTTTCGCCGGACCGGTGCGACACGGCGGAGACCAGTCCCGCCTCCCGGGCCGCCCGGGACGCGTCGAGGGTGGCGGTGAGCGTGCCGGCCTGGCTCAGCTTCAGCAGGATCCCGTCGGCCAGCGTGGAGTCCACCCGGGCGGCGTCGGTGGCGAACAGGTCGTCGCCGATCACCGTCGCCGTCGGCGGCAGGTCCCGGCGCAGCGCCCGCCAGGCGGGCTCGTCGGCCGGATCGAAGGGGTCCTCCAGGTAGCCCAGCGGATACCGCTCGACCAGCGCCGACAGCCGCCCCGCCAGTTCGGCGGAGGTCAGCACGTCCGGACCGAGCCGGTAGGTGCCGGACCGTTCGACGAGATGTTCCGCGGCGATGTCCACCCCGTACGACACCGCGCCCGCGCATCCGGCCGTCGCGACCACGTCGTGCAGCAACGCCAACTGTCGCTCGCTGTCGACCGGCACCAGCAGCCCACTCGACGGCGAGAACCGGGCCGGGCCGAACCGCTGCTGGACCTGCCGTTCTGCCTCGTCGAAGACGGTACGGGCCAGTTCGATGTCGCCGGTGAGGTCACCGGTGTCCGGGATGACCATGACCTGCTGGAAGCCGGCCGGCGGACCGGTGCCGTGGATGCCGCCGGAGAAGACGTTCACCAGCAGCCGGGGCACCCCCGGCGTGGTTCCGGCGAGCCAGGCCAGGTAGTGGTGCAGGGCCAGCCGGTGGGCCGAGGCGGCGGCCCGGGCGAAGGCCAGCGACACGGCGAGGGTCTCGGCCGCGCCGACGTCCAGCCGGGCCACCCGCCGGTCGAGGTCGGCCTGGTCGTCGACGTCCTGGCCGAGGAGCGCCCGGTGCAGTTCCCCGGGGGTGAGCGGACCCAGCAGGGTCGGCTCGCCGAGCGGGCGCTCCCGCCGGCCCGGTGCGATGGCGCGCGGGCTCGACCCCCGGCCGTGGTACCGGCCGTCCAGGATCACGTCGGCCTCCACCGTGGCCCTGGCCTGGGAGTCGAGGATGCCGCGCAGCCGCAGACCGGTGATCCGCATCGTCAGTTCTCCCTGCGCAGCCGGAGCAGCCAGGGCAGCAGTTCGCTGGCCCGACCGGCCGGAAGACCGCCACCGGCGGCGGCCCGCTCCCCGAACTCGGTCACCCCGTCCGGTCGTACGCCCGGACCGGCGACCACCGCCGGTACCCGGTCCGGCGCGTGGATGCCCAGTTCGCACGGGGTGGCGTGGTCACAGGTGACGACGAGGGTGTCCAGCGGGCCGAGCCGGGCGCGCAGCGGACCGACGAAGCCGGCGTCGATGTCGCGGATCGCCGCCACCTTGTCGTGTGGCCGACCGTCGTGGCCCGGCTCGTCGGGCCCCTTGAGGTGTACGAAGACGACGTCGGCGGGATCGTCCAGCAGGGCCGGCACCAGCTTCCGGTAGAACGCCCGGTCGTCCTGCCCCGGCCCGGCCTTGGCGACGGTGAACCTCGCCCCGATCAGTCGGGCGAGTCCGCGCTCGGCCGGCACCTGCCCGTACATCGCCAGCCGCAGGCCGCGCTGGGCGGCGAAGGACGGCAGTACCGGGAGGGTGTCGCCGCCGTCGCGGACCAGGATCAGATTCGCCGGTCGCCGCCCGGCCGCCCGGCGGGCCAGGTTGACCGGGTGGTTCTCCAGGACGGCGGCACTACGGTCGACGAACTGGTTCACCAGCCGCGCGGTCACCTCTGCCGCCCGTCCCCGGTCGGCGCCGTTCACCTCGTCGGCACCGTGCACCCCGTCGGCACCGTGCACCTGGTCGGCCGGCGCCGGACGGCAGCGCAGCGGTGTCGAGGGGGGATCGGCGACCGGCACCCCGAACGGGCCGCGCGCGACGAACCCGGGGTCGGTGTTGGTGACCCGGCCGGAGAGCGGCACCGTCCGGCTGGTCAGGGCCAGGATTCCCCGGTGCCGACCGAAGCCGGTCAGCCGGACCGACAAGTCGCCGGAAAGGCGTACCTCGGCCCGAATGCTCGTCACCAGGGCCTCGAGTTCGTCGTCCGACAGGTCACGGGACGTACGCCGGTCCAGCCGACCCGTGTCCGGCTGCCAACTCGCGAAGTTGATCCGGAACGCCACCGAGAAACCGTCGGCGTCCCAGAAGTCCATCCCGAGCCCCTCCAACGGCCCCCGGCCGGTGTAGAAGCGCACCGGGTCGTAGCCGAGCAGGGCCATCGCGCCGGAGTCCGACTCCGGCGGCACGTCGGACCGGATCACCTCCAGCAGGCCGCTGCATCCGGCCCGGGCCAGCTCGTCGAGGTGCGGGGTGGCGGCCGCCTCGAACGGGGTCCGGTCGGCCAGCTCCGCGATCGGCCGGTCACCGCCACCGCAGAGCGCGACCACGAAGACCCGGCCGGCGCCGGCGCCGGAGTCCGCCGGGTCCGCCCGCTCAACCACGGATTCGCGCATCGATTCCACACTCCTTGATCACGGCGGCAACGGCGGGCGGGACCAGTTGCTCCCAGTCGGCGTTCGCGGCGATGGCCCGGCGTACCCGGCCGCCGCTGATCGGCTTCTCGACCCGGCGCCACATCACCTCGGTGGCCAGGCCGAGCGCGCCGAGGCGGTCGAGCTTCTCCGCGCCCCAGTCGTCGTAGATGGTCAGCAGGTAGACGGCCTCCGGCGGCGCGTAGTACCGCAGTCGTTCCGGGAAGCCGTGCGGGAACGGCACGATCCGCAGCCGGTGGTGCGGCACGCCCGCCTCGGTGA
Source organism: Plantactinospora solaniradicis (assembly GCF_042658085.1). NCBI lineage: Bacteria > Bacillati > Actinomycetota > Actinomycetes > Micromonosporales > Micromonosporaceae > Plantactinospora > Plantactinospora solaniradicis. The sequence continues at coordinate 49,776 of NZ_JBHSPR010000006.1, read as the reverse complement.
GCGCGGCCTCCACCATCAGGTACCGCTCGTAGTACGTGCACGGGTTCGCCTCCACCGACCCGCGTACCGGATCGGTGGGTTCCTCGGCGGTCTGCGACGGGTCCGGGTTGGTGATGCCCACGACGAGCGTGTCGCAGCGGGCGGCGCCGGCGAGCAGGTACTCCAGGTGCCCGAGGTGCAGGGGCTGGAACCTGCCGTGGATGACGCCGAGTGGGTAGGGGTGGTCCACCGGATCCTCCAGATCGTCTACACGTCGATGACGCGGTCGTCGTCGGCCAGTTCGAGGTGCGGTTCGAGGTCGAGTTCGCCGGCCCTGGCGAGGACGTCGGGCCCGGCGTGGGTGAGCACGATGCGGCGGCAGGTGAGCCGGGGAAGGTTGTCCCGGAGCATCGGCAGGTGCAGGTGGAACGGCACCGCCCGGGTTTCGGTGTAGGCCTCGCAGATGAACAGGTCCGCCCCGTCGGCCACGGCGACCAGGGTCTCGGTCCAGGCGGTGTCGCCGCTGTAGGCGATGACCCGGCCCGCGAGGCCGATCCGCAGGCAGAGCGCGGGCGCACCGGCGAAGTGCTCCGCCGGGTACGCCTGCACCGTCAGCTCCGCGAGGTCGAGCCGACCGTGCGGCTCGATCTCGCGGACCTTGACCTCGAAGCGTCGGGTGATCCGGGTCGAGCCGGGAAAGAGCAGCTCCATGGCCTGGCGCAGCCGTTCCTCCGTGCCCGGTGGCCCGACCACCTCCAGCGGTGCGGTCCGGCGCCGGAACTGACCGTCGAGGATCAGGTACGGCAGCCCGGCGAAGTGGTCGCCGTGCAGGTGGGACAGGACCACCGTGCCGACGTCGTTCGGTTCGATGCCGTGCCGCTTCAGCCCGATCAGGGCGGTCGCGCCACAGTCGAGCAGCACCGGCGAGCCGCCCGCCGGACCCAGGTGTACGCAGGTCTGCAACCGACCGCCGCTGCCGAACGCGTCACCCGAGCCGGCGAAGGTCACCCGGACACCCGTCATGCTCCGACTCCCAGCACTTCGTCCGCGCCCACCCTGTCCCCGGCCGGGGCGGTGGTGACGAACCGCCGGAACCGCCGGGCCACCTCCGCCGGGGTAACCGCCGGCCGGCCCAGCCCACTGCGCGAGCCCGGCCGGGTACGGAGCCGGACCAGGCTCGGCCCGGGTCCGGCCAGTGCCGCCCCGAGTGCCACCCGGAACGCCTCGGGTCGGGTGCAGTCGTGCAGTTGCCGGTAGCCGCAGGAGGCGGCGGCGGCCACCAGGTCCACGGTGGACGAAAGCGTGCGCTGCCCGCCGGTCGAGTCGTGTACGCCGTTGTCCAGCACGACGTGCACGAGGTTGTCACCCCCGTACGCCCCGATCGTGGCCAGCCCGCCGAGCCGCATCAGCAGGGCGCCGTCGCCGTCAACCACCACCACCGGCCGGGTGGTGTGCGCGGCCACCCCAAGTCCCACCGCGCCGGCCGAACCCATCGCGCCGACCAGGTAGAAGTGCTGTTCGCGGTCGGCGATCTCGTACAGTTCCCGACTGGTCATCCCGGTGGTCGAGACGACGGCGGCACTCTCCGGCAACTCGGACAGCAGGCACTCCAGCGCAGCCCACCGACTGGGTGCCGGCCCCTCGGGCAGGTGCCGGACGACCCGGCCGGTACGCCGGGGCAGCGCGGACTCGCACAGCGGCTCCGCCGCGACCGTCCCCTTCGGAATCACGAAGGCGTACGGCCGCTCGGCCCGGAGCAGTTCGCCGGTGGCCACCGCGAACGCGTCGGACAACCCGTCCGGGTCGGCCGGCAGTGTCGCGTGCGGCACCTCCATCAGGTCGAGCAGTCCCGGGGTGATCCGCCCCATCAGAGCGTGCTGCGGCTCGTCGGGACGGCCGGGTTCACCCCGCCAGGTGACCAGCAGCAGCGCCGGGATGCTGGCCGGGTGCAGCAACGAGGTCAGCGGGTTGACCATGTTGCCGAGGCCGGAGTTCTGACTGATGACACAGCCGAGCCCGCCCCCCAGCCAGGCACCGGCCGCGATCGCCGCCGCCTCGCCCTCCTGGGTGGCGGCGAGGTAGCGCACCCTCGGGTCGCTGATGGCCCGGTTGATGACCGGGGTGAGGAAGGAGCACGGCACTCCGGTCACCATCGTCACCGAGTGGTCGACCAGCGCCGCCATCAGCTCTTCGGCACGGATCATGGAGCGTTCCCCCCGGTCACCGTGGACAGCACCGGCGGGTCGAAGGAGGCGTACCGCCGCTCCTCCCGCTCCAGGTCCTCGTAGCCCAACAGCGCGAAGATCTCCTTCAGGGAGGCGATCTCCTCCTCGACGCCGCTGATCACTCCGCTCGACCGCATGTCCCGGCAGGCCTTGCGCATCGCGCTGAACGCGGCCCGCATGCTCTGGTTCGCCCAGATGACCCCGCCGACCCCGAGCTGGTGGAACTCGTCCAGCGTGGTCCGGTGGTACGTGGTCGGTGCGATGACGATCGGCACCCCGCCGTGCCATCGGGCCGAGAAGGCGGCGATCTCCACCGCCGTCGGTTGCCGGGAGTGCACGAAGATGGCGTCCGCTCCGGCGGCCGCGTAGGCCTCGGCCCTGGCCACCGCCTCGTCGACGCCCTGCCCGGCGATGAACGACTCGGTGCGTGCCACGACGACGAAGCCGGGGTCCTGCTGCCCGTCCTTGCAGGCCTTGATCTTCCCGCAGAACTCGGCCACCGGGACCAGCTCGTGCCCCACCCCGAAGAAGGAGTTCATCTTGGGGAAGGTCTTGTCCTCGAAGCAGACCCCGGCAGCACCGATCCGTTCGGCCCGGCCGGCGAACCGGCGTGCGGTGTTGAAGTTGCCGTGCCCGGTGTCACCGTCGACGAGCACCGGTACCCGGGTGTTGTCCACCATGCTCTCGACGCTGTTCAACAGCTGGGTCCAGGACGCCTCGTCGCTGTCGCGTACCCCGAGGGCGGTGGAGATGCAGAGCCCGGACGCCCAGAGAGCGCGGAATCCCTCCTCGACCGCGATCCGGGCGCTGAGCCCGTCGTGCACCCCCATCAGTACGCAGGGTGCCTCGTCGACGAGCAGCCGGCGGAGTTGGTCGCCGGGGGACGTCGCGCCGGGGCGCTGGTCGGTGGTCGGGCCCGAACCGGTTTCTTCCGATGTGGTCAACGTTCCTCCAAAGAAGTGTCGAGCTGGCTGCGGTGGCGACCGGTGGTGTTCACGCCAGCCGTCCCTCGGGCGGTGGCGCGTCGTCGACGAGCACCGCGCGGACGCCCGTGGCGATCCGGCGGCGCAGGCTCAACTCGGATTCGGCGGACAGGAACGCGCGATGGGAGCTGACGATCACGTCGTTCCGGGCGAGCAACTTGCGGGCGGTGGGTGATGCGTTCGGGTCCTCGGGCGCGAAGACGTCGGAGGCGAAGCCGGCCAGTTGGCCCGTGTCGAGCGCGTCGAGCACGGCCGTGGTGTCGACGAGTCGTCCCCGGGCCGTGTTGACCAGCAGGGCTCCCGGTGCGGCGGCACCGAGCGCCGCCGCACCGACCAGCCCGTCCGTTTCCGGGGTCAGCGCCGCGTGGATCACCACGGCGTCCGCCGCGGCGAACAGCTCGCCGAGGCTCCGGACCGGGGTGACGCCGTGGCTGGCCATCAGGTCGGCCGCCACGTACGGATCGTGGGCCAGGACCTGGTGGTAGAACGGCTGGAGCTTGCGGGCGCTGGCCCGGCCGATCCGGCCGAAGCCGACGATCCCGACCGTACGCTCCGAGGTGCGGCGCGGTATGCCACCCCGGTGGATCCCCCACCGGTTGTCCCGGACCAGCCGGTCCTGTACGCAGATCTGCCGCTCCAGTCCGAGCAACAGCGCCACGGTGTGCGTACTCACCTCGTCGCCGCAGTAGTCCGGCACGTTGAATCCGTAGATGCCGGCCGTGGCGAGCAGGTCGGGACGGAGGTTGTCGAAGCCGACGCCGCTGCGGGCGACCACCCGGCAGTTCGGCCGGAGTGCCTCGACGAGTTCCGAGGTGACCTGGCACCGGTAGATCACCAGTGCGTCGGCGCCCCGTGCCGCGTCGAGCAGTTGGTCGCCGGAGGTCACGAAGCCGCCGTCGGCGCTCGGGGCGGCCTCCGGGTCGTCGGCCGGATCGAGGCCGGTTCCGCCGTCGAACGGACCGAACTCGACGCTGACGTCCGGTCCGAGGATGCCGCGTTCCAGGTCGGCGCGGCTCGGATCGGGTCGGCCGCTCGCGTCGAGCGCCCAGGCCGGGTCGGTGTAGACCACTCGCATCGTTGCCCCCTATCCCTCGTCGTAGCCCCAGCTGGACAGGTCGCGGCGGCCCCGCCGGGCGGTGGCCGCCGGTGCGTACGTGTTGGTCAGTTCGACCAGGTCGAGATAGCCGACGTGGGAGCCGGAGCCGAACTTCAGCAGTGCCCCGTCGCCGGACCAGCGGTGCCGGACGAACGGGCCGACCCAGGCCGAGCCGTCGGCGGTGAGGGTGGTGCTCTGGCGCTGCCCCTGCGCGTTGTCCCAGTCGAGGGTGAGCACGCCCGTGGCGACGAAGTAGTGCGACTCGGCCGGCTCCACCAGGTCGGCACCGGACACCTCGGACCCGTCGGAGTGGACCCGCAGGTACAGCCCGGTGAGGTCCGGCAGGTGTGGGGCGCTCGCCATCGAGGCCACCTCGTACGGGCCGAGCCGGCGCCGCGACGCACGGGCGTCCGGCACGTCCCGGTACGACTTGCCGACCGCGTCGTGGCTGCGCTCGGCCGGCAGCAGCAGGCGGTAGTCCAGTCCCACCGTCCGGGCCAGGGCCCGGAGCACGGGAATCCCGGCCACCGGGTCGCTGACCGCCTTGTCCAGCGCCGCCGGGTCGAGCCCGATCGCGTCGGCGGCGGAGGACCGCTGATAGCCGCGCCGGGCCAGCAGCAGGTCCAGCAGGTCGCCCGGGGGCAGTCCGCCGTCGAGCAGTTCGAGGTACCGGGCGTAGGCGCTGTCGGACCAGGTGTTCGCCTCCTCGATCACCGGCGCCATGTTCGACTGTCCGGTGTAGGAGACGATCCGGGCCGGGGCGGCACCGGCGAGCGAGTAGCTGTGCGGGCAGTACGACGGTTCGACGTACGAGTCGCCGACGATCCACGGGTCGTCGCCGGAGTTGGCGTGCAACACCTGCCAGGTCTGCGGGGTGAGTTCCTCGCCCCAGCGGCCGTGGATGTCCCCGGGGCCGAGGTTGACGGTGATGGCCGGCTCCAGGTGCCCGTTGTTGAGCGCGGGCAGCCGGTCGGCCGGGCAGAGGATGTCGAGGATCACCGGCGCCACCCGCCCGGGAGGCGCTGCCATGGAGTAGTAGTTGTAGAAGTGGATCCCGTCGCGCTGGATCGGCCGGCAGGTGGCCGCCAGCCCCTCCGCCGACTGGTGCACGACGGTGAGGTCCCGGGCGCCCTGGGCGCAGAGTTGGGCCGGGTCGACGCGCAGCGCGAGCGCGATGCGGCCCAGCAGCGCGTCGTCGACCTCGGCGACGCCACCGCCGAGCAGGTCGGTCAGCGTCCCCCCGGGGACCCCGGCCAGTTCGGCGACCTGCGTCGCGGTGTGTTTGCGGGCGTTCATCCAGTGCGCGACCTTGAACGGGTCTACGAGCATGACTCCTCCAGTCCCAGCGGCGTGCCGAGGAGCCGGCGGAGGACGGGAACGTCCAGCCGGCGCGGGTTGTCGTGGCATCGGGGGTAGCTGAGGGCCTCGACGGCCAGGTCGTGCGCGTCGACCGCCAGCTCCGCCAGGGGCGTCAGGCCGGCACCGGCGAACAACCGCTCGACCCGCGCGGCGGCGGCAGCGGCCCGCGCGACGACGGTTCCGTCCGGCCCGACGGTTCCGTCCGGGCTGGACGCCGCCACGTCGGCGCCCAGGGCCACGGCGATCCGGTCGACCACGGCGCGGACGTGCCGGACACCCCGGGGGTCCGCGCAGTCCGCCGTGGTCACATCGGCGTTGTGACGCAGCAGCGTCGGCAGGCTCACCCCGCACGCATGCCCGTGCGCCAGCCCCAGCCACAGGGTCAGCGGGTACGAGATGGCGTGGCAGGACGAGGTCGGTGCCTCGGCGATGGCCCTGCCGGAGTGGTGGCCGGCGAGGAGCAGGGCTCCTCGGCCGGCGTCGTCCAGCCGCCCGGCGACGAGCCGGTCCAGCACACCGGCGGCGGTGCCGAGTGCGGTCAGGCCGAAGGCGGTCGACGCCGGGGTGGAGCGGATCGACCAGGCCGCCTCGGCGCCCTGGCAGATCGTGTCCAGCACGGCGCAGGCGAGGACGGTCCGGTCCAGCCCCAGCAGCAGGTCCGGATCGAGGATCACGGCCCGGGGCAGCAGCTCGGGACCGGCCAGGGAGAGCTTCCGGCCACCGGTGGTGTCCCAGAGGGTGGCGAACGGGGTGGCCTCGGCTCCGGTGCCCGGGGTGCTGGGCACCGCGACCACCGCCGGCCGGGTGGGGACGTCGATCGGCCAGCGCCGCCGCAGCCCGGGGTCGTCGCAACCCCGCACCACGTCGTGCTGGTCGAGGTGCGGGTACGGCTGTAGGGCCACCGCCGCCTTCGCGGTGTCGAGCACGGTGCCGCCGCCGACCGCCAGCACGATCCGGGGGCGGCTCTCCCGGAGCAGCCGCGCCAGCCGCAGCACGCCGTCGGGGGTCACCGGGCCCGGTTGGACGTACCGCCGGGTCGGCAGCGGTCGCAGCGCGGCGACCATCCGCTCGGCCCATGGGCGGGTGTCGAATCCGGGGCCGACGACCAGCACGGCGCGGAGCCGCGTCGCCGGAACCCCGCAGATCGCCTCGGCCTCCGCCGGCACGGCGGCGACGGCGCCCGGCCCGACGATCACGCGTTGGGCCGGTGCCGGTGCGCCGGGCACGGGGGCGGCGATCGAAGGAGATTGCGGTGCAAGTCGCATGCGGCCCCCAAACAAGCAACTTGATCAGTCAAGCCGATGCGGCCAATCAGCCGGGAATCTAAAGCCTTGACAGCGTCGAAGCGTACAAACTACGACTACATGAAGTCAACAATATAAGTAGCAACCTCAAGACGGTGATCCGTCACAACGTCCGTATTGAGGGCCCTCAGGCGAGTTGTGAAACTTGGCGATTTACCCGCCGGGGGATGCGTACCTACGCAGACTGGAGGCACGGTGCGGTCACAGGATGGTACCCGTTCGAGCGCCCAGAGTAATGTCATCCATCATTCACCGAAGTTGAACTCGTCCATTACCGGCAAGATGCCCCTCGGACACCTGGTCATTCGGTTGGGTCCGGCCTTCGTGGCGGCGATCGCGTACGTCGACCCCGGCAACGTGGCGACGAACGTGTCGGCCGGCTCCCAGTACGCGTACCAACTGGTCTGGGTCGTGGTACTCGCGAACCTGCTCGCCGTGCTGACCCAGTACCTGTCGGCGAAGCTCGGCCTCGCCACCGGTCGTACCCTGCCGGAACTCTGCCGCGAGCGGTTTCCCCGGCCGGTGGTCTACCTGCTCTGGGGTCAGGCCGAGGTGGTGGCCGTCGCCACCGACGTCGCCGAGGTGCTCGGCGGCGCCGTCGCCCTCTACCTGCTGTTCGGCGTTCCACTGCTGGCCGGCGGTTTCCTGACCGGGGCCGTCGCGTTCGTCCTGCTCATCGTGCAGACCCGGCACGGGCAACGGAGCTTCGAGCGGCTCACCGCGGCGATGCTGGCCCTGATCTTCATCGGCTTCGGGTACGCGGCCGTCACCGCCGAGCCCTCACCCGGAGGTCTGGCCGGCGGCCTGCTCCCCGACCTGCCGGACCGGGGCGCCATCCTGCTCGCGGCGGCGATCCTCGGCGCCACGATCATGCCGCACGCGATCTACCTGCACTCCGCGCTGATCCGGGACCGCTTCGGCGTGGTACGCACCGTTCCGGCCCGCCGACGGCTGCTCGCCGCCACCCGGATCGACGTGGTGGCGGCGATGCTGGTGGCCGGCGCCACCAACGTCATGCTGATCGCGATAGCGGCGGGCAGCCTGGCCGGCAGCGGCGTCACCGAACTCGAGCAGGCGTACCACCTGTTCGACGAGCGGTCCGGTGCGCTGGCGGCGGCCTGTTTCGGGTTGGCCCTGCTCGTCTCGGGGTTGGTCTCCTCCTCGGTCGGCACGTACGCCGGCTCGGTCATCCTGGCCGGCTTCCTCCGCCGATCCATCCCGGTGACCGTACGCCGCCTGGTCACCATCGTGCCCGCGCTCGGCATCCTGGCCCTGGGCCTGGAACCGACCAGAGCGCTGGTGCTCAGCCAGGTCACGCTGAGCATCGGCATTCCCTTCGCGCTCTGGCCGCTGGTCTTCTTCACCAGGGACGCGTCGTTGATGGGCGAGCTGGTCAACCGGCGGATCACCACGGTGGCGGCGAGCTGCGCGGCGGTGTTCATCTCGGTGCTGGCGGTGCTGACCATCCTGGTCGGGGGCTGAGGTCACCGCCGCCGGACCGGGTCGGGCGCAGGCTCAGCCGACCCGGTCCGGCGCGCTGGGTGCGGGCAGCGGTGGATCCGATCCGACGGGCGGCACGGCCGCCGGTCGACGCAGCGCCAGCACCGCGAACAGGGCCAGTCCGGACGCCGCGCCCGTGCACCAGAACCCGCTCAGCAGGGCGTCCCGGCTCTCCAGCCCGCCGAGCGGTCCCAGGATGGCCACCACCACCGCGACCCCGAGGGCGGCACCCACCTGCCGGGCCGTGGCGTTGACCGCGCTGCCGGTGGCGAACCGGGATATCGGGAGCGACGCAACCGCAACTCCGGTCAATACGGGAAAAGCCATCGCGTTCCCGATACCCGTGAGAAACGAACCCGGCAACCATTCGGTCAGATAATTGGGCTCAACTCCCGGAACTGTGGCAAACCATACGCAGCCAAGCCCGTACACCACCACGCCGATACCGGCGATCAGTTTTCCGCCGAATCGGTCGGCCAGCATGCCGGCGACCGGCGCACAGGCGGCGGTTATCAACGGGCCCGGCGCGAGCGCCAATCCCGTCAACACCGGCCGTAAATGCCACACATCACTGAGATAGAGCACATCCACCAGAATTTTGCCGTAGATCCCGATGGAGAACAGGACCAGGGCGGCGTTGCCGGCCGCGACCGGACGGAGCCGGAGCAGGCTGAGTTCCAGCACCGGCGCCGGATGTCGCGCGGATCTCCAGAGCGCCAGGCCGATCAGGGCGAACGCCCCGGCGAACGGGCCGACCGTACGTGGACTGGTCCAGCCCCAGTCGTTGCCCTTGGTGATGGTCAGCGCCAGCGCACCGAGCCCCAGCGCGAGGGCGGCGGCACCGAGCAGGTCGGGCATCCTGCCCCGTCGCTGGTCGGCCGACTCCCGCAGCACGCGGGCGCCCCAGACCATCGTGGCCACCCCGATCGGCACGTTGACCAGGAAGACCAGGCGCCAGTCGAGAACCTCGATCAGCACGCCGCCCACGGTCGGCCCGAACGCCGCGGCCGCGGCGGCGCAGGCGCCCAGCATGGAGGTGGCGGCGAGCCGGCGCTCCGCCGGGTACTCGTGCAGCAGCAGGGCGATCGAACTCGGGATCACCGCCGCCGCGCCGATCGCCTGCACGATGCGGGCCGCGATCAGCCACCAGACGGACGGGGCCGCGGCGCAGCCCGCCGACGCCACCGTGAACAGGAGCAGTCCGATCAGGAACAGCCGCCGCCGGCCGACCATGTCGGCGAGCCGGCCGGCCGGGACCAGGGCCGCGGAGAAGACCACGTTGTAGCCGTTGAGCACCCAGGACAGCTCGTCCTCGCGCACGGTGGGGAAGTAACGCTGGAGGTCCGGGAAGGCGACGTTGACGATGGTGACGTCCAGGAAGGCCATGAAGGCGGCGAGGGAGCAGACGGCGAGTGCTCGCCGGGCTCGGGACCTGTCGTCAGGTGTCTCGGGCATGCGCGGAGTCCTCTCCCCCGGCGCTCCTGGGTGGGTCGGGACGCGGAAAACCGTCGCGGCCGTACGTGCTCTCCCGGGCGGCGTCGAGGCCGAAGTGCTGGGCGATGGCGATGCACACCTCGACCCAGGTGGCAAGGAACCGTTCGTCGTCGATGTCGAGCGGTTTACGGCCGTAGATCGACTCAAGCGTGCGGTAGTGCCCCATCGAGCCCGCGATGATGAGGGCCAGCGCCTCGGCGTCCACGTGCGTGGAGCCGGCGGCCTCGGCGCTGCGGCTGATCCACTCCGCGATCCGTCGGTGCGGGTTGTCGTGTACGGCCTCCCGTAGCTGGTCGAGGAGGCCGGGAACGACCTCGCCCTCCTGCCGGACCAGCCGGTACAGCGGTTCCCGGCGGTTCAGGTCCTGGAGGTTCCACCGCCCGAGCAGGATGATCTCGGACCGGAGGTCGGCCAGCGGGAGCAGGTCGAGCGCGGAGGTGAGCACGCTCAACTGTTCGATGTGCCGCTCGATGCCGGCCCGGAGCACCTCCTCCTTGCTGGCGAAGTACTGGTAGAGCGCGCCGGATCGCGGTGCCAGCCCGGCCCGCGCCTCGATCTCCCCGATGGTGGTCTTCCGGTAGCCCTGCTCGGCGAAGAGATCCATCGCCGCCCGAAGCAGCCGGTCGCGAGTTCCCAGTGCCCGGGCGGACCCGCCCGACTCGGTCCCGGACCTGTCACTCTGATCCTTACGGCGATCACTCATTCACCAGCACCTGACCAATACGGCGTTGTATTCCACGACTACGGGCGACTTGGTTCTGCCGGCAGCATAGTGCACGGGGCGGTCCGAACGCCCGTTGATGGGCAGTGAAGTTACGGTGAAGTTACAGCTTTCGCCCGTCTGGACCCGACTCCGGCCGGGCGTGGGGCGCTCCGCCAGCACTGATCCCCGATCACACCAGCCGTTTGCCCGAGCCGGTCGGAGCGGCGTCCGGCCCGGACCACCCCCGGGGCGGCCCGGATGGCCGGTCGCCGAGCCGTGCACTCCGGCGTGGTGAAAGGCTGAAGGCATGAGTTCCGAAAGCGCACGACCCGATCCGGTGGTCACCACGAGCCCCGACGGCACCGACGACGACTCCGGCACCTTCGCCGACCTTGGGCTACGGACCGAACTCCTCGACGCGCTGAGCACGCTGGGCTACGAGGAGCCGACCGCGATCCAGCGGGAGGCGATCCCGCCGCTGCTGGCCGGGCGTGACCTGCTCGGACAGGCGGCCACCGGAACCGGAAAGACCGCCGCTTTCGCGCTACCACTGCTGCAGCGGATGCCGGAGGACCGCCGCTCCGGGGAGCCCACGGCGCTGATCCTGGTACCGACCCGCGAACTGGCCGTCCAGGTCTCCGAGGCGATCCACCGGTACGGCCGGGATCTCGGCGTACGGGTGCTGCCGATCTACGGCGGACAGCCGATCGCCCGGCAGTTGCGGGTACTGGACAGCGGCGTCGACGTCGTGGTGGCCACCCCGGGACGGGCGTTGGACCACATCTCCCGGGACACGTTGCGGCTGGGCAGCCTCGCCACGGTGGTGCTGGACGAGGCGGACGAGATGCTCGACATGGGCTTCGCCGAGGACATCGAGGCGATCCTGCAGCACGTGCCCGAGCAGCGGCAGACGGTGCTGTTCTCCGCGACGATGCCGAGCCGGATCGACGGGATGGCCCGACAGCACCTGCGCGACCCGGCCCGGATCGAGATCGGCCGGCAGCCCGCCCCATCCGGCACGGCGCCACTGGTCCGGCAGACCGCGTACGTCGTCGCGCGGTCGCACAAGCCGGCGGCGCTCGGCCGGGTCCTCGACGTCGAGGCGCCGACCGCGGCCATCGTCTTCTGCCGCAGCCGGGAAGAGGTCGACCGGCTCACCGAGACCATGAACGGCCGGGGGTACCGGGCCGAGGCACTGCACGGCGGGATGACCCAGGAGCAGCGCGACCGGGTGATGGGCCGGCTCCGGGCGGGCACGGCGGACCTGCTGGTGGCGACCGACGTGGCTGCCCGGGGGCTGGACATCGAGCAGCTCACCCACGTGGTCAACTACGACGTGCCGTCCGCGCCGGAGTCGTACGTGCACCGGATCGGCCGGGTCGGCCGGGCCGGCCGGCAGGGGGTCGCGATCACCCTGGCGGAGCCCCGGGAGCACCGGATGCTCAAGACCATCGAGCGGACCACCGGGCAACGGATCTCGATCGACAAGATACCGACCGTGGCCGACCTGCGGACCCGGCGGTTGGAGATGACCCGGGCCGCGCTGCACGAGAGCCTGCTGGAGGACGACCTCGAGCCGTTCCGGGTGATCGTGGAGACCCTCACCGACGAGTTCGACGTGATGGAGGTGGCCCTCGCCGCGGTGCGGCTGGCGCACGAGTCGACGGGCGGAACGGTCGACGAGGAGGACATCCCGCAGGTGGCGTTCCGGGGCGACCGGGACGGCCGTCCCCGCCGGGACGGCGGTCGGGACGGTGGCCGCGACGAACGACGTACCGGTGCCGGTCGGACCCGTCCGGGCGACATGGCGTGCCTCTTCATCGGCGTCGGACGCCGGGCCGGAATCCGGCCGCAGGACCTGGTCGGTGCGATCACCGGCGAGACCCGGGTCAGCGGCCGGGAGATCGGCTCGATCGAGATCGCCGACCGGTTCTCGCTGGTCGAGGTGCCACGGTCCGCCGCGGACGAGGTGATCGCCCGGCTGCGCCAGAGCACCATCAAGGGCCGCAGGACGACGGTACGCCGGGATCGGGACGTCGGCCGGGAGTGACCGGGTCGCACCCGGTGATCAGGACTGCGGGCGGAGCAGGTTGCGCAGCTCGCGGGCGAACTCGGCGATGGAGAGCGCGGCGGTGAACGGCGGCAGCACGATCACCGCGATGTTCCGGGGGTCGAGCGACTGGTCGGTCAGCACCAGCCCGAAGAGGATCTGGGTGACCGTGCCGATGCCGACCAGGAGCCAGGGGTAGACCCGGGACGTCCGCTGTGGATCGATGGTCGCCGCGACCAGCCCGAGGCTGCCGACGATCACCAGACCGACCACCACGACGGGATAGAGCCAGGCCGGCGAGTCGGAGACCTCCACGTCGAGGCCGCCCGCTGTCCGGTAGGAAACCGCGAGCCCGGCGAGGTAGATGACGAACACGCCGATCGCGCTGAGCACCCCGAGGAACCGGGCCACCACGATCACCCGGGGCGGTTCCGAGCCTTCCCATTGCTTCGTCATCGTTTCCACCAGGGAGGAAGGAGGATCGGTCGGTTCGTTGGCGTCAATGATTTCCCGCCCGGGCCCGCCGGTTCGTCGTACGGTCGGATGGTCCTGACTACCTTCCGTGTCCGCGTCGTAGCCGGTCGACAGTGCCGGACGCCGACCGTTCGCGGGTGGATATCCGGGCACCCAGCGGATCCGGGCCGGCAGGTGCCGGCCAACGCCTGGCCGGTCGACCTCCGTCGACAGGGCGGCGGGTCGGCGACGCCATCCGCTGTGGACGCTGGGTAATCCAGACACGTTCCAGAAATCGTGTTAGGTCGATTGTTAGCGTGTGCCCGCCGGCCACGGAGGGAGATCGGTAATGGCGCCCGCTACCGCTACGAACGCGCCGCTCCGGCCCCGGATCGGTGCGGCGCCCGGTAGTGCCGTCGTGGCACTGCTCGCGACGCTGGTCGCCGTCGGCGCCGTCGCGGTGCACCGGGTCACCGGACGGTACTGGGGCGATCTCGCCGTCTACCGGGCGGGCGGGTCCGCCGCCGAAGCCGGGGACGGCGGCCTCTACCAGGTGACCGTGCGCGGCGCGGACGGGATCGAGCTGGGGTTCACGTACCCGCCGTTCGCGGCGCTGCTGTTCCAGCCCTTCGCGGCCGTCGGCCCGGAGGTCGCGATCGGGGTGTGGACGCTCGGCTCGATGCTCGCGCTGGCGGCGGTGCTCCGGCTGGTGCTGCGGTCGACCGGGGTGCCGGACCCGCGTCTCGGAACACTGACGCTGGTCGGCACGGTCGCCGCGCTGCCGATGTTCGCGGTGTCGGGTCATCTACAGGTCGGCCAGGTCGGCCTGTTCCTGATGCTGGTCGTGCTGGTCGACCTGACCGGCGATCCGCGCCGCTGGTGGTACGGCCTCGGAGTGGGCCTCGCCGCCGGAATCAAGCTCACCCCGCTCGTCTTCGTGGTGTACCTGCTCGCCACCGGCCGGGTACGGGCGGCGGCGACGGCGATCGGCGGTTTCCTCGGCACCATCGCCATCGGGTTCCTGTGGCGGCCGGTGGACTCGTCGGGGTACTGGTCCGGTGCACTCCTCGACACCTCCCGGGTCACCGCCGACCTCCGGACGATCCTGAACCAGTCCCTGCCCGGCGCACTGGCCCGGCTGACCGATTCCGGCGATCCGCGGCTCGGGTGGCTGCCGGTGGCGCTGGTCGGTGCCGCGGGTCTCGCCGTCGCGGTCTGGTGCGCCCGGGCCGGCGAGGAACTGCTCGGGGTGCTCGCCTGCGCGACGACCGGCCTGTTGGTCTCCCCGATCTCGTGGCACCACCACTGGGTCTGGGCGGTGCCCGCGCTGGCCCTGCTCGCCGAGCGGGCCTGGCGGCTCGGCAGCCGGATCGGGCTCGCCGCCGTGGGCCTGGCCTGGCTCGTCTTCGTGGCGGGCACCGGCTGGGTGCTCGCGGGTCTGCGGGGCCAGGATCTCCACTTCGACGGCTGGGGACTGCTCTACAGCAACCTGTACGTACTGACCGGGCTCGCCCTGCTCGGCTGGCTCCCGTTCACGCTGCGCCGCGCGGCCCGGACCGCCCGGGAAACCGGCGCACCGGCGTACGGCGCCCCGGAGCGGGACCGGGAGCACCGGCTCGACCAACCCGACCACGGTGGCGAAACCCGCTCACCCGCCGATTCCGACGCCGTACGGGTGTCGGTGGTGATCCCCAACTACAACAAGGAGAAGACGCTCCGGGCCTGCCTGACGGCGGTCTACGCGCAGAGTCTCCCGCCGGCCGAGGTGATCGTCGTCGACGACGCCAGCACGGACCTGTCCCGACAGATCGTGGCCGGGTTCCCCTGCACCCTGCTCGCCTTCGCGGCCAACCGGGGCGTCTCGGCGGCCCGCAACGCCGGGGCCGGCCGGGCAACCGGCGAGGTGCTGTTCTTCGTCGACTCGGACATCGCGTTGGCCCCGGACGCGCTGGCCGCCGCGCTCGGGGTGCTTCGGCAGCATCCCCGGTGCGGCGTCGTGCAGGGGATCTACGACCTGCACCCGCTGTTCGCCGATGGACCGGTGGAGTCCTACAAGACGCTGTTCGAGCACTTCTGGCGGCGCCGGGCCGTCGGCGTGACCTCCAGCACCATGTTCGCGCTGACCGCGGTTCCCCGGCCCGTCTTCGATGCCGTCGGCGGCTTCGACGAGCGACTCCGCGATGCCGAGGACGTGGAGTTCGGCACCCGCCTGCCGGCGTCGTACGAGATCCGGACGAGTGACCGGGTGATCGGCCGGCACGACGACGTGGACCGGCTCTGGCCGTACCTCTCCGAGCTTTTCCGTCGGGCTCTGACCTATGCCGGCGCGGTGGTGGTGGCCCGGTGGACACCGTCGCCGACGCCCGGACCGCGCCCGGCAGGGGGGCCGGCGGGAGGTGCGTGTCCGGCGGACGGATCGGGCTCGGCGTCCGGGTCGGAGCGGCGGGAACCGCACCGCATCGACCTCGGGTCCCTTGCCGGCATGCTCGGCAGCGCGTCGGCGGTGGCCACCCTGCCGCTCGCCGTCGCCTCACCCTGGCTGCTGGCCGTACCGCTGACCCTGCTGGCCGGGTTCCTCGCCGCCGACCGGGAGTTGTTGACGTTCGCGTTCCGGCAGCGCGGACCGGGGTTCCTGCTCTACGCGGCGCTGATGCGTTTCCTCACCCACCTCACGGAGTTCGCCGGCCTCACGCTCGGGGTGGCGCAGGCGGTGGTCCGGCTCAGGAAAGCTCGTCGGGACGCCGAGCGAAGCGAGGGGGCCGATGAGCGAGCGCAGCGAGCGAACCAGCCGGCTCAGGACAGCTCGTCGGGACGCCGAGCGAAGCGAGGGGGCCGATGAGCGAGCGCAGCGAGCGAACCAGCCGGCTCAGGAAAGCTCGTCGGGACGCCGAGCGAAGCGAGGGGGGCCGATGACCACGCTCGCGCCCGCCGAGACGGGCCGGCGGACCGCCGGAGCCGCCGGGCGCACCTGGTGGCGGCTGGCGAACCGGGCGCTGACCGTGGTCTTCGTGCTGGCGCTGGCGGCCGGGCTGGTGCTGTTCCTGCGGAGCCAGGACTGGACCCCGGTCAGGTCGTTGGCGCAGCGGCTGGATCCGGCGCAGGTCACCGTGGTCCTGCTCGGCGCCCTGCTGATCAACGCGGTCGGGCTGCTGCTCGGGCTGGTCTCCTGGCAGGCCCTCTTCGCCGATCTGGGCGCGGCCGTGGACCGGTGGACCGCCGCCCGGCTGTTCTTCGTCGGGTTCCTCGCCAAGTTCGTGCCGGGCCGTTTCGTCGCCCTGCCGGTGCTGTTGCGGATGGGTAAGGAGATCGACGTCGGCCCCGTCCGGCTGGCCGGCGTCTTCGTCCTCAGCTGGACGGTCGTGGCGCTGACCGGGATGACCGTCGCGCTCGCCGCCGGGCCGGGCGTACTTCCCGGCGCGACCGGATGGCTGCTGCTGGCCGTACTGCCGCTGGTCGCCCTGTTCGTCCGGCCCGAGTTGCTCAATCGAGGGCTGGTCGCGCTGGCCCGGCTGCTGCGACGCCGACCCCCGCAGGTCGCGGCGTCCCGGGCCGGCGTGCGTCGAGCCATCGTCACGCAGTCGCTGTCCTGGGTGATCTCCGGGCACCATCTCTGGCTGCTCGCGGTCACCGCCGGCGCCCCACCGCTGAGGTCCTATCTGGTCTGCGTCGCGGGCTTCGCGGCCGCGGCCGTGGCCGGTCTGCTGGTCATGGTCGCCCCGGACGGCCTCGGGGTCCGGGAGGCCGTCCTGATGGTCGGCCTGGTCACCGTGATGCCGGCGTCGGTCGCCACCCCGGTGGTACTGGCCAGCCGGCTGGTCTGCGCGCTGAGCGAGGTCGCGGTCGGTGCGGGCGGGCTGCTGCTGGCGCAGTACCTGCATCGGCGGCGGCTCGATCGCCAGAGTCGGAAAGGTCGGTGAGCTGATGACGAATCCCCTGGTCCGGGCGGTGGCCCGGCTGACGATGATGCCGCTGCGGATACTTGTCCGTCCGAACCGGAGGATGAACGCGGCGCTGTGGAACGCCCAGTACGCGCTGGGTCTCTGGCGCTATCTCGACGGGATGTCCGATGGCGGCATGCCGCTGTCGCTCATCGCGCGGTGGGCGCCGGATCCGACGATCCTGGACCTCGGCTGCGGTACGAGCGCCAACCTGCCACTCGCCCCGGGGCGGTACCGGCACTACCACGGGGTCGACATCAGCCGCCGGGCGATCGACCAGGCCCGCGCGATCGGTCGCCCGGACACCTCGTTCGAGGTCGCCGACATCCGTACCTTCGACACCACGGACCGGTTCGACGCGATCCTGCTCCGCGAGGTCATCTACTACCTGTCCGAGAGCGAGTCGGCGACACTGCTGCGTCGACTGCCCGGGATGCTCACCGCCCGGGGCAGGATCCTGGTCCAGGTCTACGACGTGGCCCAGGCCGGGGAGCTGCTACGGCTCGTCCGGAGCTGTGGCCTCGCGGTCGCCGAGGAACTGCCGACCCACCTCGGCCCCGGGCCGTCCGGTGTCTTCCTCGTCCTGACCGCACCGGCCGCGACGGTGGGTAGGGGCACCGGCGACCCGGGCGACGACGCCGCCCGGCCCTGACCTCGGGCACCGCGAACGGTGGCCGGCGCCCTCGTCGAGAGGGCTGCCCCGGCCCGCCCGGACGTCGACGCGGCCTGACAGATGTCGACGCGGCCGGACCGCAACGGGGGCTGGCGGGAACGGTCAGACCGGGACCCGGCGCTCCCACCACGGCCGTACGCTGACCGGCTCGCTGCGCAACAGCCGGCGATGCAGGTCCTGCAACCGGTGGCCGGGCTCGACACCGAGCCGGTCGGCCAGGGTGACCCGGGCGTCCTCGAACGCGGTCAACGCCTCCGCCCGGCGCGAGGTCTGGCCGAGTACGACCAGCAGCAGTTCCCAGAGCCGTTCCCGCATCGGCTGCTCGGCCAGCATGCATCGCAGCTCCGAGACGAGGTTCTCGACGTCGCCGAGCAGCAGCCGTACTCCGGTGCTCTCCTCCACCGCGTCCTGGCGCAGTTCGGTGAGGCGGATCCGTTCCGCCTCCGCCAACGGACCGGCGGCCTCCTGGAGGGCCAGCCCGGACCAGCGGGCCAACCCCTGCTGGAAGTAGCAGAGCGCCCGGGACAGGTCGCCCTGGGTACGGGCCGCCCGGGCCACCTTGACGTCCCGCTCGAACAGCGTGATGTCGACCGCCTCCGCCGGCAGCTCCAGGGTGTACCCGGGACGGGTGGAGCGGAGCACCCGGGCCAGCGCGGGCGGTCGTCCGGGATGTTCCAGCACCCGACGCAGCCGGCCGATGTAGGTGTGCACCATGTTCTCCACCGAGTCGGGCCGGCGTTCGCTCCAGATCGCGTCCACGATCTGCGGCACCGACAGCACCATGCCGCTGCGCAGCGCCAGCACCGCCAGCACCTCGCGCTGCCGTGGCGTGCCCAGGTAGAGCGCTGTACCACCCCGGGCGGCCCTGATCGGACCCAGCAGCAGAATCGACAGGTCATCCTCTGGCATGGCCGTACTCCCCCCAGACCGTCGGGCCGCGCTGCCCGGTTTCGCAGTTATCGGTGCCTCGCCGACCTGGCGGCCGCGACGGGGCGAGGCGGATCCGCATGGGCGTCACCTACCGGCCGCCGCCGGGATGACGAACCGCAGTCCCCGGTCGAGCAGCCGCGGCAGGGCCGCCTCCAGGGCCGCGACGGTCTGCGACCGGTCGCCGCCGCCGTCGTGACAGAGCAGGACGTGGCCGGCTCGGCTCCGGCACAGCGACCGGGTGATCCGGTCGACGCCGGGACTTCGCCAGTCGCTCGGATTGACCGTCCAGTCCACCGGCACCAGGCCGGACTCGGCGGTCGCCCGCAGGACGTCCCGCGACCAGTTCCCGCCGGGGGCCCGGAACAGCCGTGGCTCGACTCCGGTGGCGTCCTCGATCTCTCGTTGGGTGGCGGCGATCTCGGTGCGTACCGAGGGTGCGGGCAGCGCCGCGAACGGCTGCGGATGGGACATCGAGTGGTTGCCGAGGACGTGTCCGGCCGCCAGGATGCGTCGGGCCAGGTCGGGGCGTTCCCGTACCCGGGCTCCGACGAGGAAGAACGTGGCCCGGATCCGGTGCCGGGCGAGCAGGTCCAGCATCCGGGGCGTCCACTCGGGATGTGGGCCGTCGTCGATGGTCAACGCCACGCTCTGCCCCGGCACCCCGAACACCGGCCAGTGCCGAGCGCCGAGGGCCGGTCGAGAGCACCGGAACTGGACCGCACGGACGCCGAACAGCAGGTAGTGCAGCGTCTGGGCGTACCCGACCCGTACGAGACGCCCGCTCATCGGCCCGGTCTCGCGGTGGCGACCCGGGCTGGGCCGAAGTTCCGGTCCACGAGGTGGCGCAGTCCACCGACCACGGCACCGGCGAGCACGGCGAGTTGGACCAGCAGATGGACTCCGTAGAAGAACACCGCGAAGCCGGGGCCGCGCTGGCGGGTCACGAACCGGAGCAGGCCCGGGTCGGCGAGGACGAACAGGACGAGGAGGGCGAGCGGTACGGCCAGCAGTGTGGGATCGAGCAGCCCGAGCGGTACGGCCGGCGGCACCAGGCCGGCGCTGAGCAGCCCGACGGGGCCGTTGGCGCGGATCCCGGCCGGCCCGCGTTCGGCCAGCGCGACCGGGATCAGCAGTTGCGAGCGCCCGAACTGCTTGCGGAGCAGCCGGCCGAGGTGGCTGTCGTCGTCGTGCCGGCACACCACACTGTCGGTGAGCACGATCCCGTGCTCCTCGGTCATCCGGTCGCCGAGCTCGACGTCCTCCGAGGCCCGGAGGTTCTCGTCGAAGAGCCCCACCTCGGCGAAGACGGACCGGCGGATCACGCAGACCGCGAACAGGGTGGTCCGGACCCGGCCCACGTTGCGCAGCCGCCAGTAGTGCCCGTGCAGCAGCCGGTACGCCTCGACCGGCCCGTCGTCGAAGAGTGGTCGGACCGCGTAGATGCCGTGTACGCAGGCGACGTCGGCGTGCTCGCGGAGGATCGCCAGCGCGTTGGCCAACGCGTCCGGCTCCGGCGCGCAGTCGGAGTCGACGAAGAACAGCAGCTCACCGGTGCTGGCCCGGATGCCCCGGTTGCGGGCGGCGGCCGGTCCGGTGTTCCGGTCGGACTCCAGCAACCGGCACGGGAAGTCGGCGGCTACCTCCCGGGTGTCGTCGGTGCTGGCGTCGTCGACCACGATCACCTCGGTGACCGGATGTCGCTGTGCGTAGACCGCCGCCAGGCAGGCGCGCAGGGTCTTGGAGCCGTTGTGTACGGGGATGATGACCGACACCGTCGGCGACATGTGCAGCACCTCTAGCCCGGAACGCGGAGAATCTGTTAGGGACATTGACATGTGGAGATTGGCTTGTCGCGACCAAGTTATCTAGCGGGTTGTCGGCTGGCAAGCGTTGCCTTACGTAATCCAGGTCGTGTCCAGTGCCGATCCAGTCAAAACTCAACGCCAATCGGATAGCGTCACGGCATGTCCAATCTGGTCAGCCTGTCCGATTGCGAGCGGCTCACCGTCCGCGAGGTGCACGACCTCTATCGCCGTTACGTCAACTCCAGCCAGGTCAGCCTGATGACCTCGTTCGGTTTCGGCCGGGAATTGGTCGAACGTGCCGAAGGCGCATATCTGCTGCTCCGCGACGGCCGACGCATCCTCGACCTCACCGGAGGCGTGGGCGTGCTCAACCACGGCCACAACCATCCGCGCATCCTGGCCGCCCGGCAGCGGTTCGCACGGGACCGCCGGATGGAGGTGCACAAGACGTACTTCTCCCCCTATCTCGCGGCGCTCGGGCACAACCTGGCGCAACTGCTCCCGGGCGACCTGCGGATGTCGTTCCTGCCCAACTCGGGTGCCGAGGCGGTCGAGGGCGCCGTGAAGCTGGCCTACAAGTACCACGGTGGCCGCCGCGGAACCATCCTCCGGGCGGACTGCGGATTTCACGGAAAGCTCCTGGGCTCGGGTGGTCTGACCGGGCAGCCACAGTTCGATTTTCCCACCATTCCGGGCATTGCAACATTTACCTATGGCGACCTGGATTCCGTCCGTGCGGCCGTGGCGGCGCACGCCGGTGACGTCTACGCGCTTGTCGTCGAGCCGTTCAGTGCCTCCACCATTCAGTGGTGCGACGAAGAGTTCCTCCGTGGCGTCCGCGACCTGTGCGACCGGCAGAACATCGTGCTCATATTCGACGAGATCTACACCGGTTGGGGTAAGACCGGCAGCCTGTTCTACTTCATGCGCTATCCGGGACTCGTACCGGACGTTCTTACCACATCAAAGTCGTTCGGCGGCGGAAAGTCATCGATCTCTGCATTCGTCGCCCGGGAGAAGGTTTTCCGGAAGGCGTACGACAACCTGACCGACGCGCTCCTGCAGAGCACCAGCACCACGTACTACGGCATGGGCGAGGAATGCGTCACCGCGATCGAGGCGATCAACATCGTCGTGGAGGACGACTACCCGGCCCGGGCCCGCGAGCTGGAGCTGGTGCTGGAGCCGGCACTGGCCCGGCTGGCGAAGGAGTTTCCGGACGCGGTGGGGCGGGTCGCCGGCGCGGGTGCGCTCTGGGGCGTACAGATCGACGGCGGGCCGAAGATCCTCGACCTGGTAGCCCGGCTCGCCCCCGCCGGGATGGCCAGGGACCCGAGATTCAAGGCGAAGCTGGTCACCTGTGCGGTGATCAACGCGCTCTACCAGGACCACGACATCTTCACCTACTACACCCTCAACGGCCGCAACCCCCTGATCATCGGGCCGTCACTGGTCACCGATCCCGCCGACGTGCAGCGCGGCACCGACGCGCTCGCCGAGGTGCTCGACCAGGGGCTCAGTCGGCTCGTCACCCGGTTCGTCGCCCAGAAGGTGGGGTCCACACTGTGGTGATCACCATCACCGGTGCCGCCGGCATGCTCGGCTCCCGGCTGGTCCAGCGGCTGACCGCCGACGGGCACGAGGTGCGCGGCGTCGACCTGCGGGCCGAACCCGGCGTCACGGTACGCGGCGACATCCGTGACCGCGAGGTGATGGACCGGGCCACCGCCGGGGCGAACGTCGTGATCCACTGTGCGGCGGCACTGCCCAGCTATCCCGCCGCGCAGATCCGGTCCATCGTGGTGGACGGCACGGATGCGGTGTTCGACGCGGCGAGCCGGGCCCGGGTGGACCGGATCGTCCACATCTCGTCGACCGCCGTGTACGGGCTGCCCCGGCAGGTGCCGACGCCGGAGGAGCATCCCCGGGAGCCGGTCGACACGTACAGCGCGGCCAAGGCGGCAGCCGAGGAGATCGCCGAACGGCACCGGGGCACCGGCCCGCCGGTGGCGATCCTGCGGCCGAAGACCTTCCTCGGGCCGGGCCGGATGGGCCTGTTCGCGATGCTCTTCGAGTGGGCCGAGGAGGGCCGGAACTTTCCGGTACTGGGGCGGGGCGACGTACGGATCCAGATGTTCGCCGTCGACGACCTGGTGGACGCGGTGGTCACCGTACTGGCCGCGCCGGACGAGGTGGCCGACGACACGTACAACCTGGCCGCGCAGCGGTTCCGTACCCTGCGCGAGGACTTCCAGGCGGTGCTGGACGCCGCCGGGCACGGCAAGCGGGTGGTCGGCGTACCCGCCCGGCCGGCGCTCGCCGCGCTCGGCCTGCTGGAGCGGGCCCGGCTCTCGCCGGTGTACGGCCGGTTGCTGCACAAGCTCCGGCACGACTCGTACGTCAGCGTCGACAAGGCCCACGAACGGCTCGGTTTCACCCCGAAGCTCTCCAACCAGGACGCCATCCTGCGCACCTACGAGTGGTGGCGGGCGGAACGGCACCGGACGGGGCCGGTCCGGGGCGGCCGGACCAGCCGTGACCCGTGGCGGCAGGGCGCCCTGGCCCTCGCCAAGATCTTCTTCTGACCGGTGTCGATGGTGACGGGTGTCGATGATGACCTGGAGTCGATGATGACCTGGAGGCGATGGTGACCGCCGTCGAGGCCGCGATCGCGCGGGGCGTCGAGAGCGCGGTCGACCGAAACGTCGTTGCCGTGGTCGACGAGAGCATGGTGGCCGTGGTCGACCGGGCCGTCGGGCCCACGAGCGGGGCGCCGGCCGGGTTCCTCGCCGCGGTCCGCCGACTCCGCGACCTGGCCCGGTACCTCCTCGCGCTGGTCGGGGACCTGATCGTGCTGGCCCGGCCCGGTCACGCGGTCAAGAATCTGCTGGCCGTGCCGCTGGCGCTGGTCGACGCGCCGCACTGGACCGGAGCGACGCTGCTGCGGACCGGCTGGGCCGTGCTGGCGTTCTCGGTGGCCGCATCGTTGATCTACGTCGTCAACGACATCGCCGACCGCCGGCTCGACCGGACGCATCCGGTCAAACGGCACCGCCCGATCGCCGCCGGCCGGATCACGGTGCCGGTGGCCGGACTCTTCGCGGCCGGGCTGGCCGGGCTGCTGGCGACGGTCGTGACCACCGGGCCCGACCTGCCGTGGTGGCCGCTGCTGGGCTACCTCGGGCTCAGCGTCGCCTACAGCCGGTGGTGGAAACACCTGCCGCTGCTGGACATCTGCGTGGTCGCCGCCGGCTTCGTGCTGCGGGTCCTCCAGGGGTACGCGGCCAGCGGCGCGGCCCCGTCCGGACTGCTGCTCACCGCCGTCTTCGGCGGCTGTCTGGTCCTCATCCTCGGCAAGCGGCGGCACGAACTGACCGTCGCCGGGGTGGCACACCGGCCCGCACTTGCCGGATACAACCTGCTCCTGGCCGACCACCTGCTCGGGCTCAACGCCGCGCTGACCAGCACCACGTTCCTGCTCTACCTGAACACCGACGCGCCGCTCGGCGCCTGGCGCCCGGTCACCCTGGCCGTCGTCGTACCGCTCGGCCTGCTCGCCGCGTTCCGCTACCTCCAGACGGTGCTGGTCCGCCAGGCCGGCGGCGATCCCATCCGGGCCCTGCTCCGGGACCGGATGATCGTGGCCAGCGCCGTCCTGATCGCCACCACCCTGACCGTGGCGGAGATCGGTGCCCGCTACCCGAACCTGCTGAACTGGATGGACACTTAACGCTTTCCCACGGCTGGAAGCCGGGGGATTTCTGGCTCAGACCGCACCCGAGCACCATCCTGCGAGGAGGTGATCGCATGTCTCACGTCGTCGGCACCAGCACGGTCACGCTCTGCCGTGGCGAGGATCGTCCTCGCGGCGTTCCGGTCGCGGCAGGCGGTGTGTCCGCAGGTGTCGCACCGGAAGACTCTGACACCCAGCCCGAGGCGGTTCTTGGCTCTCGTACCGCACTGCGAGCAGGTCATCGTGGTGTAGGCGGCCGGCACCAGCACCACCTTCCGGCCCGCCCGCGAGCCACGCTCGACCAGTTCCCGCTTCGCCGCCCCGATCGCCGCGTCAGCGGCCTTACGCGCCATCCGGGATCCGGCGAGGAATCTCGGTTTGAAGTCCTCCACGGCGATCGTCGCGTGGTTGTCGACGACCTTCTTCGCCCAGACCCGGGCGTCGTGGATGTTCTGCCGAGCCGCCCTCTTCGCCACCTTCGCCGCCTGGCGTTTGGCGCGCAGGTAGCCGTTCGACGGCCGGGCGCCCTTCACCCGACGACGCCCGGCCATCCGACGCTGCGCCTTGGCCAGTTCGGCGGCACACCGTTTCCGATGGCCGAGGTACGGCAGATCGTAGACGGCATCTGTCGTGGTCGCGGTCGTCGCCACACCCCAGTCGACACCGATCGCCCCCTTGACCTCGGGCGCGGGCGTGGTGTCGCGGCGCACGACGAAGGACGCGTACCAGTGTCCGAGGCGGTCCTGGTAGACCCGGACGCTGGTCGGATCGGCCGGCAGCTCGCGGGACCAGACGACGGGAATGCTGACGCCGCCGGGCAGCCGCAGCCGCTGGTCGCGGATCGAGAACCCACGCGTGGTGTATTCGAGGCTGGGCAGGCTGTCCTTACGCCGCTTCGGTCTCGGCCGGCCCCGTCCCTTCACCTTGAAGGAGTGCTGAAGGGCCAGAGCGTAGGTACGCAGCGTCTGCTGCTGCGCGACCTGGGACCCGTCCCGCAACCACGACGAACGAGCCCGCGCCTCGGTCAACAGCTTCGACAACCTGCCGAAGGTAGGTTTACGGCCGGTCTTGTACTGGTGGACGGCCTCGTTCCACAACCAGCGACACCGCCCCCACTCGCCAAGCAGCGCGGCTTGCGCGGTCGCGCCGGGACGCAACCGGTAGGTGTACCGCACCGTCTCGCCCACACCCGCAACCATCCCAGCCACATCCGACAGTTTCGCCCACACGGAGGAGTCGACAACATGCCGAGAACAACCACCGCGCTTGACCGCCCTTTCCTCCCAATGGCTGAAGCCAGAGGTTTCTCGGGCGGCTCTTGATGAACAATCCACTCGTCTCGGTGATCGTGCCGAACTACAACTACGCCGGTGCCCTCGGCCTGTGCCTCGGCTCGCTCCGCGAACAGACCCATCCGAACCTGGAGATCATCGTGGTGGACGACTGCAGCACCGACGACTCGGTCGCGGTCGCGCGGTCGTACGGCGCCCGGGTGCTGCGTACGCCCCGGAACTCCGGACCGGCGGCGGCCCGCAACCTCGGCGCGGCGAACGCGACGGGAGAGATCCTGTTCTTCATCGACTCCGACGTGGCCGCGAAGCCGGACGCGGTGGCCAACGCCGTGGAACTGCTCGGCGCCGACCCGGAGATCGGCGCGATATGCGGCAACTACGATCCGGTACCGCTGGTCCGGGACAGCCTGCTGGAGGAGTACCGCTGCCTCCAGCAGTCCTACTGGCTGATCGCCGACGAGGGCCGGATCATGACCCTCTACACCGCACTGCTCGCGATTCCGGCCCGGGTCTTCGCCGAGATCGGGCCGTTCAACCCGCGACTGCGGGAGACCGAGAACGCGGACTACGGCATGCGGCTGGCCCAGCGGTACCAGATCTGGCTCTCGCCCCGGGTACGCGGCGTGCACGACCACGACCACGACCTCGGGGTGCTGATCCGCAAGGTGTTCACCCGGACCGCCCTGCACATCCCGATGTACGCCCGCAAGCCGGAGTTCCCCGGCGGGCTCAGCAGTGGCCCCCGGGCCTGGGTGAGCGTCGCCGCCCTGCTGACCGTGCTGACGCTGGCACTACCGCTCCTCCTCGGTCCGGCGTACCTCGCCGTGCCACTGGTGGCCTTCGCCGCCTGCCTCGCCGGTGACCTGCCGATGTACCGGTTCGTCTTCCGGGAGCGCGGGACAGTCTTCCTGGGATACTTCGTCGCGATGCACTTCCTGCTGAACCTGGTGATCGCCGTCGCCGCGTTGTCCGGGGCGGTCGCCTGGCTCGCCTCGCGCCGGTTCCGTGGCCTCTACGACCGGCCGGAGGTGGCTACCCGATGACCCCGGAGGACTTTCCGACCAGCGGTCGACCGCGCGTCTCGGTGATCGTGCCGAACTACAACTACGCGGAGTCGCTGGACCTGTGTCTGCGGTCCATTCTGGACCAGACGTACCCGGACATCGAGATCCTGATGGTGGACGACTGCAGCACGGACCAGTCGGTGGCGGTCGCCGAGGCGCTCGGCGTACCGGTGGTGAGCACCGGGGTCAACGGCGGGTGCGGCCGGGCCCGCAACATCGGCGCCGCGCACACCCGGGGCGAACTCCTCTGCTACGTCGACTCCGACCTCGTCCTGGCCCCGGACGCGGTGGCCAACGCGGTACGGCTGATCCAGGCCGACTCCCGGATCGGCGCGGTCTGCGGCATCGAGGATCCCGAACCGCTGCTGCACGACACGGCGGTGGCCCGATATCGTGGCCTGCAATATCACTACTGGTCGATCAGCTCGGAAGGTGACGTGTCGTTCCTCTTTCCGGCCGTGTGCGTGATCCGGCGTGACGTGTTCGACGAGATCGGCCCGTTCAACCCGGCACTGCGGCACACCGAGGAGGTCGACTACGGCTATCGGCTGACCCGGCGCTACCGGCTGGTGCTCACCTCCGGGGTACGCGGCCGGCACGACCACGACCACCGGCTACCCGGCCTGCTCCGCAAGCTGTTCCACCGGGGCCGGCTCCGCATCCCGCTCTACGCCCGGGCCCGCCGGTTCGGGCAGGGCTTCGAGACCGCCGCCCGGGCCTGGGGCAGCCTGGCCGCGTTCGCCGTGCTGCCCGCGCTGGCGGTGCCGGTTCTGGTCGGCCCGTGGGGGGCGGTCGTCCCGATCGCGCTGCTCGCCGTCTCGCTCGGTTGCGACGCCGGCATGTACGGCTTCGTCCGCCGCCGGCACGGCCTGCCGTTCCTGCTCTACTTCGCCGTGCTGCACTTCCTGGTCAACGTCACCATCACGGCCGGGGTCGCCACCGGAGCGGTGCAGTGGCTGGCCTCCCGGACCTTCCGGCAGCTCTACGACGCCTCCTTCCCCGTCGAGGGAACCGCGTTGCGGGGGACGGCGTGACGGTCTCCGCGCCGGAGACCCGGGTACCGGTCGGCATCGCGCCCCGGGCCGCCCCTGCGACGCGGCGGCGGCGCGGTTGGCGGTGGTGGCTCTACATCGGGCTGGTCGCCGCGGCGGCGCTATGGCTGGCGTTCACCGTGACGCACCTGGTGCTCAGCGGGCAGTGGTGGCTCTGGCTCGTGGTCGACGCCGTACCGCCACCGGCCTTCCTGGTCGTCCCGCTGCTGCTGGGCACGGCCGCCGCGCCCTGTCGGCGCTCGCGACGGCCGGTGGCGCTGCTCGCCGCCGCCGCGCTGCTGCTGGGTGGGCCGCTGTCCGGGGTGAACGTCGACGGGCTGCGGGGCGCGGACGGTCCCGCGCCCCGGGACGCGATCCGGGTGTTCAGCTGGAACACCGGGTACTGGGACGAGGGCGGGCAGACCGCGGCCATGCACGAACTGCTGCGGACCGCCGACGCCGACGTCTACCTGCTCCAGGAATACTGGTACGCGTACTCGGCGGGCCCGGCCGAGTCCGCGCTCGACCGGTTGCGGGCCGAGTTCCCCGGTTTCCACCTCGCGGTGGTCGGCGAACTGGTCACCCTCTCCCGCTTCCCGATCGTGCGGCGGATTCCGCTGGAGGCCCCGGACATGCCGGAACCGGCGGCGGGCTCGGCCGACCACTGGCGGTACAAGGTCCTGCGTACCGACCTGGACCTGGGACAGGGTCGGGTGTTGTCGACGTACAACCTGCACCTGCCGGTGCAGTTGTCGCCGGACCACAGCCTGCTGGACCGGGACTTCTACCGGATCGTCCGGGAGCAGCACGCCCAGCGTGAGCCACAGTGGCGGGCACTGGCCCGGGACGTGGCGGCCAACCCGAACCCACGGTTGGTCGCCGGCGACTTCAACACCAGCCCGGTGATGGGCGACCTGGCCAAGGTGCCGGACGGGCTACGCAGCGCCAACCACGCGACGTCGTCGCCCTTCCCCGCGACCTGGTCCGACACCTCCGGCTGGCCCCGCTGGTGGCAGTTGGACTGGACCTTCGTCTCCGCGACGGTCCGGGTGCACTCCTACCGGATCGGCGGCGGGACCGGTGGCCTGTCCGACCACCGGTCCCAGCAACTCGTCATCTCGACCCGGTGACCTCGTCTTTCTCGCCCAGATGGTCCAGAGTCCAGACGTCGGCCGGGGCCCAGGGCAGGGGGTCGCCGGCGTACTTGTGGGCGCGGACGTCGCCGGAGCGGGCATGGCCCTCGAACAGCTCGACCCGGGCCGCCCGGCCGCACAGCCGGCCCAGTGCGACGCTCGACTCGCGACTGGTGACCTCCTGGTAGGTGACCGTCTTCAGGTACTTCCCGACCCACAGACCACCGGTGTAGCGGGCCGCGCCCCTGGTGGGCAGGGTGTGGTTGGTGCCGATCACCTTGTCGCCATACGACACACACGTTCCCTCGCCGAGGAAGAGGGCACCGTAGTCGCGCATGTGGTCGAGAGCGTCACGCGGCGACTCGGTGAGGACCTGTACGTGTTCGGCGGCGTAACCGTTCGCCAGCTCGTACGCTTCGGGGATGTCCGCGACCACCGCGACCTCGCCGTGGTCGCGCCAGGCCGGTGCGGCGAAGTCCCGGGTGGGCATGCCGGGCAGGATCCGCTCGATCAGTTCCATGACCCGCAGGGCCAGCGGCTCCGAGTCCGTGATCAGGATGGCCGGCGAGTCGGGGCCGTGCTCGGCCTGACTGAGCAGGTCGACGGCGACCACGAACGGGTCCGCCGCGCCGTCGGCGACGACCAGGATCTCGGTCGGGCCGGCGAACAGGTCGATGCCGACCTCGCCAAAGAGCTGGCGTTTGGCCTCCGCAACATAGGCGTTGCCGGGGCCGGCCAGCAGGTCGACCCTGCCGATCGTTTCGGTGCCCAGCGCCATCGCGGCCACCGCCTGCGTCCCGCCGAGCAGGTAGATCTCGTCGGCGCCGGCCAGGTGCAGCGCGGCGACCGTCGCCGCCGGGACCTCGCCGTGGATCGGCGGCGTGCAGGAGGCCACCCGCCGGACCCCGGCCACCTTCGCCGTCACGACGGTCATGTGCGCCGACGCCACCAGCGGGTAGCGCCCGCCGGGCACGTACGCTCCGGCCGCCGAGACCGGGATGTTCTTCTGGCCCAGGAACACACCGGGCTCGATCTCGGCCTCGAAGTCGCGCAGCGACTCCTTCTGCCGCCAAGCGAAGTCGCGTACCCGGGCCTGCACGGTCTTGATGTCGGCAATCGCCTGCTCCGGCACGCTCGCCACGATCCGCTCGATCTCCGCATCGCCGAGCCGGAACGACTCGGGCGACCAGTTGTCGAACTTCTCCGAATATTCCCGGACCGCCGCGTCGCCGCGGGACCGGACGTCCGCGATCACCGCCGCGACCGTTTCGCGTACGCCCTGGGACCGGGCGTCGTCGTGGGTCACCCGGGGTGTCGACTTGAGATAGCGCGCCGCCATGGTCACCAACCTCCAGATATCTACAGCGGGTACGTCGCCCGCAGGTTGACCCGGCTGTAGCTGATGTGCCGGGTCAGCACGTCCTCGTTCCGCGCGGCCTCGGTGACCGGCAGCAGCGGGTGGGTCTCGTTGTTCATCCGGTAGAACGCCTCGGCGAAGTTGACGCCGGCCACCCGGCCGTTCTCGCCGTTGTTGGACTCGATCAGTTTGCGCGCGAACAACCCGGAGTAGCCCTGGCTGTCGAAGCAGTCCATCGCGGCGACCTTCTTGTCGACGACATCCGTGATGTCGATGTAGACGTCGTTGCGCAGCCCGTAGAGGCTGAGCCCGTCGCCGGCCATCACCGGCAGCGAGGTGAAGAAGACCTGCTTGACGTGGAACTCCGCGCGGTCGTCCAGGTTGCGCAGGAACGCGCCAGCGCGACCGAGCGCGGCCAGCACGGTCACGGTCGCGACGGTGTGCATGTTCGCCGCCGCCACCGGGTTGACCGGGTAGTCGCAGATCACCACGTCCGGCCGCTCGATCGCGAGCTGCTCGGCGACCCGGTCGATCACGTCTTCCCGCAGCGCGGCGTAGTTGTCGTCCAGGTCCAGGGTGATCACCCTGGAGATGCCGACGATCTCCGCCGCCCGTTCCAGCTCGCCCTTCTTGTGGGCGACGATGTGGTCGAGGTCGGCGTCGGTGATCGAAGTGTCCGGCCGATCCTTGCGCCACTCCTCCGCGTAACGGTTGGCGTGGATCCGTCCGCCGTGGGTGAGGATCAGCGCGACCACCTCGTCACCCGCGGCCGCGTGCCGGGCCAGGGTGCCGCCGCAGTTCGTGATCGTGTCCGCCGGGTGGGCGTAGAGGGTCATGACCTTCATGGCTGTCACCAAACGTGAAATGCCGTTCCATGTCAAGAAGAACCGGGTCAGTAACGGGCGGAGATCTCCCACCGCTCGACGGCGAGAGCACCGCGGACCGCGTACAGGTGGCTCCACATGTTGGTCGTGCCGCAGGCATGGTTGGGCACCAACCGCACCAGGTCGCCCACCACCAGCGGGACCGCCCCGGTGTCGTGCAGGAAGCCGTGCTCCTCGTTGGCTTCCGTAAAGGTGACACCGGGCCGGTTGAGCAGTACGCCGACCGCGCCCGCCGCGGCGATCGCGTCGGAACTCATCGCCTTGACACCGGCGTCGATGATCGGCCGCCCCGGCCGCTGCACGGACGCCACCCGGGCGAGGACGGTCTGCGCGCACTGGTCCGGTGTGCAACTGCCGAGCCGGGTCTGGTTGGCGTCGAAGTAGACGTAGGTGCCCGGCCGGCCCTCGGTCACCCCGGCCACGAACGGCGCCGAGGTGGCGCCGGGCGTCGAGCCGACGGAGACCATCTCGACCGGAAAACCCGCACTCCGCAACGCGTCGGCGACCCCGACCAGCAGCGTGCCGGCCGCGGCGCCGGCCCGTTCGAGCGCGGTCCGGTCGGCGAGCGCGGAGACGTGCCCCTCGTGGGTCAGCACGCCACGCAGCCGCAGGCCGGGCAGCGCGGCGATCGCGGTGGCCGTCGCGACCGCCTCCGGCGGCTGTACGCCGAGCCGGGCGTGCCCGGTGTCGACCTCGAGCACGAACGGCACGGTGACCCCGGCGGCCGTGGCCGCGGCCGACAGCGGCCGGGCGGCCTCCACCGAGTCCAGCGAGACGGTGAGCCCACCACCGTGCTGGGCGATCGCGTCGACCACGAATGCGACCTTGCGCGGCCCGATCGGGATGTGTGCCCAGAGCAGGTCGGCGACGCCGCGCCCCTGCAACCAGGCCACCTCGGCGGCGGTCGAACAGGTGAAGCCGGTCGCACCGGCGGCGAGCTGCCGGCGGGCGACCTCCCAGCACTTCGAGGTCTTGATGTGCGGGCGCAGCGCGACGCCCGCGGCCGCGAACGCACCGGCCATCGCGTTGATGTTGCGCTCCAGCCGGTCGAGGTCGACCAGCAGCGCTGGGGTCGGCAGCGCGGCCAGCGGGATCATGCCAGCCCCAGCGCCGCGCGCGGGTCGCCGTCGAGCAGCCATTCGACGGTCTCCGGCCTGATCGCCGGCAACCCGGCCGGGCGCATCTCGGCGAGCGACCGCAGACCGGCCACCGCCTCGGCCGGAGTCCACATCGGAAAGTCGGAGCCGAACAACAGCTTCTGCGCCACGCCCCACTCCTGGGCCCGGACCAGCGCCATGAACCCGTCGAGCGGGCGGGCCCAGGACGCCGACACGTCGCCGAAGACGTTGCGGCTCTTGCGCAGCACCACGATCGTCTCGCGCTGCCACGGGTGGCCGAGGTGGGCGATGATCTGCCTGAGGTCCGGGTGCCGGCGGGCCACGTCGTCGACCAGCAACGGGTTGGTCAGCTCCAGCCGCCCCTCCGGGCTGGGCGTGGTGCCCATGTGCCAGAGCACGATCAGCCCGGCCTCGGTCGCTGCCCTGAAGAACGGGTCGTGCGCCTCGTCGCGCGGGTCGAAGTGGGCCAGCACCGGGTAGAGCTTCACGCCGCGCAGGCCACGGGCGATGCCGTCGGCGAGTTGGTCCAGAACGTCGGCGTCGGAGAGGTCGAGCGCCATGAAACCGATCGTGTCGGTCGAGGTACCCGCGCAGAACTGCTCGACGTACTCGTTGGGGGTGATCACGCCGGCCCGGGTGGCCCGCATGCCGAACACGAACGCCAGGTCGACACCGGCCGCCGCCATCGCCTCGTCGTACTGTTCCGGCGTGCGGTCGGCGTACTCGTGGCCGTAGACCGGCTGCCAGTTGCGGTGCCACTCGCAACCCCAGTGCTCGGCGAGATGGCAATGGGTGTGTACGTCGATCATTCGCTGCTGCCTTTCACGCTGTGCCGCCCCTGAGAACCTGTCCGGCCCGGCTGCCGGTGTGCGCTTCCCCGTCGATCGTGACCACGCCGTTGACCAGGACCAGTTCGACGCCGGCGGCGAGCTGGTGCGGCGCGGTGAAGGTGGCCCGGTCGGTCAGCCGGGCCGGGTCGAAGACCACCACGTCGGCCGGCCCGCCCGGCCGCAGCAGCCCGCGGTCGCGCAGCCCGACCCGGGCGGCGGCTGCCGACGTGCAGCGCCGCACCGCGTCCGGCAGGTCGGTGGCGTACCGGTGCAGATAGCGCGGAAACGTGCCGTAGCTGCGCGGGTGCGGCACGCCGGCGCCGGTCACACCGTCCGGATCGAGCGCCAGGCCGTCGGAGGCGACCACGGCGGCCGGGTGGCACAGCACGGCGCGCAGATCGTCCGCACTGCGCCCGCCCGCCGTCATCAGCACGCCGTTGCCCAACTCGGCCAGCAGGTCGAGGGCCACCTCGACCCCGTCGGAGCCGGCCTGCGCGGCCAGGTCGGCGATGCTCTGGCCGACCACGGGGTCCGGCGCCGGCCGGATGGTCCAGCTCAGCGTCAACTCGTCCCAGCCGGTCGGGCGGTCCGCCCAGGCGGCGCGGACCTCCGCCCGCACGGCCGGATCGCGCAACCGCGGCGCCCACGCCTGCGGGCCGCCCTCCTGGACGTGTGCCGGCAGCAGTTGCGAGAGCGGCGCGTTGCCGTGCAGGTAGGGGTAGATGTCGACGCCGACGTCGCAGCCGTCGGCGTTGGCCGCGTCGACCAGGTCGAGGGCGCGCCGGACCCTGCCCCAGTTGCGGCGGCCAACGGCGGCCAGGTGGGAGATCTGGGTACGGGCACCGGTCGCCCGGGCGATCTCGACCGCCTGGCCGACCGAGTCGAGCAGGTCGTCGTCGTAGTTGCGGACGTGCCAGGTGAAGATCCGGTCCCGTCCGGCGACCACCGCCGCCAGCGCCAGCAGTTCGACGTCCCGTACGTACGGCAGCGGCGCGTAGACCAGCCCGGTGGAGAGCCCGACCGCGCCCGCGTCGAGCGCCTCGCCGAGCAGCCCGCACATCGTGTCGATCTCGCCCGGCGCGGCCGGTCGGTCGTCGAAGCCCACCACCGTGGCGTGCAGCGCGAGGTGCCCGACGAGGGTGGCCACGTTGACCCCGGGACCGGCCCCGGCCAGCGCGGCGAGGTAACCCGCCAGGTCCGGCCAGGACCAGGCGACCGCGGGGTCGAGGTCGAGATAGCCGACCGCCTGCCGGATCGGCTCGACCGGCGCGCCCGGCGCCAGCGCTGTCACGCCGAGCCCGCAGTTGCCGACCACCTCGGTGGTGACGCCCTGGTGCACCTTGCTCAGCCCGCGCGGGTCGGAGAGCAGGGTCAGGTCGGAGTGGGTGTGGATGTCGACGAAACCCGGGCAGACCACCCGACCGGTGACGTCGCGCACCACCGGCGCGGACAGGCCGGTGCCGATCGCCGCGACCCGCCCCGCCCGGACCAGCACGTCGGCCTCGACCCCGGGTCCGCCGGAGCCGTCCAGCACGAGTCCGCCGTGCAGCAGCAGTTCACCAGACATGGGCAGCCAACATGAAATATGGTTCCATGTGCAGATGATCGAGAGGTTCCACCCCGAGGGGTTCCCCGCGCCCGCCGTACCGCTGTCCCACGCCACCAGGGCGGGCGGTTTCGTCTTCGTATCCGGCCAGGTCGCCACCGGCGCCGACAACAAGGTCTACATCGGCGACTTCGCCCGCGAGGTGGAGAGCACCCTGGACAACGTCGAGGCGGTGCTGGCCGCGGCGGGCGCGCGCCGCGACCAGATCGTCAAGATCGGCGCGTTCCTGTCCAACGCGACGCTCTTCGCGCCGTTCAACGAGATCTACCGACGCCGCTTCCCGGAGGCTCCGCCGGCCCGCACCACCGTGGTGGTCGCCTTCGGCCACCCCGACGTACGCGTCGAGGTCGAGGCGATCGCCTACGTCGGCTGAGCGGCTCATGAGCGACCGGCGACCCGGAGGGAACGGTGCACGATCCGCAGCGCCGTCACGAAGTCCGGGTCGTCGGTCAACGCCCCGGCCACCTCGCCCAGGGCGGCGACGTACGCGTGCTGCCGGGCCGTGCCGAACTCGCCCGCCGGCCCCGAGACGCTCACCGCGGCCAGGCAGTCGCCGTCGACCCGTACCGGCACCGCGACGCAGCGCAGGCCCGCACTGCGCTCGCTGTCGTCGAGCGCGTAACCGCGCCGGACGACCCGCCGAAGATCCTTGCGCAGTTCGGCCAGGGTGACCAGGGTGTTCTCGGTGAACGCCGGGAACGGCTCGGCCGGCATGATCGCGGCGACCTGCTCGTCCGGCAGCGCGGCGAGCAGCACCTTGCCCAGACCGGTGGCATAGGTCTGGTCGCGGGCGCCGAGCGCGGTGGTGAACCGCAGCGGCCGGTCCGGCTCGGCGACGCAGATGTGCAGCACCTGGTCACCGTCGAGCACGCCGAGGTTGGCGGTCTGCCCGGTGCTGGCCGCGACCGGCTGGAGGTAGCGCTCGGCGACCACGGTCAGGTCGAGGGTGGACACGTACGCGGCCGCCAGCCGCTGGACCTTGTGGCCGAGCCGGTACGACGGACGGTCGTCGACCCGTACCAGGTATTCCATCTCGGACAGTACTGACAACAGCCGGACCAGCGTGCTCTTCGGCAGCGCGGTCGCCTCGCTGAACTCGGTGAGTGTCAGCGGCTCCGGTGCCGCGGCCAGCATCTCCAGCAGGGCGAGGCCGCGCGCGAGCGCGTTGGCGTGGTAGTTGGCCGACGCCGGCTTGGCGTCGTCGACGGAGGTGCGGGGTGCTCTCGGCATTGTGGACTCTCCTACGCGCCGCCGACGGTGGCTGGGACTTCCGGGAAGTGGCACGCGCTCGGATGCCCGACGCCGATCCGGTCGATCAGCGCGGGCGTCTCCTGCGCGCACGCATCCTGAGCCTTCCAGCAGCGGGTCCGGAACACGCAACCGGTCGGTGGGTTGCTCGGACTGGGTACGTCTCCGGTCAGGGTGATCCGCTCCCGCTCCTCCCGGCCGGTCGGATCCGGTACCGGGATCGCCGCGAGCAGCGCCTGCGTGTACGGATGCGTGGGCGCGGTGAAGATGTCGGCCCGGCTGCCGGTCTCGACGATTGAGCCCAGGTACATCACGGCGACCCGGTGCGAGATGTGCCGCACCACCGAGAGGTTGTGCGAGATGAACACGTACGCCAGGCCGAGCCGGTCCTGCAGGCCGCGGAGTTGATTGATCACCTGTGCCTGCACCGAGACGTCGAGCGCGCTGACCGGCTCGTCGAGCACGAGCAGCCGGGGATCGAGAGCGAGCGCCCGGGCCAACCCGATGCGCTGCCGCTGCCCGCCGGAGAACTCGTGCGCGTACCGCCGAGAGTGCTCCGGCCGCAGACCGACCAGTTCCAGCAGCTCGCGGACCCGGTCGGCACCCCCTTCGGCGTACCGGCCCTGCACCCGCAGCGGCTCGGCGACGATCTCGTGCACGGTCATCCGCGGCGACAGCGAGGCGTACGGGTCCTGGAACATGATCTGGATCGCCCGCCGCTTGGCCCGCAGCTCGCGCTGGGACAGCGTGGCCAGGTCGGTGCCCTCGAAGAGGATCCTGCCGGCGGTCGGCTCGAGCAGCCGGACCAGCAGCCGCCCGGTGGTCGACTTGCCGCAGCCCGACTCGCCGACCAGGCCCAACGTCTCCCCGGCGTCCAACTCGAGGTCGACGCCGTCGACGGCACGGATCTCGCCGACCTGCCGGCGCAGCACGCCGCGCCGGATCGGAAAGTGCTTACGCAGCCCCTCGACCTTCAACAGGTTCGTCACGCCGTCACCGCCAGTTCGTCGTGGAAGTGGCACCTGCTGCTGCGGCCGGCCCCGATCTGGAGCAACGCCGGCCGCTCGGTACGACACCGCTCGCGGACCAGCGGGCAGCGCGGATGGAACGCACACCCGGCAGGCGGGTCGGACATGTTCGGCGGGTTGCCGGGGATGGGGTCGAGCTGGTCGACGTCGACGTCCATCCGGGGCAGGCTGGCCAGCAAACCCAACGTGTACGGGTGGCGGGGCATCGCGAACAGCTCCCGCACACCGGCGGACTCGACCACGCGGCCGGCGTACATCACCACCACCCGGTCGGCAAGCTCGGCGACGACGCCCAGGTCGTGGGTGATCAGGATGGTCGCCGCGCCGGTCTCCGCCTGTGCCTTCTTGAGCAGCGCGAGCACCTGGGCCTGGATCGTCACGTCGAGCGCGGTGGTCGGCTCGTCCGCGATGATCAGGTCCGGGTTGTTGGCGATCGCCATCGCGATCATCGCGCGCTGGCGCATGCCGCCGGAGAACTCGTGTGGGTACTGCTTCACCCGCTGCGCCGGGTCGGGCACGCCGACCAGCCGGAGCAGTTCGACGGCCCGCTGCCGGGCGGCCTTCCGGTCCGGCCGGCGCTGGTGCAGCAACACCGCCTCGGCCACCTGGGCGCCCACCGACATCACCGGGTTCAACGCGGTCATCGGGTCCTGGAAGATCATCCCAACCGGACCGCCGCGGATCCTGCGGAGTTCGGCGGCGGAGAGCGTACGCAGGTCCGTGTCCCGGAAGGTGATCGCCTTGGCGGCCACCTCCGCGGCCTTCGGCAGCAGGCGGAGCACGGACATCGCGGTCACGGTCTTGCCGGACCCGGACTCGCCGACTATCGCGACGATCTCGCCCCGCTCGACCGTCAGACTGACGTCGGTGACCGCGTGCACCACCCCGTCATCGGTCCGGAAGTCCACCCGCAACCCGTCGATGCGCAGCAACGGCCCCTGGTCGACGCCTCCCCCGGCAACGGGATCCGCTGCCGGCATCCGTCCTGCCCTCATGACGCCGACCTCGGGTCGACCGCGTCGCGCAGCCCGTCGCCGATGAAGTTGACCGCCAGCACGGTCAACGCCACCGCGATGCCGGGCGAGAGCCACAGCCACGGCTCGCTGCGGATCACCGTCAGGCTCTGTGCGTCGGTGAGCATGTTGCCCCAGCTCGCCGCCGGCGGTTGCACGCCGAGGCCGAGGAAGGAGAGCGTCGCCTCCAGGGCGATGGCCTGCGCCACGGCGAGCGTGGCGACGACGCTGACCGGCGGCAGCGCGGCCGGGATGATGTGCCTGCGGATCAGCCACAGTGGGCCGGCACCGGTCGCCCGGGAGGCCAGCACGAACTCCTGCTCGCGCAGCGAGAGCGTGACGCCGCGGACGATCCGGCCGCAGACCGGCCACTGGAAGAGCCCGATCGCGATCACCATGGTCAGCACGCTGGGGCCGAGGACGCCGGCCACCACCACGATCACCACCAGCGTCGGGAACGACAGGAACACGTCGGCCAGCCGCATCACCAACCCGTCGACCCAGCCGCCGAGCAGCCCGGCGACCGCGCCGAGCAGGGTGCCGACGACCACCGCGATGGCAGCCGAGGCGATGCCGACGCCGAGCGAGACCCGGCCGGCGAAGAGCAGCCGGGAGAGCACGTCGCGGCCCGTCGAGTCGGTGCCGAGCAGGTGCTCGCCGGACGGGCCGGAGCGGGCGGCGAGCAGGTCGATCGCGTTGGGGTCGTGCCCGGAGAGCGGTCGCGCGAAGATCGCGGCCAGCACGACCAGTGCGATGAAGACGACGCTGACCAGGGCCGCGGGATAGTTGCGGAAGCGGCGCAGGGCGGCCGCCGCCGGGGAGCGCCCGGCCGGCGCGGACACCGTGGTTGCGGTCATCGCAGCCTCACTCTCGGGTCGACGACGGTATAGAGCACGTCGGCGAGCAGGTTCGACACCAGTACGAGGATCGCGATCAGCAGGGCGAAGCCGACGATCACCGAGTAGTCGTGCTGGTTGACCGCGCTGACCGCGAGCTGGCCCATGCCCGGCCAGGCGAAGACCTGCTCGATGACCACCGCGCCGGCGAGCATCTGCGGCAGGTTCGTGGCGATCACGGTGAGCACCGGGATCAGCGAGTTGCGGAACGCGTGCCGCAGCACCACCCGGCGCGGTGTCGCGCCCTTGGCGTTCGCGGTGCGCACGTAGTCCGCGTTCAACTCGGTGATCATGCTGCTGCGCACGTACCTCATGAACGGGCCGGAGTTGCCGAAGCCGAGGATCAGCGCCGGCAGGACCAGGTGGTGCAGGGTGTTCAGCAGGCTCGGGTTGGTCGGGTCGGAGATGCCCGACGACGGGAACCACTGGAACTTCAGGGTGAACACGTAGATCACGATCAACGCCACGAAGAACACCGGGATCGAGACCGAGCCGAGGCTGACCACGGTGGCGCCGTAGTCGAGCCACGAGTTGCGCCGACGGGCCGCGAGGATGCCGAGCGGAAACGCGATCAGCAGCGAGATGAGCAGGCCGACGCCCATCAGCTCGATGGTCGGACCGATCCGCTCCCCCAGCACCTCCGTCACCGGGCGACCGTTGAGCAGCGAGTAGCCGAGGTTGCCCTGCAGCGCGTTGGTGAGCCAGTGCCAGTACTGCACCGGGATCGACTGGTCGAGGCCCAGCTCGGCCCGCTTCTGCGCGATGAACTCGGCGCTGCCGGAGTTGAGCTGGTCGGCCGGGATCTGCATGGCGATCGGGTCGCCGGGCGTCTTGTGTACCAGCGCGAAGATCGCGATGGTGATCAGGAAGAACACCAGCACGTTGATCGACAGTCGCCGGACCAGGAAGGCGGCCAACGCTCACACTCCTTTCAGTCACCGCGGACCGCGGCCGGACCGGTCGCCGTTGACCGGCCCGACCGCGGTGTGCGTGGGTCAGCCCGAGATGCTCCAGCTGGCCGGGTCCCAGAACATGGCGTCCTGCGAGCCCGCGGCCCGGAAACCCTGCACCCGCTTGTTGACGGCCCAGAGCCCGTACGGCGAGTACAGCCACATCAGGTCGACCTGCTCGTTCTCCAGCTTCGCCGCCTGCTCGTAGAGCGACTTGCGCTGCGCCTCGTCGGCGGTCGAGTTGGCCTGCGCCATCAACTGGTCCAACTGCTCGTTGCAGAAGAAGTTGATGTTTCCGCCGGCCGGGTAGGCGTTGGCGCACGCGGTGATGCCGTTGATCGTCGACGAGTCGACCGCGTAGTTGCCGCCGCCGTAGAGCACCATGTCGTACGACTTCTCGGTGTACGTCTTGGTGATCTCCGCAGCCTGGATGTTGACCAGCTTGACCTTGACGCCGACGGCCGCGAGCTGGCTCTGCACGATCGTCGACGTGGCGTCCCGGTCCCGCTGTCCCTGCACCCACTGGAGCTGGATCTCGCGGTTGGCGTCCCAGCCCGCCGCGGCCAGCAGCTGCTTGGCCTTGTTGACGTCCTGGGCGTACTCGTTGAGTCCGGCCGGCTCGTTGGCCTTGGCGAAGTTCGAGAGCCGGACCTCGGCCTTGCCCGCGAGCACGGTCTGCACGATCTGCTTGCGGTCGAGAGCGTACAGGAACGCCTGGCGGACCCGGACGTCCTTGAAGTACGGCTTCGACTGGTTGAGCGCGATCCGGACGAAGCCGGCACCCGGCTTCTCCTGCGTGGCCACGTTGCCGAAGCCGGCCACCGTCTCGATGTCGCTCGGCGAGTACGACGCGATGTCGATGCCGCCGTTGCCGAGCTGCGCGGTGGCGTTGTCGGAGGTCATCGGCTTGAGATAGACGTCCTTGACCTTCGCCTGGTTCCGGTAGTTGGCGTTCGCCGTGATGTGCACGTACTGGTTGGTCTTGTACTCGACGAACGTGTACGGACCCATCCCGACGGTCGGCTTACGGAAGAAGGGGTTCTTGGAGACCGCCTCCGGTCCGTCCTTGCCCAGGATGTGCTCGGGCAGGATCCACACGGTGCCGATCAGCGCGAGCAGCCCGAAGTTCGGCTTCGCGGCCTTGATGACGAACGTCCTGTCGTCGGGTGCGGAGAAGCCGGAGATGCTGGACGCCTTGCCGGAGGCGAAGTCCGGGACGCCGGCGACCCCGGTGTAGTTGCCGGCGGTCGAGCTGGTCGTCTTCGGGTTGGCCATCAGGTTGTAGGTGAAGAGCACGTCCTTCGCCGTGAAGGGCGTGCCGTCGCTCCACTTCAGGCCGGGGCGGAGTGTGAAGGTGAAGGTCGTGGCGTCCGGCGACACCTGGTAGCTCTCGGCCAGCCGAGGCTGCAGCTTGTAGTCGGGGTCGACGCCGAGCAGCCCCTCGTAGATGAAGGACATCACCTGGCCGTCGGGGCCGTTGACCGGCGCGATGGGGCTGAACACCCCGGCCGGCTCCTGGTAGAGGTAGATGTTGAGGGCCTGGCCGGCGGCCGTGCCCGTGGTGCCGTTGGAATCGGTCGACGGTCCGGTGCAGCCGCCGACCGCGAGCGTGGCGACGGTCAGCCCGACGACCGCCGTCCGTATCCGGTTTCTGAACATGGTGGACCTCTCAGTGGGGTGGTGGCGCCTAGGCCACCGTGTTGCGGAGTTGGCCCAGCTGGCCGACGACGACGGTCATCACGTCGCCGGCCGTCAGGAATTCACCCGTCGCGGCGCCCACGCCGGACGGCGTACCGGTGAGGATCACGTCACCGGGCTCGAGGGTCATCAGTCGTGATGCGTGCGCGACCAGCTCCGCCACGCTGAAGATCATGTCCTTCGTGGAACCCGCCTGCCTGGTCACCCCGTTGACGTCGAGGTGGATGGAAAGTGCCTGCGGGTCCGGCACCTCGTCGGCGGTGACCAGCCAGGGCCCGAGCGGCGCGAAGCCGTCCAGCCACTTGCCGGCCAGCCAGTCGAAGAACCAGACCGCGCGGTCGTCGGTGTCGCGCGGGAAGCCGTAGTCGACCGTGCGGGCGGAGACGTCGTTGGAGGTCATGTAGCCGGCGACCGCGTCGAGCGCGTCGGATTCGGCGATGTCACGGACCCGGCGGCCGATCACCACGGCCAACTCGGCCTCCCAGTCGACCTCAGTACTGACCGACGGGAGCGGGATCGTGGCGCCGGGACCGACGATCGAGGTCGGAGGTTTGAGGAACAGTCGCGGGCTCAGCCGCGACCTGTCCAGCGGCTCGCCGCCGGTCTCGGTGACGTGGTCCTGGTAGTTCGCGGCCGCCGCCAGCAGCTTGCCCGGCCGCAGCAGCGGAGCGAGCAGTTCGACGTCGGCCAGGGCGACCTCCAGCCGCTCCGGGTCGCCGGTCCGGCCGGTCAGGTAATTTTCCAGGTCACCGTCGCCGAACTCGACCACCCGGTCGTCTTCGGTCAGCCGGCCGTGCCGGACCTCGCCGGCCCGGTTGTAGGTGACGAGTCGCATCGTCGCTCACTTCCCTGTCTCGACCGGCTGACCGGTTTCCATCGACCGCTGCGCGGCCTCGATCACGCGTTGCGCCTGCACCGCGTCGTGCGGGCCGAGCACCGCCCGTCCGGCGGCGATGCCCGCCGCCAGCACGTCGAGCAGCACGTCGACCGTGCCGGGCCCCGTCCACACCAGGCCGCTGGTTGCGGCGGTACGCACCTGGAGGGCGGGTTTGCGGGCGTCGACCGCGAGCACGCCGTGCGAGCCGCTGATCCGGTAGCGGTGCACCGCGAGCCCGCCCGCCGGCACGTCACGCAGCGCCGGCACCCGGCCACAGACCACCGTGCTGGTCACTGCGTGGTCGTGCTCGAGAAGCATGGTGACCAGGTCCGGCGAGCCGGTGGCGTGCACCCGGCGCACCTCCAGGCCGAGCAGCGCACGCAGCACGTCGACCGGGTAGAGCCCGAAGTTGACCAGTTCCCCGGTCGGCGCCGGTTCGCCACCGGCGACCACGAAGTCGCACTGCACGTTCCACGGCAGCCCCACCCGGCCGCCCCGCACCGCGCCGATCGCCGACCGGAGCGCGGCACCGAACCGCTGGTGGTGTGCTGGCACGACGACCACGCCGTACTCGGCGGCGAGCCGCTCGATCTCCTCCGCCTCCGCCAGCGTGGCGGCCAGCGGCTTGTCGGCGAGCACGTGCCTGCCGGCCCGGACGGCGTCGGCGACGGCCGCGCCACGCTCCGCGAGCGGTACGGCGATGCTGAACACCTCGGCCTCGTCCGGGTCGTCGACCAGCTCGAACTTCGGGTGCCGCTCGAAAGCCGGCCGGTACATGACGTTCTGGTGGTCCTGGCTGCCGATGCCGCCGTTGCCGACCAGCGCGACGCGGATCATGCGGCCACCGCCACGGGCCTGCCGAGCGCGATCGACTCCTCGACCGCGACCCCGAGGGCCACCGCGCGGACCGCGTCGGCGACCGGCATCGCCGGTGGTGCGCCGCCGATCGCGTCCAGCCAGGCACCGAGCTGGGCGACGAACCCGTCGCCGCCGGCGGCTGGCAGGCCAGCCGTGCCGGCCTCACCGAAGACCAGCGAGGACTCGCCGTCCCAGCCCTGCTCGACGATGCCGGCGGTGCCGGCGACCAGCAGCTCGCGCTGCGCCAGCGAGCCGGGCCGGTGCGCCCGGCTCATCTCGCAGATCGCGGTCGCGCCGTCGGCGTAGCTCACCACCATCTCCAGGTAGTCGTAGATGCGCAGCTCCGCCGCGGTCTGCTTGCGGCCGCGGGCGTAGACGCCGGTCGGTTCGCTGCCGAGCCACCAGGTGGCCAGGTCCAGCAGGTGTACGCCGTTGTGCAGGGCGTGCCCGCCGGA
This sequence comes from Plantactinospora solaniradicis, assembly GCF_042658085.1. Lineage (NCBI taxonomy): Bacteria > Bacillati > Actinomycetota > Actinomycetes > Micromonosporales > Micromonosporaceae > Plantactinospora > Plantactinospora solaniradicis. The sequence goes on along the minus strand of NZ_JBHSPR010000006.1, from coordinate 6,213 downwards.
CCGGGCCGGGTCGCCGACCCAGGCGCTCCAGTCCGGCCAGATCCAGCCGCCGAGGATGGCCAGCCGGACCAGCACCGGGCGCCCGATCGCGCCGGACGAGATGGTCTGCTTGACCGCCCGGCCGTAGTCGTAGAAGCGGTGCGTGTGCGCCGCGACCAGCACCAGACCGGCCGCCTCGAACGCGACGGCCAGCCGGTGCGCGTCGGCGACGGTGGTGGCCAGTGGCTTCTCCACCAGCAGGTGCTTGCCGGCGGCGGCGACCCGCAGCCCGAGCGGCGCATGGGTGTCGTTGGGCGTGCAGAGGACGACCGCGTGCACGCCCGGCCAGGCCAGCGCGGTCTCGAGGTCCGTCGCCTGCCGAATGCCGCCCTGCCGGCGGGCGAACGCCGCGGCCCGGCCGGGGTCGGCGTCGACGATCCCGACCAGTTCGGCCCGGGGGTCGCCGTCGATCGCACCGCTGTGCGCGTCGGCGATGAAGCCGGCGCCCACCAGCACGATGCCGGTCCGATCCATCGGCGCGACCTCCTCAGGCACGGAACGATGTTTCATGTCCGGTCATCCTGTGGTCGGCACGGGGCCCTGTCAAGGTCGTACCGTCGAACATGGAACGCCTTGCCATGTTGGTGAGGTTGTTCTAGCGTCGGCTCGGCCAGCCCAACTGGATACGAGGTCGCTCATGTCAACCCCCCCGTCGTCCCCCGATTCCCCGCGCGCGTTGCCTGCCGAGTCCCCCCGGGGACGTGCGATCGCGGACGCCGCCGCGGCTGTCATCCCCGGTGGCGTCAACTCCTCGACCCGCTACATCGGCGCGCCGTACGCGTTCGTCGCCGCCGACGGTGCCTACCTGACCGACGCCGACGGCCGCCGCTACCTCGACTACCACGCCGCGTTCGGCGCGATCCTGCTCGGCCACAATGCACCGGTGGTCAACGACGCGATCCGCGCCGCGCTCGACGGCGTCGACCTGACCGGCATCGGCGTCACCGAGGCCGAGGTGCGCCTGGCGCGGCGGATCGTCGAGGTCATCCCGTCGGCCGAGTCGATGATCGCCACGATGAGCGGCTCGGAGGCTACCGCGCAGGCGATTCGGCTGGCCCGCGCGGTCACCGACCGGGACCTGATCGTCAAGTTCCAGGGTGGTTTCCACGGCTGGCACGACGCGGTGGCCCGCAACGTGATCTCCGCGCCGGACAAGGCGTACGGCCGGGACCCACTCTCCAAGGGCATCCTCGACCAGGCGGTCGACGCCACGCTGATCGCGGAGTTCAACGACCTCGACTCGGTCGCGGCGCTGTTCGACGCGCACCGCGACCGGATCGCCGCCGTCATCCTGGAGCCGATCCCGCACAACGTCGGCGCGCTGCTGCCCACCACCGAGTTCGTCGACGGCCTGCGCAAGCTCACCGAGCAGCAGGGTGCGCTGCTCATCTTCGACGAGGTGATCACCGGCTTCCGGCACGCGCTCGGCGGCTACCAGCAGGTGATCGGGGTGACGCCGGACCTGACCACCTTCGGCAAGGGGATGGCCAACGGCTTCCCGGTCGGCGGCCTCGCCGGGCGGCGCGACCTGATGGAGCACTTCAACGGCCAGACCGGCGACGTCCTGCTGGCCGGCACCTTCAACGGCAACGCACTCGGCTGCGCCGCCGCACTGGCCACCATCGACTACCTGGCCGAAAACCCGGAGTTCTACACGCGTACGCACGCGCTGGGCGAGCGGATGCGCACCGGCCTGCGCGGCATCCTGGACGAGTTCGGCATCGAGGCCACGGTGGCCGGCTTCGGCGGCGTGTTCGCGGTCTACTTCCTGGCCGGTCCGGCCCTTGGCTACCGCGACCTGCTCCGCAACGACAACACCGCCTACGTCGCCTTCCACCGCGGCATGACCGACCGGGGCTTCCTGATGCTTCCGATGGCCCTGAAGCGGAACCACGTCTCGGGAGCCCACACGGAGGAGGAGATCGACCGGACCCTCGAGGCCGCCCGCGAGGTCCTCAAGACCCTGGCCCGCTAGCCCCGAACCCCCGACCACCCGGGTCCGTGCGGCATCCGGGTGGCCCACCGTACGGCAGCCAGTTCATCTGAAACGTCATTTCATGTCGGTGTCGAAGAGACATTGACATGGAATGCCGTTCCGAATAGCTTCGGCCCGACCGCCGAATCCCGCCGTACGCCCGATGGGAGTGGTTCTCGTGCGTTGTCTCCTGCGTCGCGCCACTGCGGCCCTCGCCGCCTCGACCATGGCTCTCGCCGCCACACCAACCGCCGCGATCGCGGCCGAACCGCCGCCGATCGGTACGCCCACCAACCCGGTCGTCGTCGCAGCGGCCGAGAGCGGCAAGCGCGCCTTCTTTGGCGACATGATCAAGCTCGGCGACGGACGACTCCTGGTCGCGTACCGGGAGTCCGTCGCCCACATCGACCAGGACGGCCGCATCATGGTCACGCAGAGCCGGGACCAGGGTCGCACCTGGACCACCCCGCTGGTGGCGATCGACACCCCGATAGACGACCGCGACCCGAAGCTGATGCAGATGCGCGACGGCACGGTGCTGATGAACTTCTTCCGCACCGACTGGACCGGATACCCGGGCAAGCCGGTGACGCTGGTCGGCACGTTCGTCACGCGGTCGACCGACCAGGGCGGCACGTGGAGCACGCCAAGCGAGGTCGGCACCGCGATGGAGGGACCGTCCGATGTGGTCGTCGGCGCCTACTACGCCGGCCACGCCGCGACCCACGGCCCGATCCTGCAGCTGCGCAACGGTGATTTGCTCGTCCCCCTCTACGGCAGGCTCCCCGAGGGCGGCGCCGGACCGGCGACGGTCGTCCGCTCGACGGACGGCGGGCGCACCTGGCCGAGGGAGAACGAGTCGGTGATCGGCAGAGCCGACACGTTCGACTTCCAGGAGCCGAACCTGAGCCTGCTGGGGGACGGCTCGATCCTGTCGGTCATCCGCACGTCGATCAACATCGCGTACGTATCCCGGTCGTACGACGGCGGTCGCGCCTGGACGACGCCGGTGTCGACGGGCCTGCCCGCGTCGTCGCACCACCAGCTCGTCCTGCACAACGGCGACCTGTTGCTGACCTACGGTGACCTGTCCGGGACGTTCGGTCCCGGCCGTCCGACTGTCGGTCGCCTGCTGCAGCACCCGGAGCGCGACATCGACGCCCAGCGCGACATTCTCATCTACGACGCCGCCGTCCACGGCCCGGCCACCGCCGATCAGGCCAATCCGTCCAGCGTCGAGCTGCGCCCGAACCGCTTCTTCACCATCACCAGCGACCCGCACCTGGCCGCCATTGTCGGCGTCTACACCGGACGCCGCGACTACTTGCGCTGAGGTCACCTCGGCCTGGCGGTCCCGCCAGAGGCCGCGAGAACGTCCGTTCTGTCGGGGGACTACGTAGCGGCGCCGTCCACCCCCGGGGCGGCGAACCGTCGCCTGCCCGACGATCGCGCGCCGGCACAGCTTCACGTAAATGGCACGACGCCAGATAGTGTGGAACGGCGTTCCACGTCACTATGATCCTCAATATGATCGCAATCGATCTCCATCGATCAGAGGGGTCTGTCATGGCTAACCGCACACGCATGGCTGTCGGACTCGTCGCGGCGGGTGCCGTCATCGCCGGGGCGGCAGTGGTCGCGCCCGGCGCCCGGCCCGCGCAGGCCGCGCCCACCAACGACCCGACCTGTGGCACGCAGGTCAACGGCACGCCCGCCGGGCCGTCCGGACAGCCGGCCAACGCCTACGCGCTGAACGTCGGCGGCGCCAGTGAGTTCGGTACCGTCTGGGATCCGCCGAGCAACACCCAGGTCGCGTTCCCGCACCTGATCGCCACGGACACCACGGGTGCGAGCGGCACGGCGGTGCGGCGGCTCGCGGGGCGGTTCGGGCTCAACCCGGACTCCGTGTCCGCGCCCGCGCGCGGCGGGCAGGTCGTCTCGGTCGACGGTGGCGCGACCTTCCCCGCCGGCACCTACACCGAGGACCAGGTCGTGGCGCCGCCGGTCGTCGGCGTCACGCGGCTACGAAACGGCACGGTGCTCGGCTACAGCTTCAAGCCCAGCGCCACCAGCGGATCCACCGCCACCTACACGGCCTACCGGTCCACCGACGACGGCGTGACCTGGACGGCCCAGGCGGCGACGTTCGGACTCGGGGCGACCGCCAACGGGAGCCGGTTGACCGGCCAGCCGCTCGAGCTGGCCGACGGCACGATCCTGGTCCTCCTCTACGGAACGTTCACCGACGGCACCAACGACCGGGCGCAACTGCAGGCCAGCGCCGACGGCGGTCGGACGTTCACCCGTCGGGCGATCCTGGCCAACGGCAACGCCACCAACGACTACAACGAGGGCTCGATCGCCGCGCTGCCCAGCGGCAAGCTCATCGCCGTGTTCCGCCACCACGTGTCGGAGGCGCTGGCCACCCCGGTCTACGTGACTTCCACGAACAACGGTGCCACCTGGACCGCGCCGCAGCCGCTGAGCGTCTCGTTCCCCAACGGCTACGACCCCTACGACGACACCAGCAAGGCACTGCTCGCTGTCGCGCCGGACCTGAAGCTGATGCCCAACGGCATCCTGGTCCTGCGCAGCGGACGACCGGACAACTGGGTGGCCATCTCCACCAACGGCGAGGGCACCGGCTGGGTGGGTCAACTGACCTACCGCAACTGCCCGTCCGACGGCGTCCGCACGCACGGCTCCACCGGTTACGGCGGTATCGAATACCTGTCCGCCAACCGCGCCATCGTCATCGGTGACAACTGCGAGATGACCTGGGGCTGCGTCACCGCCGCCGAGACGGACTTCACCGTCGACAAGCAGACCCGCGTGTGGCGGCGCTGGATCGACGTGCTCACCCCGGACGTCGGCCGGATCGACCTGGCGACCAAGTACCGGACCGGCACGATCACCGTCGGTGGCACGATGACCACTGCGGTCGCCGGCCACCCCCGCGCCCGGGTCGACGGCGCGTTCGACGGCAGCACCGAGTACTGGTCCAGCGCCGTGCACGCCGACGGTGCCGGCACCTTCGTCCTGAACCTCGACCGCGCGTACCCGCTCACCAAGGTCGGCCTGAGCCTGCGCAACGGCCGCGCCGCCAGCGGTCGCGTCTACGCCTCCACCGACGGGGTGACCTGGGGCCAGCCGATCGCCACCGCGACCAACCGTACGCATCTCGCGATGGAGTATTTCCCGCAGGCCGCCCCGGTGTCGGCCCGGTACGTCAAGGTGGAGCTCGACGCGACCACCGGGTGCGACGCGGGGCTCGGCTCCAGCTGTGCGTTTCTCAACGAACTGGAGCTGTACTCGTCGATCAACTCGTTCGAGAACGACCCGGTGAACAACCGGCCCCGTGGATACACCAACATCGTGCAGAGCTGGGCGACCCAGCGCAGCAGCGACCTGGCCGGTAACGACAGCGCCTCGGCCCTGCGAATCGTGGACACCAACCCCGACGCGCACTCCCAGGTCACCTGGAACGGGACCGCGACCGCCAGTAAGACACTCGAATTCCGACTCAAGCCGGTCAGCCTGCTCGGGTTCCTGTTTCCCGTGCTGGGCCGGAACTCGGCCGGATCGACGGTGAACGCCTACCACCTGGCGGTCGCCGCGGACGGCAGCATCCGCCGCTACAACGGCAGCCAGTGGATCGCCCTGACGGCGGCCGGCGTGGTCACCGAGGGCCGCTGGCACACGATCCGGGTGACGGCCACCACGTCGGCGGCCACGATCTCGGTGAACGGCGTCACCGTCGCCAGCAACGTGCCGGTCAGCACGACGGCCACCGCGCTGACCGGGCACACCTTCGCCAGCAACGGTACGGACACGAGCGGGGACGACTACCTGGTCGACGACGTGTTCATGTCCTGACCGCCGCCGTTCGACCCGCACCGGCACGCCCCACCCGGACCGCCCGACGGTGACCTTCCCGGCCACCGTCGGGCCACGGCCGTACCACCGGACACATCAGGGAGACGGCCATGGGACACGACGGTGCATCGACATCATCAGCCCCGACCCTTGACACGCCGACCGCCGCCCTGACCGAGCGGCGTTGGACCTGGACCAGCAGCGTGATCCGGGCGCATCATTCGATGTGCTGGGGCGGGGCGCGGCCCCCTGAACCCCCTGCGGGTCTACTGCTTGGCGATGGAGTCGTGCCAGGGGATGATGAACCGCTTCGCGGTGGTCAC
>NZ_JBHSPR010000005.1:0-2974 GCF_042658085.1 Plantactinospora solaniradicis | reverse complement strand
GCACCAGACACGGTGCCCGACGAGACCGCCGACAGACAGAGTCTGCGCAGTGAGCGTGCACCTGACCTTCTGTGCACGGGTCTGTGACGACCCAGCGTCCTCACCTTGCGGGGCGAAAGCGTCTAGCGTCGGCGCCATGATTCGAGCAGAGACCTTGGTGCGGCAGGGTGAGGACTTCATCGTGGACGACGCCACGGAGACGCGGTATCAGCTGGCCTCTGTGAGCAAGCAGTTCACCGCGGCTGCCGCGCTCTTGCTCGTCGAGGACGGCACGCTCGTCCTCGACGATCCCGTGCGCCGTTGGATCGACGACTGCCCGAGGAAGTGGCGAGACGTCACGCTGCACCACCTGCTCACCCACACTTCTGGCCTCGGCCATTGGGACGACTATCCCATGATCGACCTAGCTCTGCGGGTTGAGCCAAGCGAACTGCTGAGGACCTTCGACTCCGTACCACTTCTGTACCCGCCGGGCGAGGGCTGGAGCTACAGCAGCCCGGCGTACGTGCTGCTGGCACACGTCGTCGAACGGGCTGCAGATACGCCGTACCGGGTCTTCATGGCGGACCGCATCTTTGATCACCTTGGTTTGACCGACACGTTCGCAGGAGCGCCCGGTGCGCGGCCGAACCTGGCGGTTGGCCACGACGGGGAGGGTCGGCCGTTGCCGACCTGGGATCTGGACGTGGTATGCATGGGGGCCGGCGACGTGTGGTCGACGGCGAGGGATGTGTTGGCCTGGCTCGATGCCCTCCAGAGCGGCCACCTGTTGAGCGAACCGTACCGCACGCTGATGTTGACCGAACGGACGCGGACCGGCAAGGGCCCTGATGAGAGCGGTTACGGCTACGGCGTCTTCGTTGGTGAGCTCAACGGCCGGCGGTGGTGGCACCACAGCGGCGACAACGCGGGCTTCAAGGCGTTCGCCGGCAACATTCCGGAACTGGGTCGCCGCATTGTGGTCCTCAGCAATACCGAGGCGACGGAGGCCAGCGCCCTGGAGCCTCTGCTCGCATAGATCAGGCACTTCGAACCACTGCGGCCGTCCTGATCCGGAAGACCCCGCCGAAGCCAGCGGCTGATGTCCGCCTATCGGTACGAGCGTGCGTTTGACAGCTGGACGATGGCGTACGGATAGTGACGCGTCGGTGTCCAGCGCGCCCGCTTGGCGGCATGTGCGGATGCCGCTCGTAGCTCAGCACCGGTTCGGCCCAGGGAACAACGATCTCGTCGACCGGCTCACCATCATCCGAGCCAACGCCTCCGGCGTGGGCTTCTTTCTCGCACGTTGCCCGAGCGCCGGTAGAGAGTGCTCAGGTGGTTCGGCGGGCGGCGACGATGAGGAAGTTCGGCAGGTGGACGTACGCGTCGATGCCGTCGGGGCCGTCGACGGTGGTGTCGGGGGCGAGTCCGGGCTCTGCCAGTTCGGTTAGCTGGCAGCCGAGGTTGGTGAGCTGGTTGAGGTAGGTCGAGAGGGTGCGGTGGAAGTCGACGCCGGTGGGGCCGGGGATTTCGTACTCGGTGAGGTAGCGGTGGGTGCGGTATTCACCATGTTCGCGCCAGGTGGGCCACAACTGTTCGTAGCAGGGGTGGTTGACGGTGAACACGAACAGTCCGCCCGGCTTGAGCACGTGCACGCACGCGCGCATCGCGCCGGTCCAGTCTGGTATGGCGGGTAGGACCATGCTGGCGACCACGGCATCGAAGGGCGCGCCGAGGTTCGGCAGTGCGCACAGGTCTGCCTGGACGTACTGGATGCGTCGCGGGGCGATGGCCTCCTGCTCCACGGCGAAGTCGAACAGTGACTGACCGGGTTCGACGCCGACGACCGTGGCACCTTGCCCCGCGAGGATCCGGCTGAGGTAGCCGTTGCCGCAGCCGGCGTCGAGCACCCGCCGCCGGGTCAGGTCGCCGAGCATGCGCAGCAGGACAGGATTGATCAGGTGGCGCTTGGCGAAGTCGCCGTCATGTGCTGTCTGCTCCAGCATCGCACGGGGCGTCGCCGCCCAGCGTTGGATGGCCATGTCGTTGGTCCACTCGGTCACGATCTGCTGGCTCCGATCCTCGTGTCGATGCGTGTGGTGAGACCGCCCGGCGCGATGGCACAGTTCCGTGACGATCCGCCCCGTGAGTACCGGTCATGGCCCGGGTTGGCCGATCAGAGGTAGTCGAAGTAGCGGTCCCACCAGGTGTCGACACGGGCGGGGCGATTGTCCGGGGTCCATGCGCCGTTGTAACGCTGCCAGAGGGGTTCTTCAGGGATGAGGGTGTAGGTCAGGTCCGCCAGGGCCCGGCGGATCCGGGTGTCGTCTTCAGGGTGCAGCAGCTGAGCTGCTTCCTTGTCGGTCCACACTCCGGGGTTGTCGACGGCGATGACGGCCAGGTTGCCGAAGTTGCTGATGACGATGACGAGACGCCGCAGTGTGCCGGTGGCTGTGGCGGGGATGTCGATGCGGCCGTGGAAGCTGGCGTCCTGTACTTGCCGGTCGACCTCGCATTGGCGGCCGAAGTCGCGGTCGAGTCGCTGCGCTAGCTGGTTGAACCGTGCCATGGTCCGGCGGTGCTGGTAGTTCGCCGGCACCTCTAGACAATCGGCGTGATCAAGGAAGCGCAACAGCCGCCAGAGCAGGGTGTCGTCGGCAAGCACTTGAGCATTGTGCCTGGTTCGGCGCCTCATGGGCCCGGCAAGTCACGTACCCACCGGCGCTAGCAGGGTCATCAAGCTGAGGTGTCGAAGGTCGCCCAAGCCGAAGATCGGCTTACTTGGTGCAAGTGGGATCGCGGCGTTGTCAGGGTCGTCGGGTTGGCGCGGAGTACCCGCGGCTTGAGATGGTCCAGGTCGTGGAGGACGTCCGAGCCTTACCGCGGGTCGGTCATGAAGCGCGACGGCACAGGACCTACGCCGCGGACACTAACGAACTCGCCGTCGACGCCCCGCCGACAACGCGGGTCGCCGGTGCGTTTACCGAACTCG
>NZ_JBHSPR010000004.1:0-17647 GCF_042658085.1 Plantactinospora solaniradicis | reverse complement strand
ACTGAACGATGTGACCCCGAGGAAGAAGCGGCCCGAGCTGTCGGCGGAGGAACAGGCCGCAGGTCGGTGAGCTGGCCGTTGGCGGGTGTCTTGAACGCCACGACGACGGTGTCGGCCTCGCCTTCGTAGCCCAGGTCGGCCAGGGTCCGCAGGTCGTCACGGATGGTGGCGAGGGTGGCCAGCAGGTCGGGGTGGGTGCGTAGGCAGGTGGTGTCGTGTTCCCGGCCGGGCCGTACCGGTGAGGTCCACAGTGGCCAGCCGTCCGGGGCGGCCAGCACCTGGATGTTGCCGCCGTGGTTCTTGTACTTGCCCGACCACCACAGGTCCACGCCGGGGGTGGGTCCGGGCGTGCCGATCCGATCGGTCTCGATCAAGGTGCCATCGAGCAGGACATAGTCGTAGCCGGCGGCTTTCGCGGCCAGCAGCGCCGAGTACGGGCTGGGGGCCTGGGCGGTCAGCACGGCGACGCCTTCGTGCAGGCGTTCGTAGCCGGTCGAGGCGCTGATGTTGTTGTCGCGGACCAGTTGGCTCATCCGAGTGCCGTCGAGCAGCCAGCGCAGGACCAGCACAGCCTGCCATGCTCTCTCCTCAATAAGGGAACGCCTGCCCAGGCTAGCCGGGTGGGCGGCGGCGTGCGGGCCCCATTCCATCGCGTCGAGGCGTGCGAGCGCCTGGGCCAGAACAGAGCGGTTCGACTCCCGGCGCGCCACGACTCGCTGGCCGGCGCCGAGGACGCCGTTACGGGCCTGGGTCCATGCCTCGTTAGCCGCAGCGCCGACCAATGCGGAACCACCCGCCGCCAGGGCGAGTAGCCACCCCGCTGCCATGTCCACGAGCGCCGTCGTTCTCCAGACTTGGCGGTGTCTCACGAGACACCACGCTGGTTCGGCGGCCCGTCCGAGTGCCCGCAGGCCTGCTGGCCTACGCGATCCTGGACGGCACCCCTGACCCCGATCGACCGCGCCCACCACCAGAAGCCGTACTACTCCGGGAAACACTGCCATCGCGGCATGAACGTGCAGGTCATCGCGGATGAGCAGGCAGGCTCGTCTGGGTCTCGCCGGCACTGTCGGGCTCGACCCATGACCTGACCACGGCGCGCACTCACGGCATCGTCGCCGCACTTGCCAGCGCTGACGTGATGACCCTCGCGGACAGGGCGTACCAAGGCGCCGGCGGCGCCGTGCGCACGCCGTTCAGGCGTCACCGTTACCGGCCGAAGCTGTCAGCCCGGCAGAAGGCGGTGAACAAGACCCATGGCCGTATCCGTGCCCGTGGTCAACGCGCTGGCGCGACCTTGAAGACGTGGAAACTCCTGGCCAAGCTACGTTGCAGCCCGTCCCGGACGACCGCGATCGTGCAGGCCATCCTCGTCCTGCACGAGGTCAAGAACCCGATCTACCGAGGTTGAAAACGCTCTGTAGAGCAGGCAGATTGTGATGATCACGGGTCACTTGCCGTGTTGAGCCCGGCGCTGGCTGGTAATCCGACGCTGCTGGGCTCTCTGATCGTCATCTCGGCGATCAGCTCGCCGGCGAAGCGATAGACCTGCGTGACGGTGTGGTCGGCCAGGACGGTTCCAGCCTTGTCTTTGACCACCTGGTGGACGGCGACGGCGATACGGTCGTCGGCCTCGGTGGTGAAGGCGGTCGGTGTCACGGACGGCTCGAGCTCGTCCCACTGACGTCGCCAGTAGGCGGCCACCTGCTCACGGCCGTGCACGTGGCCGCCCTCCCAGCCGTTCGGCCACCGGACCTCCGGCGTCATGGCGGCCAGCAGAGCGGGTATGTCACGCCGGTTGAACGCCGCGTAGAGGCCGGTGAGCAGATCCTGCGGGGTGCTGATCGTCGGGCTCCATACCCACGGGGGGTGGTGCCGACCGGGTGCATTCCCAGCCGCTGAAGGATGGGGCTGCTGTCCTTGGACGCCTCTACCAGCAGGTACTTGATGCCACGGTCGCGGGCCGCCTGGGTACGGCGGGCGACCAGTGCCCGGTAGATGCCTTTCCGGCGCCAGCGGGCCAGGGTGGATCCGCCCCAAAGGGCGGCGAACTCGGTGCCGGGCATGATGACCAGCCAGGCGGCCGAGACCACCTCGCCGGCGGCCTCGGCTACGAGGACTACGATGTTCGCGGGGGCCGAGTCGATGCGGTCGAGCAGCTCGTCGGCCAGCCAGGACCAGTCGGCGCCCCAGACCTCGGATTCCATGGCCGCGATCCGGTGAAAGTCGGCCGGGTCGGTGGTCGCGCGGATGGTGATGCCGTCGGGTGTTTCGCCGGCGTCGACCAGGGTGGTCGCCTCGCCGATGACAATGGTTTCCGGCTCTTCCGGCACGAAGCCGGCCAACCGCAGCCGGTCGGTGAGATCGTGCCGGTCGTGGCCGTAGGTCTTCCATTCGATTGCGTGGCCGCGGGCTGCGGAGCGATCGCGGACCCGGCCGATGAGCGCGTCCAGTTCCGCGATGCTGAGGCCGTCGAGGTCCCGGGCGAAGGCCAGCCCTCGGGTAGGCGTGTCGACCTGCAGGACGGGACCGTCCCACGAGGGTTTCCAGTTGTTGGGCAGGCGTGTGGCGACACCGCCGCGAACCTGTTGGTCGTGGAGCGCGAGAAGAGTGTCTCGTATGGTCATCGGTATCACCGTGCGGCGTCGAGGGCGGGTGCCAGCGGGGCGAGGGCGCCGTGCAGCAGGTCGGGCAGGGATCCGGTCGGCACGACGAGGCCGGTTGTCGAGTTGGGGGCTGGCTCGAGCCATCGTTCGAGTGCGATGCGCACCGCGGCGGTGACGCTTGCCGCGAGGATCCGGGCGGTGTGCTGGTCGGGGTGGCCGAGGCGCTGCGCTATGGCGGTGGTGAGCGGTGGCTCGATTCCGGCGGTGGTGTCGAGGAACACGTGGCGCAGCGCCGGGTCGGTGGCGATCAGTAGCAGCGCGGCGTGATCGTCGTCGCCGGGCGTGGTGTAGATGTGCACGATCGCTGCGGCCACGGCGTCGGCCAGGGGAACGTGTGCGGGCTGGGCGGCTATCGCCTCGGCGATCCGGGCCTCGCGCTGGGCGGTGACCGCGGCGACGATCGCTTGTTCCCGGCTGGAGAAGTAGTTGTTGTACGTCCTCGGTGAGACGCCGGCCGCCTCGGCGATGTCGCCGACCCGCACGTTCGCCGTCCCATGTTCCAGAGCGAGTCTCAGCGCCGCTTCGCGTAGCGCCTCCTGGGTGGCCCGTTTCTTCCGCTCGCGCAGGTCCGGCCGTTCTTGTGTCACTCCTCCACCCTGCCACACAAAGTGCGTGCACGCAAACTTGCGTGCACGCAAATTGTCGCTTACGGTGGGCCGCCTGACCGAGGAAGCAGGAGGCAATGAGATGTCCGTTGATGTGGTTGTTGTCGGCGCTGGTCCCACCGGGCTGATGCTGGCTTGCGAGCTGGCTCTCAGTGGTGTGCGGCCGCTCGTCCTGGAGCAACGGGACGAACCAAGCCCTCATCCCAAGGCGAACGGCCTGCTCGGCCAGGTGGTCCGGGTGATGGACCACCGGGGGCTGCACGAGAGGCTGACCCGCAGCCCCGAGCCGCCGGTGCCGAACTCCGCGTACTTCATGTTCGGCGGCCTGGGACTCAACCTCAGCCTGCTCCCGCAGAGCCCGGTCTACACGCTGCCGGTGACCCAGCAGGAGATCGAGCGGGTCCTCGAGGAGCGGGCGGTCGAGCTGGGGGCGCAGATCCGGCGCGGCCATGAGCTGGTCGGTCTAGCCCAGGACGAGGACGGGGTGACGCTGTCGGTCGTCACCGCCAAGGGCCGCTACGACCTGCGCGCCCGCTGGGCCGTCGGTGCCGACGGCGCGCACAGTGTCACCCGCAAGCTCGCCGGCATCGGATTTCCCGGCGTGCACCACGACCGGATGACCGTGCGGTCGGCGCACGTGATGCTGCCGCCGGACTGGGTGGACCCCGGCACCGGCGCGCTCACGGTGCCCGGGTATGGCCCCGTGCCGCCGTTCCTCCCGCACCGGACCGAGCACGGCGGTTTCTCGTACGCGCCGCTGCCCGGCCAGCCGCCCTTGCTGTCCACGACCGAGTGGGATCAGCCGGAGCCGGACGAGCCGATGACCCTCGCCGAGCTAGCCGGCAGCATCCGGCGCGTGCTCGGAGCCGAGGTGCCGCTGCGGCAGCCCGAGGGCGCCGACCCGCACGTACTCCGGCGTATGACCGGCGGGCACACGCGGGTGGCGGCGCGTTACGCGGACCGGCGCGTCCTGCTCATCGGCGACGCCGCCCACGTGTTCGGCGCGACCGGCGGCGGGCCCGGGCTCAACCTCGGCCTGCAGGACGCGGTCAACCTGGGCTGGAAGCTGGCCGCGACGGTGCGCGGCGACGCGCCGGCGGATCTGCTCGGCTCCTTCGAGACCGAGCGCCGTGCCGCCGCCGAGCGCATGATCGTCAACGCCCGGGCGCAGGCGGCGCTGATCGCGCCCGGCAGTGACGTCACCGGACTGCGTGAGCTCCTCAGCGAGCTGCTGACCGATCCGGCCGTGGTGGCGCGGCTGGCGCACCTCACGGCCGGCGCAGACGTCCGCTACGACATGGGCCCGGGATCGGCACACCCGCGCGCCGGCACGTTCGTCCCGGACCTGACCGTCGAGACCACGGCGGGTGCGGCACGCCTGGCGGACCTGACGCATGCGGCACGAGCGCTCCTGCTGGACCTGACACCGGACGGCGTGTTCGCGGACGCCCTGGCTGGCCGGCACGACCGCCTCGACGTCGTCCACGCCAAGCCCGTCGCATCGCCCGCATGTGCGGCGGGTGAGGAGCCGCTGTCGGCGCTGCTGCTGCGCCCCGACTGCTATCTGGCCTGGGCGTGCTCGACATCCGAGCCCGGCGGCGCGGAGGTGGACGGTCTCCGGGACGCCGCCGCGCGGTGGCTCGGCGGGGCGCTGACCCGGTCAGCGTGAGGGGAAGACCGCCCGCCTCACCCCGGTCAGATGACGCGGTGTACAGGGGTGTGCTTGATGATCGGGACGCCTCTGCCGCGCAATTGCCCGAGTAGCGCCGTCGGTCGCGCTGCTACTCCAGACGGCCAGGCGCACGGGAAAGCGGGATGATGCGGGCACGGCTGTCGGTGCTTTGGTGGCGCAAAGCTGTGTTCTCGGTGTGCAGCGCTGCGATCACAGTGGCGGCGGCGTCGAGCTGGTCCTGCAACTTGCGGAGTTCGATCTGGCCGGCGCGTCGGCGGCTGCGCAGTTGCTCGAGCTCTTCATCGCGGCGACGGACGGCGACGCCGGCGGGGGCTCTCGCTGACGTGGGCGTCCCATTCGGCGAGGATGTCGGTGGCACGGTTCATGGTGGCCCGGCTGCCCCGCGCTTCACGCCAGAGGTTGTTCTTGGTCAGCGTGCCGTCGGTGTGCTGCGGCACGCCGGTGAAGAGGCGTTGCATCGCCTCGCGCAGGCGTTGCCGGGTGGCTGGTGACACGCCCGCGGTCATTGCACGGACCGATCGAGGACGCGGTCGACTTCCTTGAGTTCGGCTTCGATGCTGCGCCGGTGGTTGGGGGCAAGGTTGCCGGTGTCCAGCAGGCGGTGCAGGGACGATTGTTCGGCGCTCCAGATCGGGATGTGTTCGGGGGCGATGATGCTGTTCGCGCAGCGGCCGGGTTGGCAGCGGTCGAGCAGCGGACCGCGGTGGCCGTCCGGGATGATCGCGTCTTCGAGGCATTTGGCGCGACGGGGTTGGCGTCGTTCATGGTGCAGTGGTTCAGTTTTCCGAAGCGGATCGAGATTCGGGTACGGCGTAGGAGGTCATGCTCGACGCGGATGTCGCCGCGTCGGGCTTGGCCGGTGGCACGGAGCTGCTCGGCTTGGACGCTGACGGCGGTGAAGGCTTCGCGCGTGCGGTCGGCGCCGGGCCCGAAGCCGATGTTCTGCCCGCGGGCGTCGGCATCGAAAGTTCGGTGAGCCGGTCGAAGCGGTGGTCGGTGATCGCGGTTTCGAGTTGGCGGGCCCAGGCGGGATCGTTGTCCATGTAGCTGCGGGTGAGGCGGTTGGCCAGGGCTCTGGTTGCGGCGTGCTTGAGTTGCATGCCGACCGCGATTTCGGAGCCGGGGGTGTTCGCGGGTCAGCATGGCCATGGTGCGCCGGAACATGTGCGGGGTGACCATGCCCGCGGGGATGGGTTCCAGGCCGCTGACGTGGGCCCACCGGTTGATGTGGTTGATGAAGTCGACGATGGCGGCGATGCTGGCGAAACCTTTCCCGCCTCGTCGGGCGTCGACGGCGGCGAACGTGAAGGTGTCGTGCTGTGACAGCTGCCCAGCCAGCTCGAGGGCACGGGCCACGGGCGGGGTGATCCACCAGTGTTTGATCGGCAGGGCTGCGTCCAGCTTCTGTTTGATGGATCTCACGGCCGGACTGCCGTAGTACTCGACGATCGCGTCCTTGGTGATCAGCCGGATTTCCGAGTCACGCATCACCGCCCGGAACAAGGTTGAGTTGTGCCTCACCCCGACCAGCGCGTCCTGGGCCAACCCGATCCAAGCGCAGTTCGGGCCGCTACAAAGTTTCACCATGGCGAACTCCAACCACCCGAGCCACACCGTCCTGGGCCGTAAGCTGCAGCAATACCTGCGCTGGCGCAACGCCAACCCCCGCCACCCTGACGTCCTGACCGCACAACGCCGCGAACAAGCCCGCCTCCGAAGCGAACGCCAGCATCGCTGGGGACGGCCCCGAGCCAAGGCCGCCTGACTGCTCACACCCGGCGAACGTTCATGGACAATGCGCTAGCCTCGACCCTCGGAACACACGTTTCGCCGAGGGGGTCCGATGCAGCAGGCGCAGCGGCTGAGGAGCGTCCGATACGACATCCGCGGCCCGGTGTTGCGCCGGGCGCAGGAGTTGGAGGCTGCCGGGCACCGGATCCTCAAGCTGAACCTGGGCAACCCGGCGCCGTGGGGACTGGCCACGCCGGATCCGATCGTCGCCGACGTCGTGCAGAACATCGTGGCCGCTCAGGGATACAGCGACGCGCGAGGCATCTACTCCGCCCGCGTCGCGGTGGCCCAGCACTACCAGACCCTCGGCGTGCCTGGCGTGCAGCCGGACGACGTGCTGCTCGGCAACGGAGTCTCCGAGCTGATCGTGATGGTGCTCCAGGCGCTGCTGGACACGGGCGACGAGGTGCTGGTGCCGAGCCCGGACTACCCGCTCTGGACCGGCGCGGTGAACCTGTGCAGCGGTCGCGCAGTGCACTACCGCTGCGACGAGGCGGCGGGCTGGACGCCGGACCTGGAGCACATGGCGTCGCGGATCACCGACCGCACCCGCGCGCTCGTGGTGATCAACCCGAACAACCCGACCGGCGCGGTCTACTCCCGACAGGTGCTGCTCGGCATGATCGAGCTTGCCCGCAAGCACGGTTTGCTGATCTTCGCCGACGAGATCTACGACAAGATTGTGTACGACGGAGCGACGCACCACACGCTCGCCGCCCTCGCGCCGGACGTGCCGGTGGTCAGCATGGGCGGCCTGTCGAAGGTCTACCGGGCCGCGGGCTTCCGCTCCGGCTGGCTCGCCACCAGCGGCTTCAGCGGCAGCGACTCGGACTACCTGGACGGACTGCAGCTGCTCGCCAACATGCGCGTCTGTCCGAACGTGCCGGC
The DNA here is from genome assembly GCF_042658085.1 of Plantactinospora solaniradicis. Taxonomy (NCBI): domain Bacteria; kingdom Bacillati; phylum Actinomycetota; class Actinomycetes; order Micromonosporales; family Micromonosporaceae; genus Plantactinospora; species Plantactinospora solaniradicis. Next base: position 10,004 of record NZ_JBHSPR010000004.1, on the reverse strand, counting down.
CCAGCACGCCATCCAGACCGCGCTCGGTGGCTACCAGAGCATCGAGGAACTGACCCGCCCCGGCGGCCGCCTGCTGGAGCAGCGCGACCACGCCTGGCAGTCCCTCGTCGACATCCCCGGCGTCGACTGCGTCAAACCGGCCGGCGCCCTCTACCTCTTCGCCCGTCTCGACCCCCAGGTGCACAAGATCCACGACGACGAGCGCCTGGTGATCGACCTCTTGGAGCACCAGCACCTCCTGATCTCCCACGGCACCGGCTTCAACCTCGACACACCAGACCACCTCCGCCTGGTCTTCCTGGCCGCCACGGACGTCCTCGACGACGCCGTCTCCCGGATCCGCACCTTCCTCTCCACCTACCGCCAGTAGCGCGGCGGCGCGGCACCCGGCATTTTTCGGTGCGAGCACCAGAGGCCAGTGGCCTGTACCGTTCGATAACTCGGTTTCGGCTACGCAGCCTGGGAATATTCGTTGATGAGCCTGTTGAGGACGCGTCTACGGCGGACCCGTACGGCAGCCAGATCCGTGACCGGCGCCGGGGACACGTCCAGAGCCGGCGGGCGTTGTTCATGGCCTTGATGCGGCCGATGCTCGTTGTAGTGCCGGACGTACTCATCGAGCGTGGCGAGCAGGTGCCGCAGGTTGTAAATCAGGATCCGATCCAGGCACTCGCGGCGGACCGTACGCACCCACCGCTCGGCATATGCGTTCGCACGGGGCGCTCGCGGCGGCGTCCGCACGATCTCGATGCCCTCAGCGGTGAACACCTCGTCGAACACGGTCGTGTACTTGGTGTCACGGTCGCGGATCAGGAACCGGAACTGCGAAGCGCATTGTCCGAGGTGCATCATCAGGTTGCGGGCCTGCTGCGCCACCCATGCGCCGGTCGGATTGGTGGTAATCCCGAGGATGTGTACTCGCCGGGTGGCGATCTCCATCAGAAACAGCACGTAGACGCGGGTCAGGCCGATCGTGTCCACGTGTAGGAAGTCGCAGGCCAGCAACCCCTTGGCCTGGCTGGTCAGGAACTGCGTCCAGGTCGGCCCGCTGCTACGGGGCGCCGGATCGACGCCGGCTTGGTCAGGATCGCCCACACCGTGCTGGACGCGACCCGACAGCCCAGCCCGACCAGTTCACCCTGGATCCGCCGGCAGCCCCAGCTCGGGCTCTGCGCGGCCAAGCGCAGCACCAGGGCTCGGATCTCGGACCGCGTTGCCGGCCGACCCGGCCGACCCGAGTAGGTCCATTGACAGGTGACCAGGCGGCGGTGCCAGCGCAGCAGCGTGGCCGGGGTGACGAAAAATGCCGCCCACCGAGGGCGTGGCAGCAGCCGGGACAGGGCGGCGAGCACCGCCCGGTCGGAGGGCTCCAGATCGAGACGATGGACGTGGCGGCGCAGCACCGCGACCTGATGCCGTAGCACCAGGATTTCTACCTCGTTAGCGCGATCACCGTGCAACACCAGGATCATCAACTGAAGCAGTTGGCGCAGGATCAGATACCCGAACGACAGGATCATGGCCTCAGCCTGACCACGACAGCAGCCACAGCGCCGGACAAAACCGCACGTCAGACCACGCGGCCGGGTTTTCGAACGGTACAAGCCGGGAGACCACTTCGGTGCGGGCCCGGCCGAGCTGGTCACGGCGGTCGACCAACAGCCGTAACGCAACCGTCGTGTCGTCGGTGACGACCTGCCGCAGGCCTTCGGTACGCAGGGCGACCACGGCGACGCTGCGGGCACCGACCGGGTCGGTCTTGCGGCCCTGGCCGGTGGCGAACACGCGGGCCCGGGCGGACAGCTTCGCCGGCACATCCACAACCGTTTCACCGTCGGCGACCAGGCGCTGGGCGACGTGCCGGCCGATGCCGTTGCAGCCCTCGACCGCCCAAAGCCGGTCCTTGTGCCTACGGCCGGCGACGAGCATGGCCTGGTAGCCGTCGCGGTCGGTGCCGAACCGGCCCTGCCCGAGCGTTTTCTCCCGCGCGTTGATGATTTCGATGGTGGCGGAACGCTTGTGCGGGTCCACACCGATGATGACCTGAGCCATCGTGTCCTCCCTCGATCCGACGATGTTCGTCGACGGGAGGGCAGCGCTGCCTTGAGCTGGGCAGTCCCCTCTCGAGCCTCTCACCGCCGCGGTGACCGGCAGGACGCACGCCAGATGAGAGCCACACCAACCTGCGGTGGGCAGCCGTGATGAGAGCGACCCCACAGGTCACCTCGACCAAGCCTGGCCGGGCTGCGGTCGTACCACCAGTCAACAGGTAGCCGCATTCAGAACTAGTGGCGGTTGTATTGTCGTCACTGTCGGTAGCCGTCGACCGTGGCGAGTTCATGCACGAGGACGTCCGGACGTGCCGATGAGCGGACACCTGATCATGGAGCACCCAGCAGTGACGGCGCTGAGATGTGCTGCGTCACGTCTCGTGTCCGTGTCACCCCGGCGGGCTCGGCCTTGCGCCGAGCCCGCCGGGGTGATGCTCCACCTGATCATCGTTGCGAAGCCATTGCGCCTTGCCGCGAATGTCAGGCATCCGGGGGCCGGACCTGCGTCCGCCCGCTATCGCTGCAGGGTGAGCAGGCCCGGCCGCCACGGCAGGGAGTTGTAATCACCGCCGGCGTTGGGGTCCTTGCCCTGATAGAGCAGCTGCAGGTTGCACGGGTCGATGGTCTTGGTCTGGTCGGGGTTGCTGCGGACCAGGTCACCGTGGCTGATGTCGTTGGTCCAGGTGGCGCCGCTGTTGGCCTTGCCGGCGAACGGGTTGCTCTCGGTTGCGGCCTGCGGGGTCCACGTGCCGTTCAGGCTGGTCGCCGTGAACGAGCGGAAGTAGCGGCCCTGGCTGCCGATCGCCTCGACCAGCATCAGGTACTGGTTCTGGCCCTGCACCTTGTAGACCTCGACGCCCTCGAACAGGTTCTCTCGGGTGTCGGTCATGATCGTGGTGTACGAGGCGCCGAAGCTGCCGGGGAAGTTGCCGATCGGCATGCTGGTCCGGTAGATCTTGCCGTTGTCACCGGCGAAGAACAGGTACATGTTCTGGCTGTCACCGATCAGCGTCTGGTCGATCACGCCGTAGGGAGCGTCCGAGATGGTCCCGGTGAACAGCGTCTGGGCCGATGACCAGCCGTTGGCGTTGGTCGGGTCGGTGGAGGTCTTGTAGCTGAACGAGGTCGGGCCCCACTGGTAGGCCAGGACCCAGACGTTCTTCGGGGCGAAGTAGAACAGCGTGGGCGCCACGGTCCCCTCACTCATCGCGTTCTGGCCGGCCGTAGCCATGTCGGACCAGTTCGTGAACGGGGTGAAGTTCATCGAGCCGTAATTCCCCGACGAGTTGACCGTCGACCCATAGACCAGGTGCTTGCCGTTGTAGACGACGTTGGTGAAGTCCTTCAGCGATACCCAGCCGGACTTCGGGTTTGCCAGCGGGCCTGTTGACGTCCAGCGGTACGTTGAGGGCAGGGCGCACGTGCCGGGCGGCGTAACCGGTGGCGAGGACGGCGTGGCCGGTGGCGTCGAGGTCACCGGCGCGCCGGTGCAGGCCACCCCGTTGAGCGCGAAGCCGGACGGGGCCGGGTTGCTCCCGTTCCATGAGCCGTTGAAGCCGAAGGACACCGAGGCGTTGGTGCCGATCGAGCCGTTGTAGCTCACACTCCTGGCAGTGACCGCAGCGCCGCTCTGGGTCAGCGTGGCGTTCCACGCTTGCGTCACGCTCTGCCCGGCGGGCCACGACCACGTCAGCGTCCAACTGCTCAACGGGTCGCCAAGGTTGGTGATCGACACGTTGGCGCCGAACCCGCCCTGCCACTGTGACGACACGGCATAGTCCACCGAGCAGCCTGCGGCCGCCGCACCCGCCGGCAACGCCACGCCAACCGCCGCCGATGCCAGCACGGCAACACCGGTGACCGACACCAACCCGATCTTGGCCGATCTGAATCTGGTCATGGTTTGTCTCCTGAGGGGATGACGGCTCACGCATTCGTGGGGATCCCTACGTGGTCAGCGACAGAGCCGCGTCAGGCAACGAGATCACCAAATTCGTCCGAACGTCGGGGCAAGCGAGCCAGGAGTCTGAGGAATGGACAAATATCGATCCCTAGAGTCTCAGAACCGATCCCCTTTGGCAAGGAAACGTTTCAGCCAACGGTCGGCGGCGCAGTACTGTCGCGCACTATCAGGGTGGTCTCGACCTCGGCCCGGGTCTGCGGGAGCGGCGGCCCGGCGGCGAGCGCCAGCACCAGGCTGGCGGCCTTCGCTCCCATCTCGGCGAACGGCTGCCGCACGGTGGTCAGCGCCGGGCCACACCATTGGGCGTGCGCGATATCGTCGAAACCGATCACGCTGAGCTCGTCGGGAATGCGCAGACCCACTTGCCGGGCCGCCTCGTAGACACCGAACGCCTGTAGGTCGTTACCGCACACCACGGCGGTGGGCCGGTCGGCCAGCCTCAGCAGCTCGCGTCCGTGGTTCAGACCGTCCTCGAACGAGAACGACAGACCGGAGCGCAGCAACCGGGCGTCCAATGCCTGGCCACCGGCTTCCAGAGCGGTCCGGACTCCCTCTAGCCGAGCTTTCGCGGCCAGGCGTTCGGTCGGCCCGGTGATCACCGCTATCCGCCGGTGGCCGAGGTCGAGCAGATGCCGGCCGGCGTCGATCCCACCGCTCCAGTTGGTCGCCACGACCGACGGGACGCCCCGCATCGGCTGGTCCGACGGGTCCAGGGCGACCAGCGGGATGGCACCGGCGCGCAGCAGAGACTGCTGAGCCGGCGTGAAGCCCAGGTTGACCGTGATCACGCCGGTCGGACGGCGAGCCAGCAGGCTCTCGGCCCACGAATGACCGGCGGAGATCTGACGCATGACGTCGAGGAAGCTCACGGCCAGCTTGTTCTCCGCGGCGACCTGCTCGACGCCGTGCATGATTTCGACGGCCAGATCGTTCTGCATGCCGAAGAAGACAACCTCGATGCCCGGGGTTCGCTGCACCATCTCCGGGCGCTGGTAACCGTGCTCACGCAGCAAGGCCTCGACCCGCTGCCGGGTCTCCGGCGCTACCCCCGCACGCCCGTTCAACACCTTCGATACGGTCGGCGCCGACACTCCCGCTATCCGCGCGACCGCGGCAACAGTGAGCTCACCTCGCCGTCGACCCCGTCGCCGCGGACCCGTCGCCGGCTCAGCCGCCCCCGCCGCCGGCTCCACCTCGCCGGCTTCGCCGGTCGAGGCATCCGCGCCGGCGGGATCGGCGTTCCTCGACTTCCGGCGGCTCCGGCGCCGAGCAACCTCGGCCAGCAGACGGTCGCGGATCTCCGCCGCCTGCCGGTCAGCCGTCGGCCCGGCCGCGATCGTCTCCACAAGGTAGCGCCGCTTCTTCGAGACTGGGTCGAGGCCGTCGTACACCCGGACCCGCAAGGACCCGCTCGGGAGCCGTTCGATCTCACCGCGGGCGCGACGCGTGGTTCCTGGAGGAATCGACATGGAGCAATTCTGGTCGTATTGGCTCCACAACGCTAGCTCCATAGCTCCATAGACTCAACTTGCCCGACGGGAGCCGCACCACAGCCCATGGCATGCCGCGAGACGCGTCAACGGCACCGCACACTACGCTGGCAAACGCGAGCAGGAGCGCCTGGTGGCCGCCGGTCCACTGCCGTGGACGATCGTCCCGGCCACGCAGTTCCACGACTTCGCCGCGATGGTCGCGGGTTGGACCGAGCGCGACGGCGTCGCGACGATCGCGCCGTTGCTCGTGCAGCCGATCGCGCCTGAGGATGTGGCCGACGTCCTCGCCGAGATCGCGGCGGGCGAGCCGCAGGGCCGCTACGCCGACGTCGCCGGCCCGGAACCGCAGGACCTGGTGGACATGGCACGGCGTACCAACGAAACGCGTGGCCACACGGTGAAGCTCGTGCCGACGTGGTCGGCCATCTTCGGCTCGGAGATGGCCGGCACCGTGCTGCTGCCCGGCGAGGGGGCCCGCATCGCGCCGACCACCTTCGACGAATGGCTCGTGGGACAGCGACAGAACCACGCATCCAACAGGCACGGCATCGCCGAACCGCTCGCGGAGCCCGGGCCAGAGTCGAACTGATCAGGCGAATTCCGAGCCGGACCCACTCCGCGACGTGATCCACGCCAACGATCGGGGGTTCGACGCGCTGAATCCAAACGAAGCGGGGGCGCACCGAAACAGGTCGATGAGCAGACTCGAGCCTGGATCTGCGCCATCGCCCGGTGCGACCCCGTTTCCTCGGCCAACCGTTTTCCTGCTGGTCGCTTGCCAAGCCGCGTGACTACCTCATCGACACCGGCCGCGTCGAGGCGATCAGCGTCGAGACGGTGCGGCGAATCCTGCACGAGCGTGGGGTTTCCTGGCAGACCACCAAGACGTGGAAGACCAGCACGGACCCGGACTTCACCGCCAAGATGCGCCAGGTGTTGGACTTGTACGACCAGCCGTCCGCCGACGGGCGGGTGATCTGCGCCGACGAGTTCGGGCTGCTGAACCTGAGACGCCGTCCCGGCCGTGCGTGGCACCCCCGCAACCAGCCGGCACGGCAACGTGCCACCTACGCGGGGGCCTCCCGACGTACGGCACATGATCGCCGCCCTGGACCTGGCCACCGGCCGGTCGCACTACCGCATCCGGGACCGGAAACGGTGGCGAGGGTTTTTGGCCTTCCTCAATACCCTCAGGCGTCGCTGGCCCGGGGAGAAGCTGTACGTGATCCTGACCCCGACTTCTTACCCCCACAAACACCCCGAGGCCCTCGCCTGGTGCACGGCCAACCGGGTTGACCTGGTGTTCCTACCGACATACGCGTCCTGGCTGAACTGGATCGAGGCCGAGTTCGCCGCCGTGCGGTACTTCGCCCTCAACGGCACCGACCACCGCAGCCATGCCAAGCAGGACATTACGATTGGCGACTACATCCGATGGTGCAACCGCCGAGCCCGGCCCAAATCCGGATTCGCTATCAACTCCAAGTCCACCATCCGGATTACCCGTTCCAGGCTTCATGAGAGGCACTAGTCAGCGACGTGGATGACGATCTTACCGCGGCGCTTGGCCGTCTCGAGCGCCTCGTAACCTGAGCGCGTCTCAGTGAGGGGCAGCGCGCGGTCCAGCACCGGCCTCAACCGGCCGTTATCGACGAACTCGGCGATCGAACGCAACGCGTTCTGGTCGGGCTCGACGACGAAGTACACCCCACGAACGCCATGCCGGGCTGCTTCCTGCTGATCGGGTGGGGTGACGAGGGTGACCAGGACGCCGCCCGGCTTCAGGACCGACCAGGACCGCGACTGTGTGGCTCCTCCGACAAGATCAACGACCACGTCCACGTCGCGAACGTGGTCCTCGAAGCGGCCCTGCGCATAGTCGATGACCTGCTCGGCACCCAGACCCTTGACGAATTCGAGGTCGGCCGCCGCCGCCGTGGCGCTCACACGAGCACCGAGACCGGCCGCGAGTTGCACCACGAAGATCCCCACGCCGCCGGCACCGCCCTGCACCAGCACGTGCTGGCCGGCCCGCAGGTCGGCGTGGTCCACCAGGGCCTGCCAGGCACTCAACGCAGCAAGTGGGAGCGCTGCGGCGTGGTCGTGGTCAACGGTGGCGGGTTTGGCCGCCAGGACGGCCGCGGGCAGGGCGACGTACTCGGCCGCCGCGCCATCGCGGGTGAAAGGGATCAAGCCATAGACGGCCTCCCCCTCGGCGGGGCTCTCCACCCCCGCCCCGGACGCCGCGACGACTCCGGAGAACTCGTGCGACGGGATGATCGGGGTGCGCTCGGGTCCGGTCCCGTCCGAGCTGCGCGTCCAGGTTGCCGGCCAGGTGAGCTCATGGGGTGTCATGGAAGCCGCCTTCACGGCCACCAACACCTCACCAGGCCCCGGCTCCGGCCGCGGCGCCTCCTCGTACACAAGTTGCTCGGGCCCACCCCTGGTGTGAGCTCTCACGGCGTGCATCGTGCTCATCCGACGACTGCTCCTTCCGGCCGCATTCGATCAGCCCGCCGGCCGCCCTGGGGATAAACCACAGGCCAACCCCCGCATTATCTGACGGTTCGGCAGCTACCTGCCGGGCTTTCCGCAACCCCTTGCCACTTCGGCGCAGAACCGCGCTGGATCAGACGCACTCCCGGGCAGTAGCACGCGGCGGTCGTCTGGCGGCGACCGCCGAACCCAAGCATGTGCGGATTACACGATCAACGTTCAAAGACCAGGCACTAGCTAGGACGGAGACCTGCTCAGGCTCGCCGATTCCCGGATCACGCTGATCAGCTCTGCAGCGCGGGGACACGTTGCCGTAACTGCGTTGGCGGCATGCTTGCCGGTCATGATTCCGTCGTTCGTCTACCTGATTCTCCGTCGGGCACTGCAGTTGATCATCAGGTTGGCTCGCGGTGGGCACGCCAACGCGGTCGAGGTGGTTGGGCTGCGGCAGCAGGTAGCGGTACTAGGTCGGCAGGTGGCGCCGGCTGGATCTGGAACCGGCCGACCGGGTGGTGCTGGCCGGGCTGTCGAGGCTGCTGCCGCGGACAGACGCGGTGGTCAGCGTTCTTCGTCGCCCCGGCCACGTTGTTGCGTTGGCATCGCAACCTGATCGCGCGGCGGTGGACCTACCCGAGGCGGCGGCTGGGTCGCCCACCGGTCACGGCGGAGGTGCGCCAGTTGGTGCTGCGGCTGGCTCGGGACAACCCGGCCTGGGGGTGTCGGCGCATCCAGGGCGGGTTGGCTGGCCTGGGCTACCGTTTCGGGGCCAGCACGATCTGGGCGATTCTGACCCGGGCTGGTGTGGGCCCGGCCCCGCAGCGGGCAGGACCGGCCTGGACGGAGTTTCTCACCGCGCAGGCCAAAGGCATCCTGGCGTGCGATTTTCTGCACGTCGACACCATCGGCCTGACCCGCATCTACGTACTGTTCCTCATGGAGATCGCGACCCGCCGGGTACACCTGCTGGGGGCGACGACCACTCCGAACGGTGACTGGGTGGTGCAGCGGGCCCGCAACCTGATGCTGGACCTGGGGAAGCGGGCCCACCGGTTCCTGATCCGGGACCGGGATGCCAAGTACACGTCAATGTTCGACACCGTGTTCCAGGCCGAGGGCGTCGAGGGTGTGACCGTTGCGGCGCGGGAGGGAGCCGACGTAGCCGTCGCGACTGACCGCCACGCCGACGTCGTTGATCATTCCCCATCCGATGCTTGTGGCGGGCAGGCCCCGGTCGGCGCGGTGACGGGCGAGCTCACAGTTGCGTTGGGGTCGGCATGATCGAGGCAGGCTTGAGCGGTGAAACTGTCGATCCGTCCTCGCCTGTGGCTGCCTCCGAAGTCGGCGTTCGCTGGGTTCCGGTTCCCACCGGAACTCATCCTGTCCGCGGTGCGCTGGTACCTGCGCTACTACCTCTCCTTTCGAGACGTGGAGGAGCTACTGGTCGAGCGCGGCGTCGAGGTTGATCACGTCACCGTCTACCGGTGGGTGCAGCGGTTCACCCCGCTGCTGGCCGACGCCGCCCGATTCGCCCGCCACTCACCGGGCGACAGGTGGTTCGTCGACGAGACGTACGTGAAGGTGAATGGGATGTGGCGGTACGTGTACCGGGCGGTTGACCAGTACAGCCAGGCCATCGACGTGCTCGTCTCGGCCCGTCGCGATGCCGATGCTGCCCGCATCTTTTTCCGCAGGGCGCTGTCTGTGTTGAAGGTGACGCCCGCCGAGGTGATTACTGACGCCGCCGCCGTCTATCCCGGCGTGCTGAACGAGTTGATTCGTCCGCCTGGCACCACGTCGAGCAGTACGCCAACAATCCGACTGAGGCTGACCACAGCCGGCTGAAACACCGGTTGAGACCGATGCGCGGGCTACGAACGGACAAGACAGCACGGGCGATCATCGCCGGACACGCCTTCATGCAGAAGCTACGCCGCGGACACTACGAACTCGCCGTCGACGCCCCGCCGACAACGCGGGTCGCCGGTGCGTTTACCGAACTCG
>NZ_JBHSPR010000003.1:0-13472 GCF_042658085.1 Plantactinospora solaniradicis | reverse complement strand
GGTGTTGGAGTTCGTCGGCCGGGCCGATGACCAGGTGAAGGTGCGTGGGTTCCGGGTCGAACCCGGTGAGGTCGAGCAGGTACTACGGACGCATCCGGGCATCGGTGAGGTGGTCGTCGTCGCCGCCGGCGCCGACGCGGACCGGCGGCTGGTGGGGTATGTGGTGCCCGCCGACGCGGTGGTCGGGATGCCCGCGGTGGAGGAGTTGCGGGGCTGGGCCGGGACCCGGCTGCCGGAGTACATGATCCCGGCGGCGTTCGTGGAACTGACCAGTCTGCCGCTGACCGCGAACGGCAAGGTCGACCGGGCCGCGTTGCCGGAGCTGGACAGTGTCCGGCCGGACCTGGCCGACGCGTACGTCGCCCCGTCCGGGCCGACACAGGAACTCCTGGCCGGGATCTGGGCCGAGCTGTTGGGCGTGGACCGGATCGGGGTACGCGACAACTTCTTCACCCTGGGCGGGCATTCCCTGCTCGCCACCCGGGTGGTGTCCCGGATCCGGGCCGTGTTCGCCGTGGAGGTGCCGGTCGCGGCGTTGTTCGACGGTCCGACGATCGCGGGTCTCGCCGAGGTGATCGACGCATCGGCGCAGGGGACCGATACCCCGCCGATCGTTCGGGTGGACCGCGACGGGTTGTTGCCGTTGTCGTTCGCGCAGCAACGCCTGTGGTTCCTGGCCCAGCTCGACCCCGGCTCGATCGAGTACAACATGCAGATGCCGATCCACCTGGCCGACGAGCTTTCGGTGGAGGCGCTGGCCACGGCGCTTGGCGGGCTGGTTGCCCGGCATGAGGTGCTACGGAGTCGGCTGGTCGCCGATGCTGACGGGGTGCCGTGGCAGGTGGTCGACCCGCCGGCACCGTTCGACCTGCCGCTGATCGACCTGTCCGGCGAACCAGACCCGGCCGCCGCCGTACGGGCGTGGCTGGCCACCGATGCGGTGGTGCCGTTCGACCTCGCGGCCGGGCCGTTGTTCCGGGCGAGCCTGCTGCGGGTGGCCGCGGATGAGCATGTGCTGGCGCTGGCGATGCATCACGTGGTGGGTGACGAGTGGTCGGCCAACATCCTGCGCCGTGAGTTGGACGTGTTGTATGCCGCGGCCCTGGAAGGAACAGAGTCGGGTTTGGCGCCGTTGCCGGTGCAGTACGCCGATTTCGCGGTGTGGCAGCGGCAGTGGCTGACCGGCGACGTCCTCGAGGAACAGCTCGACTACTGGCGGCAGCGGTTGACGGGTGTGCCGACGCTGGAGTTGCCGACGGATCGGCCGCGGCCGGCGGTGCGGTCCTCGGAAGGCGCGCTGATCAAGTTCATGATCCCGGACGAGGTCGCGGAGGCGTTGCGGGTGGTGTCCCGTGCGTCCGGGGCGTCGATGTTCATGACCCTGTTCAGTGTGTACACGATGTTGCTGAGCCGGTGGTCGGGTCAGGACGACGTCGTGGTGGGCACCCCGACCGCGAACCGCAACCGGGCCGAGATCGAGGGCCTGATCGGCTATTTCATCAATACCCTGGTGCTACGCACCGACCTGTCCGGCGACCCGACCGTTGCCGAGTTGCTGAGCCGGGTGCGGTCGGAGGCCCTCGCCGCGTTCGCGCATCAGGATGTGCCGGTCGAGCGTCTCGTCGACGAGTTGGTCACGGATCGGGACCGCTCCCGGACCCCGTTGTTCCAGGTGCTGTTCAACTACTTCACCGATGACAACACCAACACCAACACCAACACCAACAACGGCACCGGCGACGGCGACGGCGACGGCGACGGCGAGACTGTCGGTCGGACGAGTGAGGCCCTGGCGAAGTTCGACCTGCGGTTGATCGTGACGGAACGTGGTAGAGGTCTGGTCGGTGCGGTGCATTACGCGACGCGGTTGTTCGACGAGTCGACGATCCGGCGGATGATCGGGCATTTCCTGCAGTTGCTGATCGAGGTGACCGGAGATACCGGGACGCGGCTGTCTCGGGTCGGGCTGCTGACGGGAGCGGAGGCGGCCCAGCTGTCAGCCTGGAAGACCAAGGATGCCCCGGTACCGGCCGTAGCCGGAGTGCACGAGCTGGTCGCCCGGCATGTCGACTCGGACGCGGTTGCGGTGGTGTGCCGCGATGAGGCGTTCACCTTCGGGCAGGTGCTGACCCGGGCGTACCGGCTGGCGCACTATCTGCGGTCAGTGGGAGTGAGCTCGGAATCGGTGGTCGCCCTGGCGGTGGAGCGCGGGATCGACGTTGTGGTCGGGATGTTGGGCGTGTGGGCCGCTGGCGGGGCGTACCTGATGATGGACGCCGGGGCGCCTACGCAGCGTTCGGCGTTCATGCTGGCCGAGGGCGGCGTGTCGGTCCTGGTCGGATCCACCGACGCGGTCGGAGAGCTGCCGGTGGGCCGGCTGCGGACGGTGCTGCTGGACGACCCACTGGTCGAGACGATGCTGGCCGGACTGCCGGACACGCCGCCACGGGTGCCGGCCGCGGTGGATCGGGTGGCGTACGTGATGTTCACCTCCGGATCGACCGGTCAGCCGAAGGCGGTCCAGGTCACCCACCGTGGATTGGTCAACTATGTGGCCGGAGTGCCGGCCCGGTTGGGCATCGGCGCGCCGGGCGGGTCGTACGCGTTGCTGCAGCCGCCGACCACGGACTTCGGGAACACGGTGTTGTTCACCGCGTTGACCACCGGTGGATGTGTGCACTTCGTCGACCCGGCGACGGTAACCGACCCGGAGGCGGTCGCGGGCTACCTGGCCAATCACGCCATCGACTACGTGAAGATCGTGCCGTCGCATCTGGCCGGTCTCACCGGCGGGGCCGAACTGGCACGCCTGCTACCGGGCCGGACGCTGGTACTCGGTGGTGAGGCGACCCCGGTCGGGCTGGCCCGCGAGATCGTCGCCGCCGCCGGGGAGCGGGTGGTGGCCAACCACTACGGCCCGACCGAGACCACGATCGGCGTGGCCACCGTCCAGCTGGCGCGAACCATGCTCGATGATGCGGTGGTGCCGATCGGCGCGCCGCTGCCGAACCTGCGGCTGCACGTGCTGGACCGCGCCCTTCGGCCGGTACCCGTCGGAGTGCATGGCGAGCTGTACGTCGGCGGACCGGGCCTGGCCCGTGGGTACCGGGGCCGACCGGAGCTGACCGCGGAACGCTTCGTGGCGGACCCGTTCACCACAGACGGATCACGGCTGTACCGCACCGGGGATGTCGTCGCATGGCGTCCGGACGGGCTGATCGGGTTCTACGGCCGCGCCGACGACCAGGTCAAGGTACGCGGACACCGGATCGAACCGGCCGAGATCCAGGCGGTACTCGCCACGCATCCGATGCTCGCCGCGGCGGTGGTCGTGGCCGACGGCGTAGCCGTGCAGCGGCGGCTGGTCGCCTACCTCGTCCCGGCCGACGCCGCCACCGGTATCCCGCCCGTCGCGGACCTGCGCGCGTTTCTGACCGCCCGGCTGCCCGAGCACATGATCCCCGCCGTGTTCGTCGAACTCGCCGCTATCCCGCTGACCGGCAACGGCAAGCTCGACCGCGCCGCGCTGCCCAGCCCGGACGGGGCACGACCGGATCTCGTCGACGCCTACACCCCGCCACGCACCGCGACCGAGCACACCCTGGCCGGGATCTGGGCGGAGGTGCTGGGTGTCGAGCGGGTCGGCGTGCACGACAACTTCTTCGAACTCGGCGGCCACTCCCTGCTCGCCACCCAGCTCGTCGCCCGCCTTCGCGGCACCGGTCACGAGGTCAGCATCGGCGACCTGTTCGACCACCCCACCATCGCGGGACTGGCACCGCTGCTCGGTGACCAGTCCGAGACAGGGCCTTCGCGCTCGGCGGTGCAGATCCGCCGAGGCACCGACGACCCGCCGCTGTTCTTCGTCCACTCCGGCACGGGCAGTGTCACCGACTACGCCGGGATCGCCAGCCATTTCGCTGACGGACAGCGCATTATCGGCCTGCAGTCACGTGGTCTGGTCGACGACGAGGAACCCCTCACCACGGTCGAGGAGATGGCCCGCACGTACCTCGATGAGGTCCGCAGGATCCAGCCCAGCGGCCCGTATCTGTTCGCCGGCTGGTCGATGGGCGGCTACGTCGCCCTCGAAATGGCACGTCAGCTGGGCAGCGACACCGCCGACGTGTTCCTGGTCGGACCACCGCTGCACCAACTGGTCGGCAGGCGTCGGATGCGCCGGGACCGTAAGGCGATCCTCCGGCTCGTGCGTGCACTCACCAAGGCGATCGACAACGGCAACCCACTGCGGCCGTCAGCCGAGAAGGAACTGCTCGAGTCCTGGAACATCGACGACGACGGTGTGGCCGCTGTGAAGGCGGGGGAGGCGCGGCAGTTGCGAGCCGGACGAGCCGGCCTGATCAACAACCTGGCCGCTGCCCAGTACCGGGCGCTTCTCGCCAGGCGGCAGGTACGCCATGACGGCCGGGTCGTGTTGTTCATCCCCAAGGAGGACACGCCGCGGGTGCAGGACGCGACGCTCAAGCAGTGGCTCGCGATGCTCCCTGACACGTCGGAAATCCTTCACGCCCCCGGCACGCACTTCACACTCGTCCGCGGCGACGAGGGCGCCCAGTTCGCCGGTCGATGGTTGAGCGCCGAACTCGCCAGCCGATGCCACACCTGATGCATCACAGGTCGACCGGCTGAGCCGCATCGGCCGGTCCCGGACCTGGCCGGCAGACTGGGATTAGGGCGTTCGCGTAGGTGATTCGAGCGGAAGGGCATGCCGAGGGCGTCTCGGCGCGACGAGGCCCGGATCGCAGGTCGTTGCGATCCGGGCCTCTCTTCGATGTCGAGGCTCACCGAGCCGGTTTTGTCGCCATCCCAGGTGGAAGCCTTACCCTGGCACCATTGGGTGGCTCCTGCGACTTACAAGCCGTCCTTGCGCCGCGCCACGCGGAATTGTTCTCCAGGGGGTGCATATCCGATGGCGGAATGAAGACGCCTTCGGAGTCAGGATCGGGCCAGTTGGGTATGTTGTGTGAACGGATGCACTCGGCCCATTTGCGCAACTGATCCATGTCCGCAGCGCTCAACGGTGCGCGTGACGGCGGCGCTGCTCCTTTTGCGGAGCGGAACAGATCGTCGCAGGCGGCCGGTGGTCGCGTGTCGAGCACGTCCTCCGGAAACGCCCATTCACCATTGTCGTCGAGCTGAGGGTCAGGCCAGTCAGGGCGCCCGTTTTCGCGCGCACATTTGGCAGCCTCGGTGAGCGTCTGCTGGCGATCGTCCGCGCTGGGCGCGGCGGCCGGCTCGGCATCGGAATCTCCACCGCCACTGCTGCACCCGGCGAGGGCGATAATTGTGGCTCCTGCCACGGCGAGCGTACGTAGCTTCATGCTTCAACGTTCGCTGACGTCGCTCCAGCTAGCCTCCCCCAAAAGTAGCCTCACGCCACCCCGATTTTGGGTGTATTGCCCGTGTCCGGGGTTGAGTTCCCGGGGATCGTCCGGGGGTGATGGGCATGGCCCGCCGCGGCGGAGGACGCCATGGTACGCGGCGTGTTGGCGGTGTGGCAGCCGGGGCCCGGCGGCTCAGGCTGGATTCCACAACGGTGCACGGCTACGCCGACCCTGACCGAACCCGAGGCTCGGTCGGCCCGAACGGCACCTGCAGAGCCCAGCGCCTCCACCGTCACCGGGTCTACCCACAGCAGCGGTGCGCTGGGGACACCGGCACAAACCAGCTGTGTGCGGAGGTTCGGGTACGTGGCGCTCTGGAACTGGCAATCGCCGACTACCCCACACCCGAGGCGATGCGCCGCGTCGGCGAGGCCCGCCTGGCCGCCATCCTGAGGCACAACAGCTACCGCCGAACGGATCGGCCACCGAAGGCCGAGGCAGGCGGGTCCGGCGGTCGACGCGGGGCGCGGTCGACTGCGGTGGCTCGGTTCTGGAGCCGCGATGGGGCCGCTCTGACGGCCTTGTGGTCTTCCTTGTCCCTGTCCCGGGCGCCTGTCAATGTCCTTATTGGCCGGGATATGAGCACTCGTGAGGCAGCCCGGCCGAGATCGACCCGGCCGAGACAGCCCGGCCGTGATGGCGCCCGCCCCCGCCCCGGCGGGACGGTCCATCCGGTGGCTGGACCGGTGACGCCGCCGTGGTGTCAGGCGGTCTGAGCTACCGGCTTCGTTCGGTCCCAGGAGTGGAGTGGCCATGCGGATAGCGTTTCGCCTGACGGGTTTGCTCGACGTCGCTGCCTTGGGCTCGGCCCTTGAGGCGCTTGGCGGGCCTGGGACCAGGTTCGAGACCACGGTGGCGGACTCCGTCCCGGATCGCGACGTGGTGATCCGGGAGGCGCTGGCGTTGCCGTTGGAGTCCGGCGCCGATTCCGCCGTCGTAGGGCGTCTGATGACCATCGGCCCGGACGATCATCTGTTGCGCCTGGCCGTGTCCGGTCCGAGCGCCGAAGCGGTGGGCGGAGCCCTACTCGTCGGCCTGCCAGCGGCCTACGCGGCGGCCCGGGCGGGCCGGCCCGTCCCGCCGCTGGCGGAGCCGGCCGCTGCGCCGCGGTACACGCTGGAGCTTGCCACGGATCATCCCCGGTCGGCCGGACGTGGCGCGCGGACCGTCGAGGCGCGGTTCGGGTCGCTGCCCGGCGACCGGGACGTGGTACTCGCCGCGTTCCTGATCCTGCTTGGGCGTTACACCGGGCGGTCGGAGTTCGTCGTCGGTGTGGCCGATGAACGCACCGGGGTCCTGGTGCCGGTGCGTGGTGATCTGTCCGGTGATCCGCGCCTCGACGATTTCATCGAACGTACGCGACGGAGCCTTGGCGAGGCTGTCGCCGACCAGCCTGCCGCCGGTGGGCGACCCTGGTTTCAGGTGGTGTTCGACGTCCCGGGAGCGCGTGAGCGTCGGTTCGGCGTCGGCCGGTGGACCGACGACCTGGACGCCGAGCTGGTCGGCGTGGCCGAGGACGTCGTACCGCCGGACATCGCGTTGTGCCACGGCGAGGACGGGTCGTCGCTGCGCTACCGGTCGGAGTTGTTCGACGAAGCGACGATCCGGCGGCTGCACGGCCACCTTGCCGTCCTGCTTTCCGCGGCGCCGGGCGCGGCGTCCAAAGGCCGGGGGCGGCGTCGCCGACCGCGAGTTCTGCGCTTGTCGGAGCTGCCGATGCTGGACGAGGCGGAGACCCGTCTGGTGTTGTCGGAGTGGAACGACACCGGGGCGCCGGTGGTGCCGGTGGCGGGAGTGCAGGAGCTGTTCGAGGCGCAGGTGGTTCGGACGCCGGATGCGGTCGCCGTGAGCTGTGCCGGGGATTCGTTGAGTTATGCCGGGTTGGATGCGGCCGCGAACCGGCTCGCCCGGCACCTGCGCGGTCTCGGGGTGGGTCCCGAGGTGGTCGTGGGTGTGGCGTTGGAACGCAGCCTGGAGATGGTGGTGGCGCTGCTGGCGATCTGGAAGGCCGGCGGTGCGTACCTGCCGTTGGACCCGGACTATCCGGCGGAGCGGCTGTCGTACATGGTGTCCGACAGCGGGGCGTCGGTCGTGATCGGTACTGCGGCGCGGGTCGCGGTGTTCGCCGAGCACGTGGGTGTGGTCGCGGTGCTGGACGATCCGCGGACCCGGGCGGCGGTCGACGGCGAGTCGGGTGCCGGGCTGGGGCTGGTGACGGATCCGCACCAGCTGGCTTATGTCATCTACACGTCGGGTTCGACGGGCATGCCGAAGGGTGTGCTGGTGGGTCATCGGGGTGTGGTGAACCGGCTGGTGCGGATGCAGGAGGTGTGGGCGCTGGCTGCGGCGGATCGGGTGCTGCACAAGGCGCCGTTGAGTTTCGACGCGTCGGTGTGGGAGCTGTTCTGGCCGCTGGCGGTCGGTGCGGAGGTGGTGGTGGCGGAGCCGAGCCGGCACCGTGACCTCGACTATGTGATCTCGCTGCTGGAGTCGGGTCGGATCACGGCGGTGCAGTTCGTGCCGTCGTTGTTCCGGCTGTTCACCCAGCATCCCGCGCTGCCGGCGCTGCCGTGTCTGCGGTACGTGTTCTGTAGCGGTGAGGCGTTGTCGGGTGAGGACGTGGCGCGGTTTCACGCCCGCAACGCGACTGCGACGGTCGGGAACCTGTACGGGCCGACGGAGGCATCGATCGAGTCGACGTCGGCGGTTTGTGAGCGGGGCGACACCGCGACGCCGCCGATCGGACGCCCGATCGGCAACGCGCGCACACTGGTGCTGGACGCGTTCCTGCGGCCGGTGCCGGTCGGGGTGCCGGGTGAGTTGTACGTCGCTGGTGTCGGGGTGGGTCGCGGGTACGCGGGCCGTGCGGCGTTGACGGCGGAGCGGTTCGTGGCGGACCCGTTCACCGGTGGCGGGGCGCGGTTGTATCGCAGTGGTGACCTGGTGCGCTGGCGCGGCGACGGGCAACTGGAGTACCTGGGCCGTATCGATCAGCAGGTGAAGGTTCGTGGGGTGCGGATCGAGCCGGGTGAGGTGGAGGCGGCGCTGCTGGCCCACCCGCGGGTCAGTGATGCGGTGGTCGTGGCGCGCGGTGAGGCGCACGACCGGCGGCTGATCGCGTACCTGGTGTCCGGTGTGCCGTTGAGCGCCAGCGAGTTACGGGCGTTTTTGCGGACCCGGCTGCCGGACTATCTGGTCCCGTCGGTGTATGTGCCGCTGGCGGCGATTCCGCTGAACCCGAACGGGAAGGTAGACCGGGCGGCGCTGCCGGATCCGCAGGCGGCGCGGCCGGAGCTGGCGGCGAGTTTCGAGGCGCCGCGGACGGTGACCGAGACGGTTCTGGCGCGGTTGTGGGCGGCGCTGTTGGGCCTGGAGCGGGTCGGGGTGACCGACGATTTCTTCGACCTGGGCGGGCATTCGCTGCTGGCCACGCAGGTGATGTCGCGGGTGCGCAACCAGTTCGAGGTGGAGCTCGATCTGGCGGTGTTGTTCGAGGGCCCGACGATCGCGCGATTGGCCGGCGCGGTGGATGGTGCGGTGCCGGGTGAGGTGGCCCCGCCGATCGTGGCGGTGCCGCGTGCCGGCGAGCTGCCGTTGTCGTTCGCGCAGCAGCGGTTGTGGTTCCTGCATCAGCTGGAGCCGGACTCGGCGGAGTACAACGAGCCCCTGGCGCTGCGGATCACCGGTGCGCTGGATGTGGAGGCGTTGCGCGGCGCGTTGGACGAGCTGGTGCGTCGGCACGAGGTGTTGCGGACCCGGCTGGTGACCGGTGCGGACGGCCGCGCGTATCAGGTGGTCGACGAGTTCACCGCGTCGGGTCTGGTCGTGACGGACCTGAGCGGGCAGGCGGATCCGCTGGCCGCGGCCGTCGCATGGGTGGCGGCGGATGCGGTGGAGCCGTTCGATCTGGCCACCGGTCCGTTGCTGCGGGCCCGGCTGCTGCGGCTGGGCGCCAGTGACCACGTGTTGAGTCTGTGTTCGCATCACGTGGTGTCCGACGAGTGGTCGGTCGGGTTGTTGCAGCGTGAGTTGACCGCGTTGTACCGGGGGCCGCTGCCGCCGCTGACGGTGCAGTACGCCGATTTCGCGGTGTGGCAGCGGCAGTGGCTGACCGGTGCGGTGCTGGACCGGCAGCTGGACTACTGGCGGCAGCGGCTGGCGGGGGCGCCGACGTTGCGGATTCCGACGGATCGGCCGCGGCCGTCGGTACGGTCCTCTGCCGGGGCGCGGGTCGAGTTCACCGTGCCGTCGGCGGTGACCGCCGGGTTGCGGGCGGTCGCCCGCGATGCCGGCGCGACCACGTTCATGACGTTGTTCTCGGTGTACACGGTGCTGTTGGCGCAGTATTCCGGGCAGGACGACATTGTCGCGGGAACCCCGATCGCGAACCGTAACCGGGCGGAGATCGAGGAGCTGATCGGGTTCTTCGTCAACACTCTGGTGTTGCGTACCGACCTGTCGGGGGATCCGTCGTTCGCCGAGCTTGTCGGGCGGGTCAAGCAGGTGGCGCTGGGCGCCTACGCCCATCAGGACCTGCCGTTCGAGCAACTCGTCGACGCTTTGGTCGATGATCGGGACCGGTCGCGTACCCCGATTTTCCAGGTGTTGTTCAACTACAACCAGGGCGACGTGGGCGGTGCGGCGCCGCAGGTGGACCCGACGATCGGGATCACCGTGGCGAAGATCCCGTCCCCGATCTCGATCAAGTTCGACCTGCGGCTGATCTTCGATGACGTCGATGGGGTGTTGTCGGGGGCGATCGAGTACAGCACCGCGCTGTTCGACGAGGCCACGATGCGACGCTGGGTCGACCGGCTGCTGATGCTGCTGGCGACGGTCACCACTGACCCGGCGGTCCGGTTGTCCGCCCTGCCCCGGACCACGATCGAGGAGCGGCGGGAGCTGGTCGGGTGGAACGCGACCATGGTGCCGGTCGCCACGGTCGGCGGGATGCACGAGTTGGTCACCGCCTCGGCGGGGGTGGCGGTCGTCGCCGACGGTGTCGAGCTGGGTTATGCCGAGCTTGAGACGCGGTCGAACCGGTTGGCGCATCATCTGCGGCGGCTGGGTGTCGGGTCGGAGACGGTGGTCGGGTTGTGCCTCGGTGGTGGCGTCGAGGTCGTGGTGGCGCTGCTGGCGGTGTGGAAGGCCGGCGCCGCCTATTTGCCGTTGGATCCCGGTTATCCGACGGAGCGTCTGTCGTACATGCTCGGTGACAGCCGGGCCATGGTCGTGCTCGGCGTGCGGGATGTGCTGGACGAACTGCCCGCCGGCCGGCTGCGCACGCTCGCTGTTGACGATGAGTTCGTCGCGGCTTCGATCGCCGCCGAACCCGGGACCCGGCCGGATGTCGCCGTGTTGGCGGACCATCCGGCGTACGTGATCTACACGTCGGGTTCGACGGGCCGGCCGAAGGGTGTGTGGGTGACGCACCGTGGTCTGGTCAACTACGTGCACGCTGTCGCCGGTCCCGCGCGGCTGGGTGGCGCCGGCCGGCGGTACCTGCTGCTGCAGCCGATCGCGACGGACTTCGGTAACACGACGATGTTCGTGTCCCTGGCCACCGGCGGTACCCTGCACGCGCCGGGGGCGCGGATCGCGATGGACGCCGACGCGGTCGCCGGGTACCTGGCCGAACACGACATCGACTATCTGAAGATCGTCCCGTCGCACCTGGCCGCGTTGGTCCGCCAGCGGGGGGCCGCCGATCTGCTGCCGGCCCGGACGCTGCTGCTGGGCGGCGAGGCGGCGCCGTCCGGTCTGGTCGCCGACCTGCTCGCCGCCGCCGGCGACCGGGTGGCCGTGGTCAACCATTACGGCCCGACCGAGACCACGATCGGCGTCACCGCCACCGTCCTGGACCGCGGCCAGGTACTCCTCGGCCACCCCCTGCCCAACCTGCGCCTCTACGTCGCCGACGCGTCGCTGGACTTGGTCCCAGTCGGCGCGGTGGGTGAGCTGTATGTTGCGGGGCCGGCATTGGCGCGCGGGTACGGCAACCGGCCCGACCTGACCGGGGAACGGTTCGTCGCCGACCCGTTCGCCGCCGACGGCGGTCGGCTGTACCGTACCGGTGACCGGGTGCGGCGGCGCAACGACGGCCGGATCGAGTTCCTCGGCCGGGTCGACGAGCAGGTGAAGATCCGTGGTTTCCGGATCGAGACCGGCGAGGTCGAACGCGCCCTCCTCGGCCACCCGGACATCGCCGAGGTCGCGGTCGTGGCCCGTACCGACGGCGACGACGCGCGGCTCGTGGCCTATCTCGTCCCGGTCGACGAAGCCACCGGCGTCCCGCCGGTCGGTCACCTGCGCACCCACCTGAGCCGGACCCTGCCCGAGCACATGATGCCGTCGGCGTTCGTGTGGCTCGCGGCGCTGCCGCAGACGCCCAACGGCAAGACCGACCGTCGGGCGTTGCCCGCACCCGACGCGGTCCGCCCCGACCTCGTCGACGAGTACCACCGCCCCCGTACCCCTACCGAGGAACTCCTCGTCGGCATCTGGTCGGAGGTCCTCGGGGTCGACGGCATCGGTGTCGACGACGAGTTCTTCGAGATCGGCGGGAACTCGCTGCTGGCCACCCAGGTCGTCTCGCGGATCCGGTCCGTGTTCGACGTCGAGATGTCCCTCGTGACCGTCTTCGACCACCCGAGCGTCGCGGGCCTCGCCGCTGTCGTGGAGCAGGGCGGGGTGCGGGTGGACGCGCCACCGCCGACCCCGGTCCCGCGTACCGGGCCGCTGCCGTTGTCGTTCGCGCAGCAGCGGTTGTGGTTCCTGGCCCAGCTCGCCCCGGACTCGACCGAATACCACAACACCGAGGCGGTCCGGCTGCGCGGCGAGCTCGACGTTGACGCCCTCCGCGCGGCGCTGGACGCGCTGGTGGTGCGGCACGAGATGCTGCGTACCCGGCTGGTCGCCGGTGAGGACGGCACCGGCGCTCAGGTCGTCGACCCGGCGTCCGGCTTCGACCTGCGGATCACCGACCTCAGCGCCGAGCCGGACCCGGGGGCGGCGGCCCGTGCCCTGCTCGCCGTTGACGCCGCCGCGCGGTTCGACCTGTCGGCGGGTCCGCTGCTGTGGGCGCGGCTGGCCCACCTCGGCGAGCGCGAGTACGTACTGGGCCTGCTGTGGCACCACGTGATCACGGACGAGTGGTCGGCGCTTGTGCTCCGCCGTGACCTGGCCGCGCTGTACGACGCGTTCCGGCGGGGCGAGGCGTCACCGCTGCCGCCGCTGGCGTTGCAGTACGCCGACTTCGCCGTCTGGCAGCGGCAGACGCTCGACGGTGAGGTGCTGGATCGGCAGTTGGATTACTGGCGTGAGCAACTCGCCGACGTGCCGGTGCTGGAGCTGCCCACCGACCGGCTGCGGCCGACGGTCTGGTCGCGGGAGGCGGACCTGGTCGAATTCATGGTGCCCGGCGACATCCTGGCGGCGTTGCGGGAGTTGTCCCGACAGAGCGGCGCGACGATGTTCATGACGTTCCTGGCCGCGTTCAGCGCGGTGCTGGGCCGCTACAGCGGGCAGGACGACATCGTCGTCGGGGCCCCGTTCGCCGGTCGGAACCGGGCCGAGGTCGAGGACATCGTCGGGTTCTTCGTCAATACCCTCGTCATGCGGACCGACCTGTCCGGCGATCCGACCTTCGCCGAGCTCCTCGACCGGGTCCGGCGTGCGGCGCTGGGCGCCTACGCCCACCAGGACGTGCCGTTCGAGCAGGTTGTCCAGGCGGTCCGGCCGGCCCGGCAACGTGACCGGAACCCGCTGTTCCAGGTGATGTTCACGATCGACCGGGTCGGGGACGAGCGGGTCTCGCTGGCCGGTCTCGACGCCGAGCCGTTCCACGTCCACGTTCCGGAGTCCCAGTTCGACCTGACCCTGCGCTTCACCGAGCGCGGCGACGATCTCGTCGGGCTGCTGCACTACAGCACCGCGCTGTTCGACCGTTCCACCATCGATCGGCTCGCCGGGCATCTGACGACGGTGCTGACCGCGGTGGCGGCGGATGCGGGTCGGCGGTTGTCGCAGTTGCCGGTGCTGACCGCGGGTGAGGTGGATGACCTGGCC